>JAFGTC010000316.1 GCA_016934335.1 Candidatus Omnitrophota bacterium | reverse complement strand
TTTTTGCCTTTCTCCCCTGTCTTCCAGCCAAACGGGATTGGGGAGGTCATGCAGCCGGTCTGCGGGGACGCCGGCCTGTTCTAGCATGCGCCGGTCGCGCGCGTTGAGGACGGCGTAATGAACATGCGATGCCTGCGGATAGAGAATCCTGCGAAAGGCGCCGGGATGGTTCGATTCGAGATGACGGCGCAGGAAATTATAATTTCGCGGCCGGCCGTCTTCGGCGAAATCGTGAATCTGAAGAAGAAGGCGCTGCCCTTTCATTGCAAGTTGATGGGTTATTTCCGTGAAAACGGGATTCTTCCCCAGCGAGTGATTATGGATATGGCAGACATCGTAGAATTGAGACGAGCCGGCGGATTGCAGAATCCGTTCGGCAAGAGCGCCGGCGCCGCCGAGCGGCATGCCGTGGATGTCCGTCAGAGAAGATGATGCTCGTTCCTCAGATGGGATGCGGGCGTATCCCATGGCGCCCAAACCCGGCAGTTCCAGAATGGAGCAATGCAGATCGCGCATTGCGTCGATGGAATCGTTTTCGCCCGTAATCGCAGTAAATGCATACTGACTTTCGAGGGCGCGGACTGCGTGCTGCATGACGCGCGTCACGCCGCCGGGCTGGATGTGATAATGAAGCAGGGCGATGCAGGGAGCATGTTTCATGAATACAAGTGAATTTTCTTTCGGTACGCTTCCAATTCGATCATGGGCGGGCGTTCTTCTTCCTGGATGAAATATTCCACGCGTTCGTGCTGCTTGTCCTGGACGATGGTTTGGCAGAGCACTTTGTTTAATTCGGGAAGATCCTTGATGATTCCCAGCGCCTGCACGCGTGAAAGAAACGTCTGCAGGATGCCAAAGGCCATTTTACCCAAATCGCGGGTTTCCTGATTGCGGTGCACGCGCTGATCGAGATCGGTTTGACCGAAGGCTTCGATTCCCCACTTTCTGTAAACGTCGATCAGATGCGAGGTCTCGACGCCGTAGCCGATGGGGAAGGGAATTTGTTCGAGCACGCCCCGGCGCACAGCGTATTCGCCGGATAACGGTTGGATGATCTCGGTCAATTCGGGGAAAAAGAGCGAGAAAAGCGGGCGGATCAAGATTTCGGTCACGCGGCCGCCGCCCGAGGGGCGGATTTCACTGGACATGGCCAGCGGGCGATCGTAAAAGGCTTTCACGTATTGAATTTCGGGATGATAAATCAAGGGGGCCGCCAAACCATAGACAAAGCGCGGGTGGATGTTTTTGATGTCGGCGTCTACATAAATAATGATGTCGCCCTTGAGTTGATAAATGGCTTTCCAGAGGTTTTCGCCTTTGCCGCGCTTCTCGCCCATCTCGGGAAGGATCTCGGAAGATAAATATACGTCCGCGCCGAAATTGGCGGCGATTTCGCGCGTCCGGTCGGATGATCCTGAATCGATGACTGCTATTTCATCCAGGAGGGGGTAGCGATTCATCAGTTCGGAATGGAAAATGACGATTTCCTTTCCGATGGTTTTTTCTTCGTTCAAGGTGGGGATGCAAAGAGACAGGGTGAGTTCTTGGCGCTCTTTCTCTTCGATCAATTTGAGAAGATCCCAGAATTGCGAATAATGAAAAGTATTGGTTTGAAGCCAGCTATTATTTTTCATCGCAATATCCGCTATCGATGGCTAAAATGACTCCCAGCAACTGTGAAAGTCCCTTAAAGATCGGTTCGATATCGATGATTTCAGGGATTTCGTCCGTTTGCTCGCCGGTGGTTATACCCAGGGTGACGGCAGGGATGTCATGATCGATGAAGGCTGATAATTCGGAGATGCTGGGAGTAATCCAGGGGCGGATGTTCAATTGCTGCATGATATCCCGTGCGGCCTCTACCAGAGGGTGGCGAAAGGAGATTCCACCGGGCAGCCTTTCCGCGAAAATGTCCAGTGAAATGTTAACATTGGTGCGGCATTGAATTTCTTCGACGATGTCTTCGATCTGTTTTTGGATTTCGTCGACCACTTCCGCCGATTCGCTTCGAACTTCGAAGCGCAGGCGCGAGCGAGTCGCCATGGTGTTGAAAGAGGTTCCGCCTCCTTGGATGGAGCTGAACATAATGGCGGTTCGCGGGCGCCGGGGAACGCGGATTTCGTTGATTTTGGCGATGATGTCGTTCAAGACGATTATGGCGCCCGACGCTCCGAACTGGGTCCAATCGTATCTCTTGGGGACGGCGACCAGAATCTCTCCCCGGATCATTCCCAGCGAGCTGTAGCTTAAGCGGCCCAGTTGGATGCCTTCCAGGCAAATGCCGGCATGGATGGGGATTACGTTGTTATTGAGGAAAAAACGGAGGCCTTCCAGGTTTCCCCGGCCGAGGCCGCGAACGGAGCCCATCAGGATTAAGTTGGATTGGAGCGGGATGCTCAAATGCTCCAGGATGGTCGGAAGAGAGGCGATGGCCGCCATTCCCATGCTGTTGTCGCCCACGCCGGGGCCGATGACTTTATCGGTTTCGACTGTCAAAGTGTGGTCGATCTGTTCGGAAAAAAGCGTGTCGGCGTGAGCGACGATTAAAATGTTTCGATCTCCTTCCTGCCCCGGTAAAATCCCAAGACCGTTTCCTTTTTCATCGGTGGAGCAATTCTGAAGGCCGCACTCGCTGAATCGGTCGCATAAAAATTTGATCCGGTTCCTTTCTCCCATGGTCGGCGAGGGGATTTCGCCGATCATCACGAGATTGGCCAGGAAGATTTCGCGCAGGGAAGCCAGTTCTCGTTGGTATTGAGGCAGCAAAGGAAGAATTTCATTTAATTCATTCATGTTCCATCCTGGAAAAGAGGGTCGCGATTGTCGACAAATATCGCCTATCTATGAATACAAAAAATATACATATCCATTGAAGGAAAAAAACAGGATTCCACCTACGCTCATTCTTAAGTATAATTTGTTTTTAAGGTGAAGCGAATAGTATATTTCTAAAATGCTCAGTTCTTTGATCTTTGCAACTTTTGTAACATAAAGATGAGAAGCCCCGGCGGCGTTCTTATGAACCTATTTTGACGCCGACTGTCTATCGTTTCAGGAATAGTGGCGGGTGTATTGCCGCCGAGTTTGACTGCATTCATAAGATTATGGGTGAGCATATAGGTTTTGTATCCACGCGATTTGCCGGAACGGACGGCGTGACTTTGGAAAGCGCCAAGTGGGCCCGCGTTTTTTATGAGGATCAGCAGCATTTGAACTTCTGGTATGCAGGCCGCATGGATCGAGATCCTGAGGAAAGTTTCTGCGTTCCCGAGGCGTATTTCGGCCATCCCGAAGTGGAGTGGATCAATAGTCAGGTCTGGGGGACTACGACTCGCAATCCCGCCGTCACCCGGCGGATTTGGGATTTGGCTTTGTATTTGAAATATACTCTCTACGAATTCATCAATCATTATGATATTTCTCTGCTGATCCTGGAGAATGTTGTGAGCATTCCCATGCATATTCCATTGGGGGTTGCAGTTACCGAACTGCTGAGCGAGACGCGCATGCCCGCCATCGGGCACCATCACGATTTTTATTGGGAGCGGACGCGGTTTTTGGTCAATTCCGTCAACGATTATCTGGAGATGTCCTTCCCTCCCCGCGAAGTGGATTTGCAGCATGCGGTCATTAATCAATCCGCTCAGGAAGAACTTTCCTGGCGGAAGGGCGTTCCCTCTACATTGGTGCCGAATGTCTTCGATTTTGAAAATCCCGCACCGGGCTTGGATGAGTATTCATCCGACATTCGGGCGGAAATCGGCCTGGGGCCGGATGATGTGATGATTCTGCAGCCCACGCGAGTGGTTCCTCGCAAGGGCATCGAGCATGCCATTCAATTGGTCAAAATGCTCGGCGATCCCAAATATAAGCTGGTGATTTCGCATGAAGCGGGAGATGAAGGCTTCGAATATCGATCCATGTTGAACGAGACGGCGCATCGGGAAGGAGTGGATCTTCGCTTTATTGAAACGCGAATCGGGGATAAACGAAAAATCGACCGGCGCGGCAAGAAAATCTATACGCTGTGGGATCTTTATCCCCATGCGGATCTGGTTACGTACACCAGTCTATACGAAGGATTCGGCAACGCTCTGCTGGAAGCGTTTTATTTCAAGAAGCCGGTGTTCGTCAATCGCTACTCCATCTTCGTGCGCGATATTGAACCCAAAGGATTTCGCGCGCCCATCATGGAAGGCTATGTCACGCACAAAGCCGTGCAGGAAGTGCGCCGTATTTTAGAGGATTCGGAGTATCGCCAAGAGATGGTCGATTATAACTATAATCTGGCCGCCAAGTTCTACAGTTTTTCAGTGCTGCGCCGCAAACTGTATTCTCTGATCGCCAACATCATCGGGACGAGAAGTCCGGCATGAGGACGGTAAAGCCGGTATGGAGCGATCATGATCAAAACCTTTGCCAGTTCATATCTTGCCCGAATTCAGCAGCATATGAAGGAATTATACGATTATCGGGCGTTCGAGTGCATGGAGCGGCTGGCCATGCTGGTGGGGCGCTACGGCGTCGGCGTCGATTTTCCCCGATTCGAATTGCCATGGGATCAGCGCGCCAGCCTGCTGATCACGTATGGCGACATGGTTCAGAAAGACGGCGGTCAAGATCATCCCGAAAAGCCGCTGGTCGTATTGAAGCGATTTTTGGACGATCATTTGAAGGGCGCCGTCAGCGCGATTCATATTCTGCCTTTTTTCCCCTCTTCGTCCGACGACGGATTTTCGGTGATTGATTATAAGCAGGTCGATCCTGAATTGGGTTCGTGGGACGATATTCGGTCGATTGCGGAATCGTTCCGCATGATGTTCGATTTGGTGCTCAATCATGTTTCCAGTCAATGCGCCTGGCATCGAGATTATCTGAATGGAATCGCGCCGGGGCGTCATTATTTCATCGAGGTCGATCCCGAGACGAATCTCGATTCCGTCGTTCGCCCGCGCACCAGCCCGCTCTTGACGCCCGTTCAAACGCCGGCGGGTCTGCGGCATGTCTGGACGACATTCAGCTCCGATCAAATCGATCTCAACTTCGCCAACCCCGACGTTCTTTTTGAATTTCTCGATATTCTTATGTTTTTTATTACGCAAGGGGTGCGTGTAGTCCGCCTCGACGCCATTGCTTACTTGTGGAAAGAGCTGAACACATCGTGCGTCCATCTTCCTCAAACTCATGCCATTGTCAAACTGTTTCGCGATTTTCTCGAGATGCTCGCTCCTCAAGTTCTCATTCTTACCGAAACCAATGTTCCGCACGAGGAGAATGTAAGTTATTTCGGCGACGGCGATGAGGCCCAGATTGTGTATCAGTTCAGCCTGCCGCCCCTTTTGCTGCATACGTTGCTGAAGGGAAGCGCGGCTTCTCTGACGCAATGGGCCCGCGATCTCAAGGATCCGCCCGCCGGCTGCGCATTTTTGAATTTCACCGCTTCGCACGATGGCATCGGCGTGCGGCCCTTGGAGGGGCTGCTCCCCGCCGAGGAATTCGGCTCCTTGATCGAGAGCGTTCATCATCGCGGCGGATTCGTTTCAACCAAAACCAATCCTGACGGAGGGGAAAGCCCCTATGAACTCAACATCACGTATTTCGATGCGCTTTCCGAACCGGGACGGCCCGATTGGCCGCTGCATGCGCAACGGTTTCTCTGCTCTCAAATTATTCCGCTGGGATTGAAGGGTATTCCGGCATTGTATTTTCACAGCCTGACGGCGACGCGCAACGATTACGCCGCCGTCAATCGCACCGGGCAGGTGCGCTCCATCAATCGCAGGAAGTGGAGCGAGAGCGAGTTGTTGGAAATTCTTCATGATCCCAAGTCGACCGCCGCACATGTTTTCGGCGAACTGGCGCGGCTTTTGAGACTGCGCGCCGAACACCCCGCCTTCCATCCGGACGGGGGGCAGCAGATCTTCGAACTGGGCGATGCATTTTTTGCATTTCAGCGAATTTCGCCGGACGAAAGCGAGGCGATTATTTCAATCAGCAACGTTACGGCGGAAAGAAAATCGGCGCCGATTTTCGGGCGCATTCCATTGCTTGACCAACGGGGCGAATGCGTCGACTTGATTCGCAATGAAACGCGGCCATTGAAAAAAGGGAAATTAATGTTGGCGCCCTATCAAACCGTCTGGCTGATCCCTCGATAAATTCTCCTCTCAATTCATGCAAATGATTGAATGCATGGAAAGCGAAACAGACGCATAATTCGCCGTCTTAGACTCAAGCGCTTGAAACGCGGAGATGGAATGCTTATGTTGATGAAGGACTCTATTTTTTCTATCCGTTAAACAAAGAGGTGAATCATGGTAAAAACTCATTCTATTTATTGTTTGAAGAACCGTGTTTTGTCAATAATTCTGCTGTTGCCGGTCTGGTTCGGGGGCGTCGCGAATTCCGCCGATTTATGGCAGCAGGCGCAGGCCAACCGGGACGCGATGCGATTTTCCACTTTGTTTACTGCGCAGGACGTACGCGATTTTCTTGCGCAGCCCGATTCGCTGCAGGAGGCGGTTCAGTGGTGCAAAGACACGGCTGTGACGCATGTCTATCTGGAAGTCTTTCGCGGAAATTACACGGCGGATCGAGACGTGCTGCTTAACGCGAAAAAGAAATTTCAAGAGGAAGGGATCGAGGTCAGCGGCTGCATTACGACGACCAACATCGGCCGGGACAGCGTGAACGGCTGGATCTTTCCTTGTTTCAGCGATTCAAAGTCGCTGGAAACATTGAAGCGTGTTTTTACGTACAGCGCTTCGCTTTTCGATGAAGTGATGATCGACGACTTCTTCGCGACGGGGTGTGAGTGCGAAGACTGCAAGAAAGCGAAGGGCGAGCGGTCGTGGGATGATTTCCGCTGCGACATGCTGGTCGATGTATCGAAGCGTTTCGTGATCGATCCCGCCCGCCAGGCCAATCCCGGCGTGAAGATTATCATCAAATATCCTCAGTGGTATGACGGTTTTCACTCAAGGGGCTACGAGGTCGTGCGGCAGAGCGAGATGTTCGACAAGATTTGGGTGGGAACCGAGACCCGCGATCCCGATTCGGAGCGCTGGGGGCGGAAGGCGCAGTACGAAGCGTTTTTCATCATGCGCTGGCTGGGCGTTTTGGGAGGCGAGAAGTGCGGCGGCGGCTGGTTCGATCCGTACGGCACATCCCCCAAAACCTATCTCGAGCAGGCGCGTCAAACCATTCTCGGCGGCGCCAGGGAAGCTCTTTTGTTTTGCTATGGCTCTCTTGTCAGAAGCAACGGGCCGGAGAACATTCGAGCGCTGCGGGATGAACTGCCGAAACTTTTTGATCTGGCGAAGATTGTGCGCGGGAAAGAGATTCGCGGCATCCACGCGCCCAAGATCCCCAACAGCGAAGGGGAAGGCGACCGCTACATCTATGATTTCATCGGCATGCTGGGGCTGCCGTTAAAGCCCGCCGTGGAGATCGATCCGGACGCTCCCGCGGCGTTTCTCCCGTATCATTCTCTCAAAGACGATCAACTGGCAAAGAAATTAGGTCAAATGCTTGCGGATCAAAAGCCGGTTCTCGTCACAAAACGCCTGGCGGAAAAGCTGCCTTTGTCTTTGAAAGAGCAGCTGGACGATTCGATGATTCTGGACGTTCCCGATGATTTTTGGGATTTGATGAATCTTCCGGAAGAGCGGCTTGGTGCGATGCGCCGCGCTTTGCTGGCGCCGTTCGGCTTGGAATTCGATGCGCCGACCCGCGTCGCTTTGTATATGTTCGGCGACGATGTTTATGGGATCGAGAATTTCAACGATGCGGAAATCAAGGCGGTCTTGAGGAAAAAATCCGCGAAGACTCAGTTGTCGCCGCTTCTCTGTCTGCCCGAGTCAAGCGGCTTTATATCCGCCGCGCCGGGAAAAGCGGAGATCGCCGTCCCGGCGCGCGGTTTGATGATCGTGAAAATGAACTGACTGGTCTTCAGCGTTTTAATTGACGCCGTTGACCATCCAGACCAGGTCGTCGTGATAACTGCGCGTGAATAGGATGTCCAGGTCGCCGTCGAGATCGGCGTCCAGGCAGTGCAGAGCGTAGCGCTCGCCTTCGGGGGCGTCGTCGCTGATCGGGATCGATTTCTGCTGTGCATAGCCATCGCAGCATACTAAAACCAGTGCGAGTCCTTTCTGGCTGCGGTGCAGGCCGATCAGTTCGGGAACGCCGTCGTTATCGAGATCGGGCAGATCGATCGCTACAACCTCGCCCAGCGGAAGGGCGACGATGTCGTCGATGCGGGTGAACAGGCCGTCTTGGCCGTTGATGTATCGCTGGACGGCGCCGGTGAAGACCAACACGCTCAGATCGAGCCGGCCGTCTGCGTTCCAGTCGTATAAAACTGTTTGCAGCGGATTGTTGCCTTCCAATTCGAAGTCGGTGCGAAGGGTTTGCGCCAGCGAAAATTGCCCGTCTTCCGATTTGTAAATTCGAATTTGCTGCTGTCCCGAGGCGGAGCGCAAGCCGAGCAGAAAATCGATGTCGCCGTCGCCGTCGAAGTCGCCGCCGTTGATGAATCGGCTGACGCCGTCCAACTCGATGCGCTGTTCGATGTGAAGCCGGTTGTCGTCGCCGGCGATTGCGATGAGGATCGTTTGTCTTCCTCGAATGACGGCGTCGGCTTTTTCGTCTCCATTGATTCGTCCCACTAGCAGCGATCGATAGCGTACGCCATTGTTGAGGCTGTAGATGTCGGGGATCTGCGCTTCGCTCACATCGAGCGAGGCGCTCAAGGCATAGCCCCCGCTTCCATCGCCGATGTAGACGCCGAGGGTTTCTTGAATCACGTTGAGCGCGTAAAGATCCATGTGGCCGTCGCCGTTGAAGTCGTCCATGGCGATGTTCGCCAGACCGAACTGCGCTTCGATGCCGGCGGCTTCCGTATATTCCCGACCATCGCGCGTGTAAAAGCCGATCGCGCCCGCGTCGTAATGTGCGGCCGCCAGGCGGCCCGAAGGCTCTACGATCCAATCGAGCGGCCCCAGCCGCGTTTCGCTGAACACGATTTCGGGGAAGGTGAATCGGTCGATGCCGTAAGGCGTCGGCGTGGGCGTGGGCGCCGCCGGAGTGGGGGATGGAGGCTTGGGCAGCGTCGGTGTGGGCGTACTCGCCGAAATGGGCGTCCAGGTTGGAGTGGGCGTCCAGGTTGGTGTGGGCGTATTGGTTGCGACGGGAGTCGGCGTACCGGTCGGCGTGGCCGTGGCTTCGGCGCGGCGCACAACGAAGGCGATTTGAACCGGCGGCCCGGCCCATTCGTTTTCCGATAAGACGGTGAACGATGTGTCTTCGTGAATCGAAACGCTTCGGATGCCTTCGGGCAGCGGCTCCAGGATCGACCATAGAAATACGTCGGGATAATCCACGTCGATTTTTTCCAATAGATCGTCCAGCCGGTAAGGGCTGGTATAGGTTATTTTTCCGGGGATGACCGCGATGGGGCATTGCAGTTCCCGGTTGGTTTTGATTCGGAACGACGAAGTTTTGACGCGAACCTGCTGTTCGATTTGATTGGCCCCGTCCGAGGCTTGGATCGTCAGGGTTCCGCCTTCGCCGGTAGTTTCGATCGCGGGCAGGAAGAGGCGGTGTTCGGAATCGATGGACGCCGCTATGCCGTCCGCGGAGGAATATTTCCATTGCAGTTCGTTCAGCGGGGTATCCGCATCGTAGACGTAATCGTCTAAATCGAGAATCGCTTCGGCCGCCTGCCCCTGGAGCAAGCGAATGTCGGGGATATCCCTGATCCATTGCGGGGCGGAGGGAGGAGGCGTCGGCGAAGGCGTGTCAGTAGGGCTGGGCGTGAATGTCAGCGTAGGTGTGGGCGTGTTGGTCGGCGGAACCGGCGTGTTGGTCGGTGGAACCGGTGTATCGGTTGGCGGAACGGGCGTGTTGGTTGGCGGAATGGGCGTATTGGTCGGTGGAACCGGCGTATCGGTCGGCGGAACCGGCGTATCGGTCGGCGGAACCGGCGTGTTGGTTGGTGGAACCGGCGTGTTGGTCGGAGGAACCGGCGTGTTGGTTGGCGGAATGGGCGTATTGGTCGGTGGAACCGGCGTATCGGTTGGCGGCACGGGCGTATCGGTTGGCGGTACGGGCGTATCGGTTGGCGGAATGGGCGTATCGGTTGGCGGTACAGGCGTATCGGTTGGCGGAACTGGCGTATCGGTTGGCGGTACCGGCGTGGGGGTGGAGGCGGCTTGGGGCCAGAGACTTTCTATATCCACGACGGAAGCGGCGCCGTTTTGCCGGCCCAGGGCTAAGTATTTGCCGTCTTCCGACAGAGAGATGGCGGTGATTTTTTCGGAATCCTGCTTGTGTTTCGGAAGGGAGGAAAGGTCTTCCTTATATATTCCCGGGAGGCTGTCGCTGCCGGGTGTGACATCGATCAACTGGACTTCATGATCACCGGTTAGTAGAGCGGCGATGTTTTTTATTTTTGAAAAGGATATTCCCCTGGATTGTAATGTTTCCTGATGTAAAAGGATACTTGTATCATGAGTGAATTGGAAAATATAAAAATCAGTATTTCTTCCAACAAATATTGTTTCATCATCAATAAATCTTGTAATAGACACATCGCCTGGGGAGGAAATTTTTATTCTATTGAGCGCCAATACTGAGTTTGTGCTATATAATTTTATCTTTCCATCTTTTGTCGCTGTGACAAACCTGCTGCCGTCTGGAGAAATATCACCGCTTGTTAATAATCCTTGAATATCTGTTTCATTTAAGTTTACTGAGGCGCTTGTCAGACTGTTTAAGTGAAACTTACCGACATTATGTTCGTATTCGCCTGTATAACCCACTGACAATAAATATTGTTCGCCGTTAACTTTGTTAGAATAGACATTAGATAAAAAAACATTTTTCCCTTCGTCGGCGGAAAAAAGGCTACCATATTTATTATTAATCTCTTTACCCATATAAGGCTGATGAGAGGAGAGATCCCAAAGATAGCGAAATCCTCCTTTATCGCAGGTTACTAAAGAACTGGAAAATCCTTCTAAATGAGAGTATGAAAACGATGAGATTTCATTACTATGTTTTGTAATGACGCCCCAAAGTTCCGATGAAGGAATAGTTAAATCTACTTTCCATAATTTTATAGTGCGGCTCGCTCCGGATGTTATTAGAAATTGGTTATCGTTTGTGATACAAATATCCGTGATATGGTCGTCATGCTCCCAGAAGGGGAAGCGTTCGATGGTATTTTGGTAATCCGAAGATGATCGCCATAAAAATGCATTTTCTTTGGATGCTGTGATGAGTGAGTAATCGTATGTTTCAATGTCGGGTGAAAATATGGAAGTGTGGATCGCGCTGTAATGAGATTGATTTGTTAAGACTGGAGTGGCCCCGTTGTTTCGATTCCAAATCCGATAGACGCCGGATTCGTCTCCCGTGATAACTTTCGACTCGTCAGAAGAGAAATCTACAGATCGGATTTCCTTCATTTCTGTTATTGAACTGATACCGTAAGATATTATAGGATTGTTATTTAAATTGGAGGCGTCAAGCAATTTGGCAGAATTATCGCCGGCAATCAATACATACTTTCCGTCTTGCGTAAACTTCATGTCATCGATGTAATCAGTTTCCGTCCGCGAATCAATGATGCCTCCTGTTAATGTATTTCTTAATTCGAGGCTGTTTTGAGTTGAAACAATAATCCAGTAATTATTATTTCCAAAGAAGGCGTCAAGCGATTTAATGGGTTTGCCAATTCCAATATTCTTATATAACGAAAATTCTTTAGTTCTTTGAATTTTCCATGTAATTATCTTGCCATCGATATCACCTGATACATATTCGTTTGGAAGAGAGCCTTCGATTATTTTTAATACTGAACCGCTGTGACCTTCCAAAATTTGTACTATTTCGCCCGTCTCAGGATTATAAACCCGAATGACACCATCCGCGCATGCTAATAACAGTCGTTCTTGATCATCCGGCAACATTGCTTTTGTAAAAACTATGTCATTAACCGTCGTATCCTCTAATAATAATTTAGCGCCTGCCGTTAATTCATAATTGTTCTTATCAAATTCATAGATATATACGCCTTTATCACCAGAAAAAGCAATTTTTGTTGAATCTGGAGTATATATTAAATTATGTCCAAACATCGAGAACGCAGCGGAGGAGATGTTTCCGTAGCCTATATCCATGCGGGGGGGCTGGTCTTGCGCCCAGAGGGCGGGGGATGTCAATAGAAAAAAGAGGCTGAGCAGCCGGATGAGTAATCGCTGTTTTTTCCGTACTTTGAAGCCCTCACTCCCATTTTTAATCAGCCGCGCCATATTTCTAAATACGAATAATTTCATAGTTTGTATCCTCAACGCTTCATTACAGATATTCCATGGAATACAGTGTATCACACTCTGCAAAAACAACGAGATTTTTGCCAAAAAATTTTCCGGTGCAATCGTTCTGTCATCACCCTTCATCATGTCTTAAATCCAGAATCTGTTCAACTCGCTTTTCTAAAGCCAATCTCCTGAATTTTTAACAAACGTTCTGCGGCTATTGACTCGGTCTATCGAATCTGAGAGATTCTTTTGTAGAAGTAGAATCGCAGGATTCTTTAATCAGTGGTAAATACCTATAGGGGAGGAATGAACCATGAAAAGCAGAATGCGAGATAAGAAGACGCCTATTCTGTGGGTGATAGCCCTTTGTCTTGTCGCCGCTCCCTGCGCAATAAGTCAGGATCTGGCGAATGGATTGGAAGGCTATTGGAATTTCGATGAGGGTGAAGGAACGGTGGTGCAAGATTCTTCGTCGAACGGCCGCGATGGGTCGTTTCGCAACGGCGAACCCATCTGGTATGCGGGTAAACTTGGCAACGGGATTTACGTCAGCGGCGACGACGACGTCACGGTTCCATGGAAAGGGATCGGCGGCAATTCGCCGCGATCCATCAGTTATTGGATCAAGACCGATTGGGCGGCGGACGCCTCCAATGGAATTGTCGGATGGGGGCTCTCCACTACGGGAGAGAAATGGCATACGCGCCTCAACCATGATTCGAGCAACGGAACGGTCGGCGCAATACGGACGGAGATCGAAGGGAGTTACATCATAGGTTCTACACCCATCAACGACGGGCAATGGCATCATGCAGTCTGCGTTTTTGAAGGACAGTTCATGCAGGACGTTGTTCATTATGTCGACGGCGTCGAAGAAGCGATGAGCGGGACCGGCAGCGACACGGTCGAGGTGATGACGGCGACGGATACGGGCGCCGATTTGACGTTTGGCAGCCGCCTGCAGGGCGCCGCCGATCAATATTATATCGGCGCCATCGATGAAGTTCGCATATACAGCCGGGCGTTGAGCGAGGAAGACATTCAAGCCCTGTATGAAGACGCAAACGTAAATCAAATTATTGCCGTTCGATCCCTGCATGCAGATTTTGCAGCGCCGGGAATGCCTGTTGAAGTGACATTGGATATTCCCACTCCGGCGGACGGCGCGCTCGTTGAAATCCTTCCCGAAGGATGGACGGCCGGCGGCATCAGCGAGGGCGGCGCGGCGGACGGCGGCGTGATTACCTGGAATCTTACTTCCGCCGTTTCATCGGTTTCCTATACCGCCGAGCCGGCGGACGGCGCGGAAGCCAATGTTTTTTCGGGGAATTTCAATGGACTCATCACCGATGGGGATCTGCAAATCACTGTTTTGCAGGGGGCCGTCGGCGAGTTTGATTTCCACGCCGATATCGGAAGCGTCTCCGCGGCCGGCAACGCGGAATATAACAGCGATGCAGAAGAATATCTCGTCACAGGAAGCGGCGCCGACGTGTGGGGAACCGCCGACGGATTCCATTTCTTGTTCAGCGAATTTTCCGGTCCGTTTACTATCAAGGGCAACGCCTGGATTGATCCGGGATCCAGTACAAGCACTTCCGCCAAAGGCGGGATCATGATTCGGAACGGTCTTTCCGCCGGTTCGTCGTATGGATATATCTTTGTTCTAACGGATGCTGACTTATCAGTTTCTTCGGAGGCGCGAACCGCCGAGGGCCAGTCGTCCGTGACGGTTCAAGCCAGCAGCAGCGACCAATTCGGCGATATCGAAATCGAGCGGAATGGCAAGATCGTCAGTTTTTACATGCTCAATCAGGCGGGCGATCGAGTCTCGATGGGCTCTATCACTCTGGAAGACTTGGAAGATCCGGTTTACGCCGGATTGGCGGTGACGGCGCACGAGAACGGTTCGCTGAGCGATCTTTATTTCATTGATACGGAAATCGATCTGATCGATCTGAGCGGGATTCGAGTCGCGTCGTTTGCGGGCGACGGTCAGCCGACGTTCGAGGATGTATTGAACGTCAGCGTGAATGTATTTACGCGGGAAGCCGGCGCCATATCGGTTGTGGAGACGCCTCCCGAAGGCTGGGCCGTTTCGAATATCCAGACCAGCGCGGGAGAGGCCGCCATGAACGCCGATGGAGATATTGAGTGGACGGTGGAGGATCAGACCGGCGAATTTCAATTGACCTACGATCTCACTGTTCCTTCCAGCACGACTGATCCGATTATCGTCGGGCAGTTTTCGGGCTTATTGAATAACGCCGAAATTTCCGGCGATGCGGAAATAAGGATTGCCGGGCTGCTGCCCCAAGACATTCTCGACCAACAGGATGTCACGTCCGGCTTGATCGCTCATTGGACCTTTGATGAAGGAGAAGGCGTGACCGCCGCCGACTCTTCCGGGCAAGGGAGAAATGCGGAAATTTGGGCGGGCGATCCGCAGTGGGTTGAAGGCGTCCAAGGAACGGCGCTGGAATTTGACGGCGATGACGGCCTCTATATCCCGGGCTGGTATGGCATCGCAGGCGGCGCGCCGCGCACAATCATGTGCTGGATCCAATCAACCGCGACCAACACGCACGGCATTCTCAGTTGGGGATTGTCCTCCGGCAACGGTCAAAAAGAGCATTTCCGCATTAACAACACTGCGAGCAACGGGACGGTGGGCGCGATCCGAACCGAGATACAAGGCACATTCAATATAGGTACGACGATTGTTAACGATGGAGAATGGCATTTCATCGCTTCCGTTCTTCCCGAAGGCGGACAATATGTAGTTGATTTTCAACATTATGTAGATGGACTGCTGGATCAACGATCCGGCACCAATGACAATGGAACCGTCATTTTGATTGACACGGCGGCCGAAGAAGGCTTGTCCGATCAAGAATTCCGCATCGGCATGAGCGTCCAAGGCGGCGCGGATCGCTATTTCCCCGGGATTATTGATGAAGTGCGCGTATATGATCGGGGGCTGACCAATGCGGAGATTCAAGCAATCTACGTGTTGGAGCGAGGCGATGTGACTTCTGTGGATAATTTCATGCTGTACTGATTGAGGCGTTCTTGCCGGTTTGACAGAATATTTTTGTCGTATTTATAGGATGGAAAGGCGCATTGGACTTGATTTGATTTGTCCAATGCGCCATTTTTCATGGGGAAGCGCTTTCGGATTTCATGCCGCGGCGAATCGGATGTTCAGCATCGTAAGTAACAAACATCGTTCATGGAAATTTGGAGACAGATATGCCCGACAGAAATTTAGCACAATTGGAAACAAAATACCGCCGGATCGCGACGCCCGTTCCCGCTCCGGAGAGCGTTGATCTTTTGGAAAAACTGATCCGCCATGAGCCGCGCTCCATGAGCGGGCAGCCGCCGATTGTCTGGGATCGCGCGGAGGATTTTTCGGTGTGGGATGCGTACGGCAACCGGTGGATTGATTTTTCCAGCGGCGTGCTGGTGACCAACGCCGGCCACGGCCCCAAAGCGATGCGCGACGCTCTGCATGCGCAGATCGATCGCGGACTCTTGCATAGTTACTGCTTCGTCAATCAGCCGCGTGTGGAATTGGTGAAGAAACTCGCATCTCTGGCGCCGGTTCCCTTGGAGAAAGTGTTTCTGCTGACGACCGGTGCGGAATCGACCGAGTGCGCCGTTAAACTGGCGCGCACCTACGGCAAGCGCAGGCATGGCGCTTCTAAAATAACCATCGTGGGATTCATCAACGATTTTCACGGCCGCACGCTGGGCGCACAGATGGCCGGCGGATTTCAGGCCCAGAAAGATTGGATCGTGAACTTGGATCCCGACATGGTTCAAGTTCCCTATCCGGACGGCTTCCGGGTGACCGACCGATCGTTCGATCTGTTTCTGAAATCGCTGGAGGAAAAGAACTTGAGCGGCGAGAAGATTGCGGGCGTGATGGTGGAAACCTACCCCGGCGCCAACGCCGCCTTTATGCCGATTGAGTATGCGCAGCGTTTGCGCGCATGGTGCGACGAACATGACGTCCTGCTTATCTTCGATGAAGTGCAGGCCGCTTTCGGCCGCTGCGGCAAGTGGTTTGGGTTCGAGCATTACGGCGTCTCCGCCGATCTGATCTGCTGCGGGAAGGGGATCAGCAGCGGCCTGCCGCTTTCGGCGGTGATCGGCCGGGCGGACGTGATGGATCTCTACGGCCCGGGCGAGATGACCAGCACCCATTCGGGCAATCCGCTCTGCTGCACGGCGGCGCTGGCCAGCATCGATATTATTGAAAAAGAGGGATTGATCGAGAACGCCGCTCGTTTGGAAGCGCCTCTTTTGCAGCGATGCCGCGAAATCATGGCGGGATCCAACGGACGCATCGGCGCAGTGGACGGCAAAGGTCTGGTGGCGGCCCTTCAAGTCGTCGAGCCGGGAACCACGACGCCGGATAAGGAACTGGCATCGCGCATCGTCTGGAACTGCGTGGAGAACGGGGTGATGCTTTTCGCTCCGGTGGGCGTCGGCGGGGGAGCGATCAAGATCAATCCACCCCTGTGCATCAACGAAGAAGCGTTGATGGAAGGATTACAGGTTGTCGAAGAATGCGTCCAACGGGCAATCGCGGCGCCCTGAATTTGAAGAGGAGAGCGACCATGAATCGATCCGATTTGACCAGGCGAGGTTTTTTGTCGGCAGTGGGATTATCGGCGGCGGGAGCGGGATGTCTGTCCATCCCGCATGCTCTATCCGCAAGTGAATCGTCCGCCGGGAAGCCGAATGTTCTTTTGATCATGACCGACGATCAGGGCTGGGGCGACATCCACTCGCACGGCAATGATCTCATCGATACGCCTGTGTTGGATCGATTGGCCGCTTCCGGGGCGCGATTCGACCGGTTTTATGTCAGCCCGGTCTGCGCCCCGACTCGGGCCAGCCTCCTCACCGGCCGCTATCACTTGCGCACCGCCGTGCACGGCGTAACGCGCGGGTATGAAACGATGCGCAGCGAAGAGACCACTCTGGCCGAAATTCTTCGAGCGGCGGGATATCGAACCGGCTGCTTCGGCAAGTGGCACAACGGCGCCCATTATCCGCAGCATCCCAACGGCCAGGGATTCGATGAATTTATCGGATTTTGCGCCGGGCATTGGAACAATTACTTCGATGCAACTCTCGAACGCAACGGGAAGCCGTTCAAAGCGCAGGGCTATATCACGGATGCGTTGACCGACTATGCCATCGAGTTTATTCGATCGAATCGAGACCGCCCGTTTTTCTGTTATGTTCCCTATAATGCGCCTCATTCGCCGTGGCAGGTCCCTGATAGGTATTTCGATAAATACAAAGCGCGAGGGCTCGACGATACGACGGCCTGCGCCTACGCCATGTGCGAGAACGTTGACGACAACCTGGGGCGGCTGCTCCAAACATTGGATCAGTTAAAATTGGCGGGCGATACGATTGTTCTGTTTCTGACCGATAACGGGCCCAACAGCGACCGTTACAACGGGGATATGAAAGGCCGCAAGGGAAGCGCTCATGAAGGCGGAATCCGCGTACCGCTGTTCGTACGCTGGCCGGGGCGCATCGAGCCGGGGAGGGTGATTCAGCCGATCGCGTCGCACCTCGATCTGCTGCCTACGCTCGCGCATCTGTGCGGCGCGCCTCTGCATGTGGAAAAGCCGCTGGACGGCAAAAACCTGGCGTCTCTTTTGGAAGGCGACGGCCGCGATTGGCCCGATCGCATGATCTTCACTCATTGGGGGAATCGGGGTTCGGCGCGCACGCAGCGCTGGCGCGCTCATGTGCAGGGGCAAAAATGGGAACTCTACGATATGATCGCCGATCCCGGGCAGAAAAATGAAGTCGGGCAAGAGCATCCCGCCGTGTTGAAAAAACTGCGCGCCGCATACGAGCGCTGGTACAAAGACGCGACTAAGGACGGCTTCGATCCCATCCCGACTTCCGTCGGCTGTCCCGAAAGCCCCGAAGTGGTTCTTCCCGGGCATGAAGCGTTTCTAATGCCGGAGGCGGGCGATGGAATCAGTTATGTCGGGAAGTCCGGCTGGGCGAACGATTGGGTGACGAACTGGACCAGCGTCGAGGCTTATCCTTCCTGGGAAATTGATGTCGTGCGCGAAGGGAATTATGAAATTACCTTGATGTACACATGCGCGGAAGAGAACCTGGGCGCGAAGATTCAAGTCGAAGCGGGCGGAAAGAAGATCGGCGGGATTGTCGATCGAGCGCACGATCCCGAGCCGCTTCCCAGCCCCGACCGCGTCCCCCGCAAGGAAGTCTTTGAGAAAGTATGGGCGCCATTGAATCTGGGGATCATGCGTCTTCCCCAGGGCCGGACGCAATTATGCGTCAAAGCGCTGACCATTCCCGGGGAGACGGTCATGGATCTCAAGGCGGTGCATATCAAGCGCGTGGATTGATCGATTATGGCGAGCCTGGGGTCGGGAGTTGGGCGTTGACCTGGCTGCGCCAGTTTTGTAATTGTGCGTGCAGCGCGGCGGCCTTGCCGGGATTCTTTTGGACGAGGTCATTTACTTCCGAAAGATCGTCTTTGAGATTATACAATTCCAAATGGCCGTCTTCGTAATATTCCAGCAGTTTCCAATCTCCTTTGCGAATGGCGCTGACCGGGGTGGTGGTTGGGTAATAATGCGGGTAATGCCAATACAGCGCCTCGCGATCCAACCGGGCGCCGGGATCTTTTAACAGGGAGGCGAAACTGATTCCATCCATGCGCCGGTTTTGATCGGCGTCGCCCGGGATGCCGGCGATCTCCAGCATGGTAGGATAGAAATCGATCGAACAGACCGGCTCGCGGCAGACGGCCCCCGCCCGGGTAACGCCCGGCCAGCGCACCATCAAAGGTTCGCGGACGCCCCCTTCGTATAACGAGCCTTTGCCCGAGCGCAGGGGATGGTTGTCGGTGACGAATTGACCCCGGATTTCGTTAGCGACGCCGCCGTTGTCGGAAAACAGGAACACCACCGTTCGATCGGCGATTCCCAGCGAATCGATTTTCTGCAGCACTCGCCCCACATTTTCATCCAGGCTGTGCACCATGGCGGCGTATGTTGCATTTTTATGATGCATGCCTGCTTTTCGTTTCTTTTGATAATATTCCACCAGTTCCGGTTTGCCTTCGATGGGGGAATGAACCGTATGAAACGCCAGTTGGAGATAGAAGGGATCGTCCTTCATCTTCTCCATGACGTTCAGCGCTTCATCGGTTAAACGGTCGGTCAAATATTCGCCCGGCTCGCCGAATTCCAGATGGGGGACATAGCGGTATTCGCCGTAATATTCGTCGCCCCGGTAGGGATAGAAAAAACTGTTGGGCGCGCCCCAGTGGGTTCCGCCGATGTTGACGTCGAATCCCTGGGTTTCGGGGTAATGCGACGCGCCGCCGAGGTGCCATTTGCCGATGTGCGCGGTCTGGCGGCCGGAGGTTCGCATCGCTTCGGCGATGGTGAATTCGTCATGGGGCAGGTCGCTGACGCATTGCGGCGTTATGAGTTTACGATTGCGATTGGGAGGTCTCAGCGTATCTTCGCGCCAGACGGTCATGTGGAGCCGGGCGGGGTGCTTGCCGGTCATGATGGAGGCGCGGGTGGGAGTGCAGACCGGGCTGGCGGCGTAGGCGTCGCTGAAGCGCGTGCATTGGCTTGCGAAGCGATCGATATAGGGCGTTTCATGAAGATCGGCGCCGTAGCAGCCCAGGTCGCTCCATCCTAAATCATCCACAAGAATGAAGACAAAGTTCCACGGCTTGGCGGGCGAGGCGCCGGCATGAAGGTTCATGGGCGCGGCCAAGGCGGCTGCGCCTCCCGCCAAATAACGGCAAAACGACCGGCGGCTCCAGGATGATTTGTTCATGGCTGATTCCTCCCGATGAATATTTGTTATTTCGCCATGGTGGTTTGTTGAGGTTCGTCCTGTTTTTGCAGGCGATAGTGATAATAAGGCTGGTTGCAGGCCGGCTCGCCGTCCGCTCCCGCGTTGGCGACCCAGACTTCCAGGGTGGATGGATGAAAGACGGCGTTATGCAGGTTGCCTTTCATCGAGACGGGTCGCGTAATGAGTTCCTGAAATACTTTTTCATCCACCTGGCCGTACTTTTCCAGCAGCCGTTCGGTGAAGATTTTGTAGCGGTCGTCGCCGGAAATAATGACGCAGTCTTCCGGGGGCGTATTGAGAAAACCCATGACTTTACCGTCCGCCGATTGGATCAAGGTCTGCACCGGCGAATGGATCAGTTCGAAGCCTTTGATGAGAGTGCGGTTTCCGCCGCTGTCGCCTTGCGGGGGGAGGGGGACGTCGAATTGGCCGAAATTTTCTCCCGGCTTGACGAAATGAATCTGCTGAGGCGTTGCATAGACGCCCCGCGCGTCGGGGATTTTGGCGTCCGATATCACATAATAATATTCGCAGGTGCGCGGCGTGTTATGAAAGATGCTCAATGCTTTGGTCAAGTCGGATGCGCGCTCCAGTGCGTCGCGGATCAGCAGGCTCATGGGCATGCCGTCCCAATGGCCCTGGCCGCCGCCTCCCATTTCGCCGATGGTAATCTGCTGTTCGTTCATGCCGGTGATGCTGCCGATGAAGCCGGCGTAGGATACGTTTACGAAAGTGTTTTGGCCGTCCGGCTCGACCATCATGATCACGGCGTGATCCTGAAGGCCTGCGTCGGTCATGTAATCGAGCAGCCGGGCGTGATACAACGAACCGTCATGGGTCGCTTTGCCCATAAGGGCTATGCCGCTGCAATGGAAAGCTTCGGGGAAAAGGTTCCCCGCCAGCACATCATCGAATTCCAAACCGGCCCCGTCCGCCAATCCTCGCATCTCTTCCATGAATCGTTCGGGAATATGCGGTTTGAGTTTGTTGTGCATGCCGCCGCGCAGCATCTTGTAGAGCAGATATTCTTTGCTTTTACCTTTTTCGTCTTGGTTGTCGGTGATGTTCAGCAAATTGCTTTTTACCAGGTCGCGCAATAAAACGCCGTGCTGGCGGCCCAGCTCGTAGGGATTTCCCTTCAGGTGCAACACCAGTTGGCCGTCGATGCGCTCGACATAACCTTTCCCGTCCCGGGCGATGATTTCGCTGCACGCCGGCGCGGCGGCGATTGCCATAATCAACGCCATCAGCATCATCCCGATGGGCTGCTTCCAAACGAGTTTTCGCATTTTTAAGACTCCATTCATGGATCGCCCGGCGGAGCTGCTCGGCTCCGCCGGGTTAGTAGTTGGATTCCTGGAAAAGTATCATTTCAAAGGCGCAATAAAATCAATGAAGCATCCAGCCTTGCGTTCGAGTCTCCAATCCTTGCGAACCAATATATGTTCCGCCCTGGCCTGCCGTCGCCATGGGAGATCCGGGCTGCAAAGTGAAATCGCCGTTATCCGGATCGACGTACAGGGGGTCGGCTGAGAGCATATTGGTCGCCGTGATGAATTCCTGATCCGGTAAGTAAGGCTCTCCGGAGACAAAGATATTGCAATAATCCAGCGTAATGGTCGAAAAGGCGCCGGCATCGTTGATGATGCCGTCTAAATCAACGATGTTGGAGTTGGTGATAGTCAGAGTGATGACGTCTTGGGGGCTGGCGGTTGTGCCGATGGCGGTTCCGATCAAAGAATTGTAAATGTCGCAATGGTCGAAAGTCGCCGTGGTCATGCGGCCGTCTTCCGTTTCGAAAAATACATTGGGTCCGGTGCTGCCGCTGATGACGGTGTTTTTCACGGTGATGGTTCCATGTTCGGAATTGATTCCATTATGGTTCGTATCGGTTCCGCAGTTGAGAATGAGGCAATTCTCGATTGTGACGATCGGATTTTCCTGCGGTTCGTCGTCTTCGCTTTCCGAGTCGCTGATCTCGACCCCGTGCTCCAGACAGTTTTCGATTCGGCAGTTGATCAAGGTTACGCCGTCGTCGGAGGCGTCGACTCCCGTTCCCTGGTTGTCGTGAATATAACAATCTACGAGCGTGGCCAGACCGTCATCCATGTTGATGCATGTCCCGCAGTCATAAAACTCACAGCCTGTAAGAGTTGCTTCGGGCGAAGGGGCCGGAACGCCTAACTCCTGGAGAAAATTGGCGTTTCCATAGGAGTAGGCGAGATCATGGAAGACGCAGTCTTCCACCGTGAGATTGGTCGCTAAACCGCCCAGTCCCTGATCAAGAGCGATGGCGTCTAAGGGAGTGACGGCCAATCCCACGGCGTCGCCGGCCGCTTCCGCTCCGACGCCGATGAACTCGCAGTCTCGGAAGGTTACATCGTTGCTGATGACGGTGACTAAGACGCTGATTTCAAAATTATTAACTTCTCCGCTCAGTTGAGTGAAGGAAATTCCCTCCACTGTTACGCCGTCTCCATAAACCAAAAATCCCATGCGATCCGCCGGGCCGAAATCCGCGCCCAGGCCGCCTAGCAATTCAAGACGGCTTGCAGAGTTGGGAATATGAATTTCCACATCGGCGCCGTCCGCGGCTTTGAGAGTAATATTGTCTTTTCTGTTGAGCGGCGCATTCATATCGCCGATGTTGATGTCTTCTTCATAGACGCCGGCGTTCAGGATGATTTCATCGCCCGGATCGGCTGAATCAATGGCCGCCTGGATGCTGTCGCCGGGATTGACGGTCACGGTCGCCGCGCCGGCCAAATGACCCCCAATCAGAATCCCTATTAAGCTCGCCCATACAATCATTGGTTTGAAAAATCGATTTTCATTCTGCATGTCTGCATTCTCCTTGATTCATTGAATTCGATTGAATCTCCGCCAAGAATAATTGGGGAAGATCGGATGTTTGTATTTTCCCATAATTATCACAATCGGTCTATAGCGAAATTTTTTTTGGACAATAAATCGATTTGTTGACATATGCTTCTTGAAAAATGCTTCGAATAACTTTTCTTAATCAATTTTGAGTATATAATTTAATTCATTAACAATTCTTGTTGTTGAAAGGAGATGTTTTGATGAAAAAAGCATTTGGAATGGCTGTCATTGTATTAATCGCAGGCGTAGTGACGCCCTGCGCATTCACACAGGAGATTGAGCCGATTTGGGAATTTCTCAACACATCCGGCAATAGTCCTGTAGAAATCTTGAAAGTGCAAGATGGATATCCATTTGATAACACTTGGTTTCAAGGTGATAGTCCTACGGATTCTTTTTCCGGTTTGAAGCGCTATGACGATCAGCGACTTTTGCTTGGCATCCGCGAAAACGGCATCGTTGAAGGCGCTGAGGGCGCCGATGAGGCGCTGGCCGCAGAATATCCCGATCGTTCCTTGATCTGGATCGATCCTGCCACAGGCCAACCGATGGGTATAGCCCTGGTCGTTGGAATTGCGCCTTATCCTCTCAGTGATGCATATGTCGCAGGTGGAGGCACTCCCGATAGCTATTATTTTAAGTGGGGAGTTTCAGAAGATGGAGTAATTTTTGTCGGCTACAAAAATATGATTTTGCGATATGCGCCGGATGGTCAGGGCGGATTTGAAGAGCCTGCCGTTGCTTTTGAAGTACCCGCGGATGGCATCGACGGCTCTGGAGGAGCTCAATATTATTCGTGGCGATGGGGTGACGTGGAAGTCATGGGAAGCGGAGCGGATACCGTAATTTTTGCGGGCGGTAAAACTTGGCGGGAAGGTCACGGCTTCCGCAAATTGGTGACGGACGACGGCGTTAACTTTACCCAAACTTTCTATGTACCGAATGGATATGGCAACGCTAGCGGCGGCGCCAGCAAAATCATCGTTCATGGTGGAGTCAACCTCGATCCAGTTCTTTATGCTTCCACTTATCCAGGAAGCGACGGCGGAACCGGTACAACTTTTTATCGCTGGTATGATTTTGAAACAGAAGCAGTAAAAGATGCCGAATTGTGGGAGGCTCAAAAATATTCGGCGGAAGATATGGAATCTCTTGGTCTCGATCCTAATAATGTCTACCGTACATCGTTTATTTCTGACATGGATTCCGCTGATGGTTTGCAGTATGTTATCGCTTACTCTACACCGAGTTGGAATAGTTATGGGGCCAACGGCGGCGTTTTTGCTCCGGGATGGCTGGCCGTTCATGACGTCAGCGGGCAGGAAGAAAAAGATGGCAAAATAATATCATACTATAAAATTAATACAACGGAAGATACTGAATTGTATGATCTGGGCGCTACGGACGACCAAGGAAATCCCGCTGCCACATCGGAATGGCATGGTACGCAAGGTGAAATTGACGTTCATGTTCCTTCAACGGCCGCTGAAGGCGCGTGTGAAATTCTTTGGGAAGGCGGCATCTATGGATATGGTCGGTATGTCATCGGCGACATCGGCGAACCGGTCTCCGTTTCGGAATGGTCTCTGTTCTAAGATTTGCGAAATTTCCTGTTGAAGATGAAGCATGCAAAGCCCTCGTTTTTCGCGAGGGCTTTCATTTTGGGCGTCTTGCTTCAAAAATACCTTTGAAATAAGCGGCATCATGGCTTCGTATTTAAATCAGGTGTGAAAGAACATGACGGATTCGAATCAGCAGGCTTTGGATACGGTGGTTCTCTCGGCGGATCGGCTGCGCTCGTTGTCTCTGCCCGCCGAAGAGGTCGAGCCTGTTTTGGATTTGGCCATGCTGGCCGCCCTCCGCCGGCGGATGGGGGAAAACCGCCCTCCCTGGGTGGGATTCATCGGCTGCACCGGCAGCGGAAAATCCACGATTTTCAACAGTTTATGCCTGCGGGAGGCCTGCATCACCGGCTGGAAGGCGCACAACACCTCCGGCCCTGTCATGCTTTCCTCGACGCGCTTTCATCAAAGCCTCGAAGATCTCGAGCGTCAATTCACGCCGCTTTTTCTCCCCCGGTGGAAGCGGGAATGTTTTTCGCTCGACCAAATCCGCTCCGAAGCCGGCGCGCCGGGAGCGATCCATTGGATTTTAACCGATAATGCGTCCTGGGAGCGCATGGTTCTGTTCGACTTGCCGGACATCAACACTACGCGCGCTCTGTATGAAAACCGGTTGGCGATGACGCTGCTTCCCTGGCTGGATGTGGTCGTTTACATCGTCGATGAAGAAACGTTGTACCATCGCGATTACGAGGAGCCGGTCGCGCAGGCGAAATCCCTCCAGCAGCGTCGCCTCTGCGTCCTCAACAATCGCGGGCGAGACCGCATCGAACTCGATCATCCCGATTTACAAGGCGTCCGAGAATTTTTTGGCGTGGATACGCTGCATGTGCTGCCCGATTTGGGCGACAAGCCGATCTTCGACAGCGAGCCGGAATTTTTGCGATTTCGCGACGATCTTTTTACGACGAATACGCGCGCTCCGCATCGGCCGATATTCGATCGGCTCGCGCCGCACGCCGAAAAACTGGTGAAAGAGAATGAACGGCGGGGCAAAATTTTTGTCGAACTGCAGAAGCGCGCCGAACAAATCGCTCAGAAGCGGCTCGCCAACGAACCGCCGATCCCCATGCATCGCGTCTTGAATGACGAAGCGCTGCAGGTGTTGGAGCATCTGGGATTGAAGCGCTTCAGCGTCAGCAACCTTCTTCAATTTTTGAAGCGCATCACCACCAAAGGCGCTCTGCGCAGCAGTTTCACGCTGGCGTTCGGCAGCCACCGCGAAGACGCCGCCGCGCATTTGCTCCATCTGGATGCCGACAAACTGAGCCATGAGGCGTCGGCGCGGCTCTTCGATCATCGCGAAGCGATCAGTCAGGCGCTTCACAGCCATGCAGACGCGGGATTGATCGGCGATATTTTCGCGAGTTGTGCGCCGGACGATCCTTCCTTCCGCCGGGAACTGGCCGGCGTCGCCCGCCGATTTGAGGAGGATTGCCGTGAATTAATCGCTTCCGACTCCATCTCCGCGTCTCTGAAAAACGATCCTTTACTGGCCGTTGGCCTGCTGGCGGCTCTGATCGCGGACGTGTTCACCGTGCCCGGGTTTGGCAGTTGGGCGTTGATTCCCAGCGTCTTCAAGTTTCTTCCTTTAGGGAAATTCGAAAAAACCAAGCGCGACTTCCAACAGCGGATTCGCGATGTCATCCGCGAGTCTTTAATGGAGGATCTTCATAAGATTCAATCGGCTCGCCGGAACGTCACCATGGATCCATCCGATCCCTTGTTGAGCGCACTGAGGATATTTGCCGGTCATGATCAAAATTAACGACTTGCGCATCGAATTAGACGGATTGAATAAAGAACTGGCTCAAACGGCCGATCAGCCGCTCCTCCGCCTGCTTTATCAAACGGGGGAATCCGGCCAAGACAATCTTTTCCTGTATGGAATCGTGGGCGGAAAGGATGTCGGGAAAACTTCGCTGATCAATCTTCTGGCCGGTTCGCGCATCTCCATTGACAGCGACATCCTGGACGAGGGCACCAAAAAATCGGTTGCTTATTGCCATCAGGCCGACCAGCCGTTTCTTCAGAAGCGTTTAGCGGGCGCCATGCGCGATCGCATGGATTATCAAACCCATCAGAGCGACTTCCTGCGCAATGTGGTGCTGATCGACTTTCCCGATTACGACAGCCGCTTTCAATCGCATCGCGACGATGTTCAAAAACTGTCGCGCTATTTGCAGGGATTGGTGTGGGTGATCACACCGCGCAAATACGGCGACCATGAGTTTATCGATCAGTTGGAATCGGTCGCGCAAAGCCATGAAAATTATCTGATCATCCTGAACAAAATCGATCAGTTGGAGGGGCGAGTCGCTCTAGAGGCCGCCCGGCGGGAAGTTCTGGATTATCTCAAGGAAGAGTGCGCCCGGCGCGACATCCCGGCGCCCACCGGCGACCGCCTGTTAATGATTTCCGCCTTGAATCCACAAAAATACGAGTATCCGCGCCTTTACGAGCGGCTGATACGACGGCACTCGCCCGAAGAAATCCTGCGCGCCAAAGTCAAGAATCTGCGCGCCGAGTTCAATAAAAATACAGAAAAAATCCGCAGTTATTACGCGCTCTCCGACCGCATCGCCGTTTTGGACGGGGTGCTGGACGAAATCGCAAACGGTCTGCGCGAATGTTTCGATAACGAGTATTTCGAGATGGTGTGGCAGCGCATCCTTGTTTTAGGGCCGGTGCAGCATCGCATCAGCAGCGGGCTCTTCTTTCAGCGAGTGCAGCATTGGCCGGTTTTGAGGCTGGTCTTTCATCCCATGGCCGGTCTGATCTCCTTTTTGGGCGGCCGAATGGCTTTGACCCGCGGAACGGATGCGTTTTCCGATTCCCCCCGCGACCTGTTGCGCCGGCAGGGAAAATCCGCTTCGTCCCGGCTTCTTTCCATACGGAGAGATATAGAAGAAAAACATCCCGAATTGATCGCTCGTCTGGATGAGCCGCCGGATTATTCTGCGGCGATTGAAAAAGGATTTCATCGCCTGCTCGACGCGTACGAAGATCGAGTCGTCAAGCGCATATCATCCTCGATGCCCGCTCCCGGCCCCTGGCGAAAATCGCTGGTGTATCTGCCGCTGATCTGGTTCCCGTTTATACAGCCGTTTTTGTTGGAATGGTCCCGCTCGGAGTCGCCGCTCTTGTCAATCGGCGGCTTCGGCGAGCTGATATCGATTTTCATCTCTTTATTCGGGGCCGCTTCTCTGCTGCAAAGTCTGTTGTTTCTGATCGTGTTCTATCTGGTTTGGCTGGCGCTTCTATATGCGCGCGGGGCGCGGCGCGCATTGCGGGAGGGGGAAGAGGAGTTTCGGGATTTATGGTTTGAAGAATTTCTGCCGTCGCTTTCCTCTCTGCTTGCCAAGCCTTTCGAAGCGATTCGCGCCGATTGGCTGGATAAACAGGCTCGCCTTGATCGCATTCAAAGCCAGATGCAGTCCGAGCTCAATCGCATCGAGGGAACGCAGTAAACGAACTTCCCTGTTGCGGCGTCAGAGGATAAGCGTCCTCATTTCGATTTCGGCTGATTCTCTTGAAATAAATTTCCAAGCCGCGCCGCCAGCAGACAAAATCTCCCTGAGTTGGATTCTGGATCAGAGGATGTCTCGCGGCCTAATAGGTAGAGGCAGCCGCCGGCGATTTCCAGATCGAGCCATTTCCCCGCATGGGGCGCCGGAGCGTGATTTTCCGCCCGCGTCGAAAAACGTCCTTGCTCGTCTCGCGGGAAAAGATGAATTCCAATGGAGGCGTCCTCCTTGGTCGATTCGATCAAGACGCAGCGATTCCTGGCCGCATAAAGAAGAACGTTTTTTTGGTTAAAGCGGGTTTTGACTGCCGCGCGCCATCGCCCTTGCCGGTTTTTTTCCTGCTGAAAGATCCACAAATGATCTCGATCCTTGTCGGGAATTCCAGCGATCATCGTTTCTTCGCCGCTGGAAAGCGCTATTATTTCTCCCTTATCCAACGCGGCCGGGGATTCTTCGCGCCAGGCACGCCCTTTTAAAAATCCCATGGAAGCGGCCAAAACACGAAGACCGTCCGGGGCTTCGCCCAGCGCCCATAAAATGTCGCCGTCTGCTTTGAGGGAGCGGATCGATTGCAATCCGCTTGGATGAGAAATCTTCCTGCCCTTCATTGCTTTTTCGCCGGCGGGAAGCGCAATGTGCAGGGCTTTCTCCTGCCCGTGAGAATCTATGCCGAACACAAATAAGTTGTTTCTGTATTTCGCCATCTGCGCGCTGTCGATTGGTGCTTTTAAATTTACTATGGCTTCAGTCGGATTGTTTTCTTCTTCCGCCGGTTTTGGGAACCATAGATCGGGGAGCGATACTTTTTTGACGGCATGATTTTGATTCATGAGCAGAAGGACGCCGCCGCTTAAATTGGCCGCTTTAACGTCGGGATGGAAATGCAGAACAGCCTCCCAGACGCCGCTTTGCTCCTGGCGGTCTTCAATCCATCCTTCGCGCCAATTTTCATTTTGAACATCTACTTCAACAGGGGCGCCTTTCGTGCGAGATTGGCGCATCAGGCGGTAAGCGGCGTAGGACGCCGCAAGTATGATAAGAACGAGCAGCAGCCAGGATGACTTATTCCTCTCTTTCCATGTCCCTTCCAATGTTCCGCTGGATCCCGAGCCTTCTTCCGAAATTTCCGGCGAGGCCTGCTTTACCCGGGAGGCGTTTGTACTTGCTCCGCCTGAAGAAGCGAATGCTGCAGGGCGGCTGTTCAAAGATTCGCCGGCTGAATTTGGAAGATCCCGGAAATCGGAGGGCGATAAGGATGAGTTTGCATGTCCATTGTTTGAAGCGCCGTCTTCTTCTCCGGGTGGAATAGTATTCTCAACGCCCGGTTGATTGGCGCCGGTGAAGCCTTTTTGAGGAGATGCGTTGGACAAAGACGCCGGTTCGCGATTCGTTTGCAGCTGATCTCGATTCGCCGCCGGCGGCGTAGGGTTGTGTTCTTTTGCATCTCCAGCTGATTCATTGGTTTCATTTATGCCGGATGACGGCGTTGTTTTTTCTTGCCCTGCCGTGGTTTTTTTACCTTTCCCCGCTTTGTTCCGGTTATCCATTGCCGGCGCTGACGATTCTTGATCTTCATGATCACTCAAGCCGGATTCAACGTTCGTCTCTCTGCCGGCGCCTATTTTCTCATCGTCTGCAACGCCGCCGTCAGGAGGATTCTCTTGGGATAATGGCTGGTTTTGAGGAGAATGGGGAGGATTTGACGAGGGAGACGACGCCGGGCTTCGAGGATCGGCGTCGGGCGTCGATTCGGGCTGGCCGGGATCCGCATCCGGAACACTTTGCGGATCGGTCGGTTCGCTTTCGGGAGATGCTTCTGAAGAATCACCATCTGCGTCCGGTTCATTGGGTGGAGGTTGAAGGGATGCGCCGTTCTCGGTTTGGTTTGAGCGCTCTTCTTCGGGATTTTTTTCTTTCGCATCTTCCTGTGAAAAATCTTCTTCTTGCAGGGCGGAATCGCCGGAGAGTGTGGCGCTTGCTTCTTGTTGATCGTCCTGCCGGTCGGATTCAATTTCAGATGGATTTTCTTCTTGAGCCGGCGAAGCGGCTGGCGTTTGATCCTGAGAATTACTTGCTCCCGGATCGCCGGAATCGGCGGCGCCGGTTTTTGCAGGAGAATCAGACGATTCGCTTCCGGCGCCGGCGCTTGTCATCCCATCGCCGGCGTTTTCCAAAACAGCGGCGCCCGCCGCGCCAGCCTCGGCCGTAAGACCGCTTGATCCTACTGCTGCTCCCAACCCGGCGCCGGCGCTCGATCCGCCTTTTCCCGGCCGGCCTTCGGATTTGACGGACTTGGCTTCGTTTTGCGGTTCGGACTCATCGAATGTGTAGATTAATTCCAAATTCGGTAAGGTGAGTGCGTCTTGCCCGCTCGCCGGCGCAGAAGAAATCTGATATTGAAAGTAACGTCCGCGCTGGTTAAGTTGGATGACGGAGTCGGGCAGCGGTTCGCTCCAGGGGCCATAAGACCGGGTTTTGCCGGCGCTGATTCGATAGCGGATTTTTACAGCATCCCGCCTGTTTTCCTTGCATGAAAACGCCAGCAGAATCGCTTGGGAACGGAGGTCAAATTCACCGACCATGTCGCGCGCCGCATCCTCTTTTTTTGCCTCACGCGTCAATTGATTCTTTTCGAACAGAGAAATCTCTCGCATCGCATCCCATCGCAACGCCTCCCCCCCGCCGGTAAAACCCCCCGTCCGAACGAACCATTTCCCATTTTTCTCCAAAATCAACAGGGGATCGGCGTTAGAATCGAGAAAGAAACTTTCTATATTTTCATTGATATTGGAACTCGCCGGGCGCCATTGGGCGGATTCCGCGTTCATGCCGGCAGAAAAGAGGCTCCACCCGTCTTCGTTTTGTACATATACCCAAAGCCGTCCGTGCGCCGCCGTTATGTTCGAATACTCGCTCCCCTCCGGCAGAGCGCCCCAGGATATTTCGGGTTGCTTCTCCAAGCGATTGAACCGCCATAAAACCGGCGGCTGAGTGGAATCGTCCCGGCGATAAGTCCAGGCGAACAAGCGGATTAAATGGGGATCTGCAGATTGATTCGGTAAACCGGACGTCCATGCAGACGCGAAATGAGAGGCGTCATGGTGTCGGGTGCTCCGCATTTCGGCGCAGGAATCCATCCCGCGGTGCAGAGTGGCGAAAATCAATAAAAAGTAAACAAAAAAAAGCTGCCGCTGTCTCATTTCCCGATCCCTAGCCGGAGTTTTTTTCTGAAATACGGGAGGAAAAAACAGGCCAAGAGAATCACTTTTTCGATAATTCCCTTAAAATTCAATCATATCAGAATTTCAACGATTATCCATTCAAGAAATTCTCTCCTCTGGCGCGACGAAATCAAGCAACTTGAGAGAATCGGCCAAAGTCGTCATGAAAAAAAAATTTCATCTTTGTGCGATCGGTGATCGTATCGGGCTTTCATGGAGATCAAATCTCTAACCCTTGCATACATGCCGCTCTTTGAGTACAGTCTTCACTCATAGTCAAGAAAAGCGATCTTGGCGCAATCGAATAAACATTTCGTTCATGACTATCAATTCTCAAATATCGAAAATGAGTGAAATGAGGATCTTAACAATGAAACAGAACGTTTTTCATTGGCTTCGAACCATGAGTCTGGTCGTGGGGCTCGGATTAATTTTTGCCTGCTCCAACTCGAATAATTCAATCCAGAAAAATCAAGAAGTCACGGAAAAGCCGACCGCTGAGGCGCCCGCCGTTGAAAAGGAGGCGGTTCAGCAGGAGATCGTTCTAGAAAAGGAGCCCGCCGTGCCCGAAAAACAGATCGAAGAAGCGGCCGTTATGGAGACGTCGTTAGGGGTGATGGTTCTTCGTTTTTTCCCCGACGTCGCTCCTGGTCATGTCGAAAACTTTAAAAAACTGGCCCGTCAGGGTTTTTTCGATGGAACGCGCTTTCACCGGGTCATCAAAGGCTTTATGATTCAGGGCGGCGATCCCAATTCCAAAGAAGACGACGTTCGTCGCTGGGGAACCGGCGGCCCCGGCTATAACATCAAGGCGGAATTTAACAACATGCCTCATGTCAAAGGGACGCTTTCCATGGCGCGCAGCAGCAATCCCGACAGCGCCGGCAGTCAATTCTTCATCTGCCACGGGCGCGCGGCCAAGCTCGACGGCCAATACACGGTCTTCGGCGAATTGATCGAGGGCATGGATGTTTTGGATAAAATCGCCACAGCGGCCGTGACGCGCAGCCCCTCGGGCGAAAACAGCCTTCCCATCAAGCCGGTGACGGTGAAGAGCGTAAAGATCGTACCGCTTTCAGATTACGAGAAATCCGCCTAAAATCATCTGCGTGAGAGAGATGGGTGTATCCCATCACTTTCGAAGAACGTAAAGAGATTCATTTTGGTCGGGGCCTGCGCAATGTCGGCTTGTGAACTAGGTCAGGCCCGAAAGGGAGCAGCCTTAAGCGATGCCCGGCATGTGCCGTGGGTTCCCGGCCTCTTTAATATATGCTGAAATAAAGCATACGGAATATTTGCTTGACGCTGCGCTTTTCCGATGGGGGCGTTTAGCCTCTGGCTGGCTGTACATTACGTTGGGAAAAGTTCCCTCATGGCATCATCCAATTATATTGTCTCTGCGATAAAGTATCGTCCCAACACCTTCGCCGAAGTGCTTGCGCAGGATCACATCACCCGCACGCTTCAACACAGCCTGAAGCGGGGCCGCATCGCCAACGCCTATCTTTTTTCCGGCCCCCGCGGCACGGGAAAGACCACCACGGCGCGCATTCTGGCCAAAGCGCTTAATTGTGAAAATCTCAAGGACGGAGATCCTTGCGGGCAGTGCGAGACCTGCCGCATGATCACTCAAGGAATCCATCCCGATATTTTGGAAATCGACGCCGCCTCCAACACCGGCGTAGATAATATACGCGAACTGCGGGAGAACGCCCGCTTCACGCCGTCTCTGGGCCGTTTTAAGATCTACATCATCGACGAATGCCACATGCTTTCCCAGGCGGCCAACAACGCCCTGCTGAAAACGCTCGAAGAGCCGCCGGCGCATTGCCGCTTCATCTTGGCGACGACGGAACTGCAGAAAATTCTGCCTACGATCCTGTCGCGCTGCCAGCGGTTTCCGTTTCGCCGCATTCCGTCGCAGATCATCGTCGAGCATCTGCGCTATATTCTTGAGCAGCAGCCCGAAATCGAACTCGCCGATCCCTCGCAGTTGGATCGCATTCTCTTCCTTTTGGCCCGATCATCGGAGGGATGCCTGCGCGATGCGCTCTTCTCGCTCGACCAGTTAATCGCTTTCTGCTCCGGAAAACTGGATCTGCCGGAAGTCGAAGAGGTTATGGGAGCGATCGAATTCGATTTGCTGGATCGCTACATTCGCGCTCTCATCCAACACGATCTTCCTGTGATTCTCGAAGTTATCGAAAAACTCGCCAATCAGGGAAAGGAAATGGCGTTTTTCCTGAGCGAATGTCTGCAGTTTCTGCGGAATTTAGCGGTGATTAAAGTGTCGGCTCAAAATGTGGATCTCCTCGATCTCCCTGACGAATATCGTAAACAACTGATGGAAACCGCCGCTCTGACGCCGCTTGAACAAATTCTCTATATGACCGACCAATTGTGGGACGCCGAGATTCGCATCCGCAATTCATCCATGGGCCGCATTATTATGGAAATGGCCTCTCTCAAAGCGGCGAAAGCAGGCCAGGCGATCAAAATCGAAGATCTGCTTCAGAAAATCTCTGCGGGCGGCGGCGCTGCGATCAACATCCCCGAGGCGCCCTCTGCCGCGGCGTTTTCTCCCTCGGCGTCTTCAGGCTCGGCATCTTCAGGCTCGGCATCTTCTCACGCGACGCCGGTTTCAGCATCAACTCAATCGCCCCCCAAGACGGCCGATCCGCCCGCCAAGCAGACCGAACTGCTGAATGAGTCTATTCCTCCTCTCGAAGCGTATGAAAATTCTGAGCCGCCTGTCGATCAGCATGAGGAGGCGAATTCCGCGCCGCTTGAAACGAGCGCCGGCGCAAATGAATCTCTTAATACAAGCGATTCGCTCAATACGATTTGGCGGCAATTCCTCAAAGAGTTGGAGGGAGAAAATCCCATGCTTGCGGGCGCCTTGGAAGGAAGCATCGCCCTGGATATCAACGGCGATGTTCTGCAGATCGCCATTCCTTCCGATAACATGTACAGCCTGCGCACGATAGAGAGGCCCAATAACCGTGAAATTCTGGCCGGGCTTATTCAACAATCGTTCGGGAAAAAATTGACGCTGCGCTGTGAACCGCGCGACGATCTGAATCTTACCAAAAAGCCTTCCGCCGATTCTCCTTCCACGACGCCGGCGCTGTCCCGGAAGGAATTGATGGAGAAGGTGCAACAAAACAAAATATTCAGTAAACTGATGGAAGAGATGCCGGGGCGAGTCGTCGACATCAAACCGGAGCGCTCGAATTAAACAAGGCGCTCCATTCAGGCCGGGTTGATCGCTTACGATGATCCGGCGGCAAAATATTTCCATTCAGGAGATGAATGGAAAGCCGCGTAATGCATTTGAAAAGGAGAGTCCGATGAAAGGACTAGGAAATCTTGGAAATATCGCCAACTTGATGAAACAGGCGCAAGGCATGCAGAAAAAACTGACCGAATTGAAGGATGAACTGGAAAAAGAACAGGTCAGCGCCAGCTCGGGCGGGGGGATGATCTCCGTCGTCATGAACGGCAAACAGAAAATAGTATCTCTTAAGATCGATCCCACCGTCGTCAGTCCGGAGGATGTCGGCATGTTGGAAGACTTGATCCTGGTCGCCGTCAACGAAGCGCAGGATCGGGTTCAGGAACTGGTCAAAGAGCGCATGTCCTCCATCACCGGGGGGCTGCCCATTCCAGGAATGGATTTATGAACCTGCGCAGCGACCGCCCGTTATCGTGGATGCCCGCCGTCGAAAATACGGCCAAGCAATTGGCTCGACTGCCGGGCATCGGCCCGCGCATGGCCATGCGCCTGACTTACGCTCTCCTCAAGCGGGGGAAGCAGGAAATCGGCGACCTGATCCACGCCTTGGAGCAGCTGCGCGATGAAGTGCGGCAGTGTTCGTCCTGCGGCAATTTCGCCCAGACGGATCCCTGCATCATCTGTCAGGGCGTCGGGCGCGATTCCAGCCTTCTTTGCGTCGTCGAGCAGCCCCAGGATATGCTGGCGCTCGAACGCACCGGCAAGTTCAAAGGGGTCTACCACATTCTCGGCGGCGCGCTGTCGCCCATCGACGGCATCGGCCCCGACGAGATCGGCGTCACGAAACTGCTCCATCGCGTGAAGGCGCCCATTCGGGAAGTGATCCTCGCCACCAATCCCACCATGGAAGGCGACGCCACCGCCGTCTATCTGCAGGAAATCCTCAAAGAAAAAGATGTCAAAGTAACCCGCCTGGCTCGCGGCCTCCCCTCCGGCAGCGATCTCGAATACGCTGACGAAACCACTCTGGCAATGGCTCTATCCTCCAGAACGGAACTGTAAAGAGTCCATTGAATCCAAGTTCATAAGATAAACCTCCTGAGACAGATAAATCAACAAAAAAGCGAAAATAGTATTTACAAAGCGCTAATTTTATGTATAGTGGCAGGAAAATACGGCTGGATTCGGAGTGCGTAATATTTACGCTCACACCACAAAAAAGTTGTCGTGGCCGGGGATGACGATGTCGGCGATTTTGGCGATTTGATCGATGGAGCGACGCGCCTCGCGGGGGTCTTCAGCATTTTCAGACGGCTGACGATCGTCGAAATGATCGAAAGTCGGCGCAGCATCTCCGGCGGCGACCACCATGCCTTCGCGGGTTTCGAAGAGCAGTGAAGCCGAACCGTGGGTATGGCCGGGCGTCGGCAGCAGTTCGATCTGATGGATCGAGTGATCTTCAATAGGAACAATGCGGGCGAGGATGTCTTTCTCATCTTCGGAGGCGTCATTGTTTCGATGCCGCCGGCGGATTTCCGTGCGCGACATCATCCAGACCGATTTGCTGAAAAGCGTCAGGTTTTTCCTATGGGTTGAGTGAAAATGAGTCAGAAAAACAGTATCAACGTCCTCAGGCCGCAAGCCTGACCGATTAAACAGAGCGCTTTGTAAATTTTCAGGCGCCGGCGTTCCCGGATCGACCAGAATACGGCGGCTATCCGTCTCGATCAATGTAATTGTGCAAGTCTGGTCTCGGCGGATTTCTTTCTCCCCCCAATAGCGATTGGCGCCGAGACGGCCGATATGAATAATTTTCCATGTTGGATTTCGCATTATCCATCCTGAGCGGTTGTTAAATTCAATCTTCGCTGCTTCCTTTTGGTGGATATTGTATCTCGAACCGGCCTCTGACAAGAGATTTTCGGGCGTTGTTTTTTTATGCGAATGTATATAAAACCTTATTAATTCTTCAAAAAACTCAAGTTTCAGAGGGCTCGGTCGATAATCGACGAAGAGGGAGTCTAGGATTCATGAGTGGATAGAATGAATATTTCAACCATGACCCAATCTTTGAATTCCCAAGCAGCTGTGGGAATGTTGTTGGTTAAAGTCATGGACCAGGCGAAGCAATTGATCGATCAGCAGGCGGAACGCATCGCGTCGCAGGTCAAAGAAGACATCGCATCGATCGATACTGTCGGAGAAGTCGCCGGGGGCGGCAGTGCGGAAAAGGTTCGGAGCAGTGGAGAGATTGGGCGAAGCCTTAACATCATTGCTTGAATCGAGCCACAGCATTCCAAAGTGAGTTTTACGACTTGGGGATCAGACAATTAGAGATGTCGGCGATCACCGTCTCCCAGACGACGTCGATATCTTCTTGGGAAGAAACGACTGTGACTCGGGACGGTTCGCGGCGGGCGATTTCCAAGAAGCCTTTTCTGACAAGCTCCATAAAATCAATATCTTCCGTTTCAAATCGATCCTGAAATCCCGCTCGTTCGCGAACTTTCATGGCTCGCATCAGGCCGGTTTTAACATCGACGTCGAGAAGGATGGTCAGATCGGGTGTGCGGCCCTGGCAGGCGAACGAATTGCATTGGCTGATCAGGTTGATATTGACGCCCCTGCCGTATCCTTGATAAGCCGTCGTCGAATCGCAGTGGCGGTCGAGAATGACGGTTATTCCCTCTTCCAGCCGGGGGAGAATCACCTCATCCATGATCTGGGCGCGGGCCGCCTCAATCAATAGCAGCTCCGCCTGGACGGTCAAGGGGCGCTCCGCATTGAGGATCAATTCACGCAGCGTTTCGCCAATTTCCGTGCCGCCCGGTTCGCGGGTGCAGAACGTCTTGTATCCGTTGCTCTGCAGCCATGCGTCGAGTCGCTTCGCAATTGTCGTTTTTCCGGCGCCTTCAATGCCTTCGATTGTGATGAAAAATCCGGCCATAGAGTTTTTTGTCAGACGGCGGCGGTTTTTTCCACGGTTGGAACATTTTCCAAAATATCATCCAAGATGCGATCCGTGGTGATTCCCTCCGCTTCTCCTTCGAAATTAAGAATGATGCGATGCCGCAAGGCGGATTTTAGTATAGATCGAATATCGTCAAAACTCACGTTGTATCGATCATCCAGCAAAGCTTTAATTTTCCCCGCGAGAATGAGCGCTTGCGCTCCGCGCGGGCTGGCGCCGTAGCGAACGTATTGATTGGATAGGGCCGTCGCATGTTCGCCGCCAGGATGGGTGGCCAGGACGCAGCGTACGGCGTAATCGCGGACATGGGCGGCGATGGGGACTTCGCGGCACAGACTCCGCATTTCGCGAACCTGCGAACCGTCCATGATCACCTCCGGCGTAGGATCCTCGCGGTCGGTGGTGCGCTTAAGGACTTCGGTCAGTTCTTCGCGAGTGGGCGATTCGACGATCAATTTAAGCATGAAGCGGTCCAGTTGGGCTTCGGGCAGCGGGTAAGTGCCCTCCATTTCCAGAGGATTCTGGGTCGCTAGAACAACGAAGGGCTGTTCGAGCGTGTAAGTTTGTCCGCCTGATGTGACGCGATGCTCCTGCATGGCCTCGAGCAGCGCCGATTGGGTTTTGGGGGTGGCGCGATTGATCTCATCGGCGAGAACCACGTTCGCGAAAACCGGCCCTTTTTCGAAGCGGAACTGGCGCCGCCCCGAGTCGGCTTGATCGATCATATTCGTGCCGATGATGTCGGCGGGCATCAAGTCAGGCGTGAATTGAATTCGAGAAAATTGGAGATCGAGCGCTTGGGACATAGTGCGAACCAGCAGAGTCTTCCCCAGCCCGGGAACGCCTTCCAACAAAGCGTGCCCCCCGGCGAACAGGCAGATCAATGCGCCGTCGATAATGTCTTCATTGCCGACGATCACCTTTCCGATTTCCTGTCTTAAATGAATAAAGCGCTCTCGAAATTGCTGTGTTCTTTCTTCAACGCTCATAAGCCGCTCCTTCGATAGTGAAACTAAGCTGACTTGGATCGAAGCCTATTCAATTTTCCCCCGGACGCGCCGTCTTATTGACCTATCCTTCAGGATAATGTATCACGGATTGGGCGCCGGCGAATAGATTTTAGAGCCAATCTTACCGGCAATAACGTTTTTGAATGAGTTTTACGTGGCAAAATCGAGAATTTTTCCGCCGATAGGGTTCAATTCTATGCTTTTTTGCATCTTCGCCGCCGTTGGCTTGTTTTCAATGAAGCGCAATATGGAAATGTTGAACGGCGCAGTAAAAACGAGTGCGCCGGTTTCGATTTTCCTGAAATTTGCGCTACTGTATGCGGAGGTATAGATTGAACCATCAAGCATGCCGGAGAATGTTCCATCTTTTATCCGGCAAGGAAGAAAGAATCACGACCGCCGTATGAAAAAGCGCAACTCGGGAAAATCCTCTATCTCTCCTAATGAACTCGCTCAAGAGACGGCCATCGGCATCATGCGAATCATCGCCGTTTTTTTGATGCTTTGGACGCTGGCGCTGTCCTTCTGGCTGTATATCTATTCCGTGCGCCATGGCGGTACGCCTTGCTGGGACGGCTTTGAACGATGCGCCTGGGCCTCTCATATCTGGTACGACATCCGCCATTTCGATCTCTACCATTTATGGAAGCATGTCAATGCCCAGATGGTCTGGCCGCCGCTGCATTCTCTCATCACGGGATTGGCGTTTGTTGGATTGGGCCCCTCGCTGGCGACGGCCCGCCTTCTTTCCGTGGCGGCCTTTTGGGGATCGGGGGCGCTCATGGTTTATTGGTTTGCTCGGCGTCAGGATTGGCCTTCGTGTCTCGGGGCCGCGGCCGCCTGGTGTTTATTCACGACGTCTCCCATAGTGGTTCAACAGGCTGTGGGAATCATGAGCGAAGGAATCGGCTTCTTCATAACGCTGCTGATCCTCGTCACGCTGCCGTCCTCCAACGAAGCCGATAAGAAACGATGGGGCTGGAGCGGTTTTGGATTGGCTTTGTTTTTTTTATACAAGTACAACTATGCTTTCTTGACCTATGCCGGTTTGTTGATATCCCGTTATTTTCAGGCGGGCGTCTCGCTCCGCAAGATGGCGAACAAAAACAATATTCTGTTGTTTGGGATTCCCATCCTCGTTCTCGTTGTATGGTTTATCCCTGATTTTCAGAACAAATGGGATAATCTGGTCTATTTTGCCGTGAACAATCCTTCCGCGCATCAGCCTTGGAATTTTTCCACGCTTTTTTATTATCCGCAGGTTATTCCTCGCGCATTTTTTACGATGCCTTGGATCAGCGTTCTATGCCTGGCGCTGGTGTTCATCGCTTCTCCCTTAAGCAAACGCATTTCCCTGCATAATCCGGTGGTCGCCTGCTGCATCGTCCATTTCGTCGCCGTTGCAATTCACCCGATGAAAATGGAGCGATTTCAATTCATCACCATGGGGCTGTTTTTTATGATAACCGGGGAGGCGGCGCGAACGCTCTCTTCTCATCTTTTTTTGCATTGGGGAAGTAGAAATCCGAGAATGCATCCATTCAAATCCGCCGTGCTCGTGAGTTTGACGCTATTGATTTTGGCGCCCGCCATAGCGTTTCAGTGCGATATCTATCGCCGCGAGCAGCTTCCGCAGCAGAATGTCTACAGGGCGCCCGTCGCGACGGTTTTGGATCGATTGTATGAGAAGGATCGGGCGGCGCTGTTGATCACCCACGATCAGGCCAGCCCCCCGGCGGCCACGTTTTACTTCATCACCGGATTAGACGTCTTGCAGCGCGACGTGCGGAAAAATGTTACGCATTGGAATCACATTTTTCTTTTTCAATCCAAAGACGACGTCTTGGCGCTTTCGGAAGAGGAGAGGCTTCGCAGATTGGAATATGAATTGTATATCAACCGATCCAACAAAATCGTCGTCATCGAATCTACTGCTCCCTGGACGATCGGCGTCTACCCGACGGTCTTCGCCGGCGTGGAGGAATATATCAAGTTGATCCCTAAAATTCCCAATTATCAATTGATGTTTGAGCGGGAGTTTTCTCGATCGAATATTAAAGTGCGGATCTACCAGTATAATCCGGCGTGATTTTGATTATTTCCCCTGGCTGATTGCGTCCACATGCTCCTGGACGATCTCGGGCGGCGATTCTTTGATCAGTTTTCGAAAGGCGAAGATCAAGATAATGATGTCGTCAATATAGCCGATTTGGAAAAAAGGCAGGTCTTTGAGCAGATCAATGGGGAAGATGAAATAAAACAAGGCGAAATAACAGAAAAATTTCAGATGAAAAGGGACGCGCGGATCGGCGAGAAGCCGGGAAAACAACCGGATGAAATTAGGCAGATGAATCAGAAACGCAAAGATTTTTGCAGGCGGGAAGCGGTTTGCCAGATCGAGAAAACGAGAAAAACGGAATGGATTCGGCATGGTGATTTACAATCCCAATCGCTGTCGAAGCGTATTTCGTGAGATTCCTAAAAGTTTGGCGGCTTGCACCTGATTGCCGCCGGTATGCTCCATCGCGCGGCGCGCCAATTCGATTTCAAGCCATTGGTATAATTTAAGCGGTTTGTCCTGCTGTTGCTCAATGATCTGCCGCCATAATTGATCGAGCGCCTGCTCGATCCCCTCGACGCGAGGCGCTTCAGCTGCCGGTTCGGCCTGTTCGCGAGGAAGTGAAGGGGGAGGGGCGCTCGTTTTCAAATGATCGACGGTAATGATATTTCCTCGAGAAAGAATAAAGGCGCGTTGAATGGCGTTTTCCAATTCGCGAATATTCCCCGGCCAGTTGTAATGCAGAAGAAACTCTTCCGCTTCTTTGGACAGCGAGAGGGAGCGATGCCCCTCCCGCCAGGCGAAATAGCGAGCGAGCAAGGGAATGTCGCTGCGCCGCTCGCGAAGCGGAGGCAGATGAATGGTCATGACCTGCAGCCGGTAATATAAGTCTTCGCGAAATTGAGTGTTTTTGACTCTCTCCGCTAAATTGCGGTTGGTCGCCGCGATGATGCGCGCATCCGTATAGATGAAGTCTTTCCCTCCGACTCGTTGAAAGGATTTATCCTGCAGCACGCGCAGCAGTTTGCCTTGGGTGAGCATGCTCATCTCGCCGATTTCATCGAGAAAAATCGTCCCTTTGTCGGCCTGTTCGAATTTCCCGATGCGCCGCTCATGCGCGCCGGTGAAAGCGCCTTTCTCGTGACCGAACAACTCGCTTTCCAACAGGTTCTCGGGAATGGCGGCGCAATTGACGGGCAGAAAAATGTTTTTGCTGCGCGGGCTGTGTCCGTAGATGGCGCGAGCGACCAGCTCTTTGCCGGTGCCGCTTTCGCCGGTGATCAACACCAGGGCGCTGCTGTCCGCCACGCGGCCGATGAATTTGTACACATCCTGCATGGCGGCGGAGGAGCCGATGAGAACATCGTCCGTTCCCCACTGATCCTCTTCCACGCCCCAGACCACCGATTTTTGCATCAACCGGCGCATGGAGAGCGCATTCTGAATAATCGACATCATGCTGGGGGGATCGAAAGGCTTCAAAACATAATCATAAGCGCCCAATCGCGTCGCTTCGATCGCCGAAGCGGTCGTGGAGTAGGCCGTCATGATGATCACCGGCACTTTGAGCGAACGCTTATTGATTTCTTTCAGAGTCGTCAGGCCGTCCATGCCGCCCATCTTGATGTCCATGATGATCAAGTCGGGGATCTCGATTTGCAGCATAGAAAGAGCTTCTTCGCCGGATGTCGCTTTGAGAATCGTACAAGGAAGATGCGAAGTGATATATCGCTTCAACGAATAATGGATTTCTTCTTCGTCATCCACGATCAATAAGGTCGCTTGATTAGCTGGCGCATCCATCATGATTTCAAGTCTGCTTTTCTCCGGCTATCGATGGCGGAAAATCGTTCGAGTCAGGGAGGAATCGAGTGAAAATTCCTTCCAAACAAACGCGGAAGGCTTTATTTCCATTGACTTTCCATTCATCCGTCGTGATTATTATACAATAAAGATATCTTACTGATACTGGAAATGAAATGGCTGATTATATATTTACCGAAGACGACATCGAATCCGCAAGCAGCGAGACGCTCGAAGACGAGCCCAATCAGATCCGCTCTTTTGCAGCGCCCGACGTGATCATGGAGGGCGAGTTGACGTTAAAGCACGGCATTGAAATTGGAGGGGCTTTCAAAGGCGCGATTCATTCGCACAGCACCGTCAAAGTGCTGCCCTTGGGCCGTCTTGAAGGAAAGGTTGAAACCTATAATTTAACCGTTGACGGCCGCGCCAACCTTTCGCTCGTCGCACGCAAAAAATTGGAAATCAACAAAGGCGGTCGTTTTATCGGCACGCTTGACGTGCAGCCCGAACTGATCGTTCTTTCCGAACACGCTTCGTTCGGGGAGACGGAAGAAAGCGCTCGCGCTTTTGAAAAAGAATTTCCCCGGGAATAGAAAAAACCGTAGATTTCTCTCTCCCCGCGCCATTCAAATCTCCCCCCTTGTCATTCAAGCAAATTTACCAAGCCGACGCTTTTTTCTTTTTTAATAAGGTTATCGTTCAAGACAAAAGCGCCGGCTCTTATTTGTTAACTATGTTATTCAGGAAACATTATTCAGGAAACGCCAAATCCGCGACGACCGGAAGGTGGTCGGAGGGATAGCGCCCGTCGTATTTATCGTTGGGAACTTGATGGCTGAGCACCTGGAATCCGTTGCGCACAAAAATAAAATCAATTTTGGTCTCCGGAGCGCCGGTTTCGGTCCATTGATTGCGCGTAAAGGTGCTTGTCGGCCCCTGATGCGGGATTTTGGTGATGTACCGGGCGTCTTTCAGGTCGGAACGGTCGTCGCCGTCTGCCGGCTCTTTCCCTGTCAATATAGCGTAGGCTTCGTTGGTCTCCTGGATATTGAAATCGCCGGTTAAAACTACAGGAAGGCCGTTTGTCATTGCTTGGATCCGGCGCCATATCAATTTGGCGCTTTCCACCCGCGCTTTTTGGCTGCGGTGATCGAAATGGGTGTTGAAATGATAAAATTCCCGGCCGGATGTTCGATCTTTGAATTTGCCCCAGGTCACAATCCGGTTGCAGGCTGATTCCCAGGACGTCACGCCGGGGATTTCCGGCGTTTCCGAAAGCCAGAAGGTGTTTTGCTGCAACAGTTCAAACCGGTCTTTCCGGAAAAAAATAGCCATGTGTTCGCCCTGATCCCAGCCGTTATCACGCCCCACGCCGATTCGCATATAATCGGTGAGACGGGCTTCCAGATCGTGAACCTGTTCGATCAACGCTTCCTGAACGCCCACAATGTCCACCTGATATTTATCGCGGATCATTTCTGCAACATGATCTTTGCGGTTGGGCCAGGCGTTGATGCCGTCGCTGGGGGTGTTCATGCGGATGTTGTAGGTCATGATGCGGATCGCCGGATCGTCTGCCGTCGCCGCGTCGGCGAAGAACGCCGCCGTCAAGAAAATGGAAAATACCAAGAGAAAAACTTTTTTCATGGGAATTGTCTCCTATCACCATTTCAAATAAATTAACAATGCTCTTTATTTATTTGAGTATCATCAAACATACATTCCGATTCGAATAATAACGCGCTGCGTGGCGTCCAGTAGAAAAAACACCAAAATGGGGCTGAAATCGATCCCCCCGCCTACAAGAAACGGAAAAGACCGCCGAACGGCATCCAGCAAGGGATCGGTGATTCGCGCGATAAATTGTACGAGAGAATTATAGGGATCCATCTGAATCCACGAAATGACAATTCGAATGACAATCACGATTTCGTAAATTTGAATAAGCCTGGCGATGAAGAAAAAAAGAGAACTCATAAAAAACACACCTGCGATATCCGTTTTGTGTTATTCTATCTTGCCATGATGTTAAGCGAGAGGCAATGCGGAATCGTCGTATTTTAAAAAATCCACTCCCGTGGAAATTTTCGCGCACTTGCGCCAAAATCAGTTGACTAATCAGGAGAGGAACATAGGCAAGGAGAGAAAATCCGGTTATGGCGAAACAAAATCCCATCATTCTTTCTACGTGGAATTTTGGACTCCAAGCCAATCAGGCGGGGTGGTCTGTTTTGAAGGAAGGCGGAGCGGCCTTGGATGCGGTCGAAGCCGCCGCGTCGGTCACCGAAAACGATCCGTCTATAACCAGCGTCGGTTATGGAGGATATCCCAATGAAGACGGCGTGATTCAACTCGACGCCGCCGTCATCGACGGGAAAACCGGACGCATGGGATCGGTCGCCGCCTTGGAAGGGATTCGCAATCCCTGCGCGGTCGCCCGCAAAGTGTTGGAAAAAAATAAGCATATCTACCTTGTCGGCGAAGGCGCGCAAAACTTTGCTCTCAAGGAGGGATTCCAACTGGAAAATTTGAATACGCCCCAAAGCGCGCAATGGTATGCGGAGCAGTTGAAAAAACGCTCCGCCGACCAGGGGCATGACACAATCGGCGTGTTGGCTCGCGATGAGGAAGGCGAATTGGCGACGGCTTGTACAACCAGCGGCCTGGCTATGAAATGGGCCGGACGAGTCGGCGATTCTCCTATTATCGGGGCGGGGCTTTATTTGGATGGAAAGATCGGCGGGGCGGTCGGCACCGGCGTGGGCGAACGAGCGATCGAAGTGTGCGCTTCGTTCGCCATTGTGGAATTTATGCGGAATGGGATGTCGCCCCAGAACGCCTGCGAAGAGCTGCTGCGCCGCGTCGTCAACCGCCATCGCGGCCGCATCGATTTTCAATTGGCGTTTATCGCTCTGAATCGGGAAGGGCGATTCGGAGGAGCGGCCCTGCAGGAGGGATTTGAATATGCGGTTTATGCCGGCGATGAAAACGCCCTTCGCCCCGGCGCCGTATACGGCCGGGATTTTCAATGACCGCGCTGCGAGAAAATCGAAAATAGTATTGCTTCCTGCGCAAATACGCGTACACTTAGGGTTGAAATAGCATTCAAGTTGCCGTAAGTTCCCTTCCGGGATGGGAAGGAGGTCTGCATCTTGAAGAAATTTGAATACAAAGTTTCAGAAGAATCCGTCAATGGGATGGTCGTCCAGATCGTTATGGTGGAAGGCTATCTCGATTCCAGCACGTTCGATAAACTACAGGATGCTTTGCAAACGCTGATCGATGATAAGCAATTTTATATCATCGTGGAGTTTGGCCAGCTGAACTACATCAGCAGCGCGGGTTTGGGCGTGTTGATGGGGATGCTGAAAGAAGTGCGGCAAAACGGCGGCGACTTGAAATTAGCCAATATGTCCTCCAAAGTTCGGAATCTCTTCGACATGTTGGGGTTCTCCCGGTTGATTCGCATCTATGCCGACCCGGAGGAAGCCAAACTCGCTTTTGTAAAAGATAAAAACCTACAGGCGACGGCGCCAGAATCGCCTCGACCGGAAGACGACTACTGACAGCCGGATTGCATAGGCGTTTCTTATCGCGCGATTGGCGGATGATTGATCTTCTGTCGAAAAGGCAGTTTGAATATGTCGCAAGGCTGCTCTGCTCCCGATATTGCGATTGAAATCGCCCCCAATGCACGCAACCTGTCGCTCGTGCGTCATTTCATCGGCTCATTGGCGTACGATTTGCGATTCTCCAGCGAAGAAGCGCTTCAATTGGAAATGTGCGTCGATGAGGCTTGCGCCAACTCCATTGAAGGAATGAATAAACGAGATGGAGAACACGGGGATTCCTGTGTTCGCATTGAATTAATCATCAAGCAGGACGCCATTCATATCGTTATCATAGATTGCGGGCGCGATTTCTCGCAGGCTTTGAAAAAAGCTTCCCCTCTTCACGATTTCAGCGATCGCACTCGAAAACGAGGCTACGGCCTTCAGATTATTAAAACATTTATGGATGTAGTTGATTACGTCCACGATCCGCAAACCGGCAATCGATTGCAGCTTGTGAAATATTTTTCACATGTCCGGCGATAATCCAGGCGCTTCGCCGCAATTTCCTATTTTACGCAAAGAGCGATTCACCCGTCTTTGCCCCGTAATCGGCGTCGCCGGCGGCAGCGGAAGCGGCAAATCAACTGTCGTTAACGCCTTGCGCGCGGCAATCGCCGCCTCTTCTGCAATTCTATCCCAGGATTTGTATTATCGCGATCTTTCTCATCTCTCGCCGGCAGAGCGGTCGAAAGTCAATTTCGATCATCCCGATTCGTTGGATTTCTCTCTCATGTCTCAGCATATCAATGCCTTGGCCGGCGGATATTCCGTCGTTGCGCCGGTTTATGATTTTCAGAATCATGTGCGTAAGGGCCGTCAGACAATCTCGCCGGGGGAGATCCTTTTCATCGAGGGAACTTTGATATTGACGAGCCCGGAGATTCGCCGCCGAATAAATTGGTCGGTATTTTTAGATGCGCCGGACGCCGTCCGTTTTGAGCGGCGCTTCAAGCGGGATCAAGTGGAGCGGGGGCGAACTGCGCGCGACATTCGCATCCAATACGAGCGCATCGTTCGCCCTATGCATCAAGAATTCATCGAACCGTCGAAAAGCGCCGCCGACTGCGTTCTCGACGGTTCGCTGCCCTGTCAGGATGTAGTGATACGATTTCAACGGGAGTTGAACCGGCGGTTTAGTTGGGTGAATTGTCCGTAGATGATTTCTTCTTCGCGAGTTCCACTTCGTTGACGGCGCTCAAGACGTCGTCCATATCTCGCGCATTGGGATGTTCTTTCTGAACCTGCTTTAAGTAAGAATCGGCTCTTGCGATTCGCCCGACTTTCAGAAGAATGCGAGCCACTTGAGCGTGGCAGTGTCCGTTTTCAGGGTCGCGGCGAAGCAGCGCCTGGTAAACTTGGAGCGCTCGAGCGGGATCGTTTTTCTTCATCCAGATATCCGAAATCATGGCGCGGGCTTCCTTATCCTGCTCGTCGATGACGATCACTTCGCCGTATGCTTTGCGCGCTTTATCGAGTTCGTTGATTTCCAGATATAATTCCGCCGTTCTACGGTGGACTTCCTTGTCGCGGGGCGTCAGTTCTCGAACTTTTTCCAGCATGGCCAAGGCTTCTTCATAATTCTCCTCGCCGGCTCGAATCTCCGCCAGCATTTTCAAGAATATTCCGTCTTCGGGAACGTCTCCCCAGGCTTTTTTATAGTGGGCGGCGGCGAGTTGGTACTTCTTGATTTGGGCCAATTCTGCTCCCATTTTGATGTGAAACTGTTTGGTGGCGTACGATTTGAATCCTCGCAGTCCGGTTGAAAAGAATTGATCGGCTTTTCGAATGTCGTTTGAAGAGACATCGTCTTTCGATAGGGCGAGCAAGCCTTTGTTGATCAGAACCGATGGATTGTAAGGATCGATTCGCGAAGCCCGGCGCATCAGTTTGCGCACCGTTTCCAACTGGGATTCATCAATGGGCGCTTTTCGCTGCGCGGCCAACGGCTTGGATTGATCCAATCGAGCCATGGAAAGCAGGACCGGCCGGCAGAGAACGCCTAACGCCTCCGGATCATAGAATATCTCTCGAGGAAGATTCTCCGTTGTTTCCTGAAACGGCTTTTGAGAAAGCCAGGCGTAATAGGCGAATGCTTCGGGCTCTACCAATAATTCCTTTTCGCTCCATCGCGCAAAAGGATTGGGAATCGCTCCTTGGCCGAGATCGGTCGAAGACGTTAGAAAACGAGCATAATCGATCGCCGCGGAAAGAGGGGCGATGGCGTCGTCCAGCGCTTTTTGATAGGCGGTTTTGGCTTGTTGAACGTCGCCTTTCCGGGCGGCGATGCGCGCTTCCAAAAGCCAGCGCGGCCATTGATTGGATTCGACGCCGGATAGAGCCTTTTGGGCGGCGGCGGTTTTTCCCGAATTCAACCATTGCTCCGCTTGAACCAGCAAAACCGCTTCGTTTTGTGGATTTATCGAAATCGCTTTTTCAAGCCAATCTTCTTTTTGAATGGGATTTTGGATCAAACGGCTATAAAAAGCTGCTAAAGCGGCTTCATCCGGCCGGTCGGTCAACCACTTTTTGTATTGGCGTTGGGCTTCCCGAACCCTTCCCGATTTTTTCATTAAATCCTGATAGGAAAAATGCAGGGCGGCGTTTGTTGAATCCTCCAGGTGAGGCAGCAAAGCCCTGCCTTCTCGAAGCAGTTGAGCCTGAGATTGACTGTGTACAAGTCGGTAATTCCATTGCAAGCGGATATTGGGGCCCAAAATGACGCCGAGTATAACGATCAATGCGGCCGCCGCTCCATACATTTTCCATGAATGTCGACTTTTGAAAACAACCATAGTTATCTCTCCTGGAATATCTATTTCAATTGAATCGAAGAATCTTTGTTTTTTGAGAATTCGTCTAGATTTTTTTGTGTAATTCGAGAAGCGCCGGCGGATTGTCCTGCATCAACAGCGCGTCAAGCCGCCGCCCGGAAAATAAAGTAAACATAAATCATGCTCTTCGGAAGGGCGAAATCGTCTGCAGGACGGCGCCGACTCGAATTTCTCTTATTTCTGCCGTTATATGTTCCAAAATGATTTGGGAAAACAGTTCATTTCTCACAGTCTATCAAGTTTTGATAACGAATCCATCTTCATAAAATAACGCATGTTTTGCATGCATTTTCTCTCATGATAAACTTCCCGGGGCCTGATCGCCGCATCTATACAAAAACGGCTGGGATGAGTAGGATATATGTCTATCGAATCTACAAGGGAAAAACAAGGATAGGATGATGGTGGAAAAATCTCTCGACCGGAAAATTGCTGAAATTCGAGCAAATCCCAGCAGCAAAGCGTTTATCATCGCCGACGCCAAAGATGCTGACATCGCTCGGGGCATATACTCGTGCGGGCGCTACTCGCCTGAATATCATCACGGCGAACTGAATTTTCGCAGCATTCAAGAATATCGCGAAATGATGCGCAAGGTGGTGCAGCAGGGGCTGGTCGATATTGTGCTCATGTCGCCCAGCACCAACGAAGTGTTGACCATTCAAGAGCGGTTGTTCGATAATTCGCATATTACTCCCGCCGGTCGAGCCAACGATACGACGGATATTTACACCTATCGTGGAGCTTCTTACGCCACCATGGCGTCCCGGCCGTTTCGAACCACCACCATCGATCACATCCAGTGCGGGAAATACGAATGTACGCCGGAAGAGCGCAACTTAGGCGCCAACCTCGGCTTGTATTCCATTACCTTCAATAACGATATCGAGAGAGACGCCGAATCGCTGCGATGGTTCAAGGAATTTCGCCTGGAAGCCGAACAGAAAAATTTCCGTTATTTCTTAGAAATATTCGATCCTAACGTCCCCAACGCAGTTCCTCCCGAACAGATCGGCGCTTTTGTCAACGACTCGATTGTGCGCAGTTTGGCGGCGGTTACACAGCGGGGACGCCCTCTGTTCTTGAAAATGGTCTATCATGGACCGAAATACATGGAAGAATTGGCTCATTACGATCCCAGCATCATCGTCGGAATCCTCGGCGGATCGGCGGGGACGACCTACGACGCATTCAAACTCATCGCCGACACTCAAAAATACGGCGGTCATGTGGCTCTGTTCGGCCGCAAGATCAACGAATCGGAAAATCAACTGGCCTTCATTAAATTCCTGCGCATGATTGTCGACGGCGAAATCACGCCTGAAGAAGCGGTCAAGGCTTATCACGGCGTTTTGCAGGAGATGAAGATTCCGCCTCATCGCAGTCTGGAAGACGACATGAAAATGACCGATCAATCGATGAGTTACAGCAGCACGGCCGTCACCGTGCCGGCCGGCGCTCCGCCCCGCACGCAGCCGGCGGCGCCATCGATGCCGAATGCTGCGCCGGCGCCTTCTCGTCCAGTAGTGAATTCGAATCCCGCGCCGTCTTCCCAGCCGCGCATGTACGACGAACAGGAACCCGATTTTTCGAAAATGACTCTGGAAGAAAAATTAGAATACAATCAAAAGCGTCGAGATAAAATTTGGGGATAGCAGCGAGGAAAAGCGGCGCTTATTCTCTTATTCGAAGAACGGATGGCAGAGAAAATGCAAAAACGCGCTTTTACTTTAATCGAATTGCTGATTGTCGTCGCCATCATCGGCATTTTAGCCGCCATCGCCGTGCCGAATTTTCTCAATGCCCAGGTTCGAGCGAAAATCGCTCGCGTCAAAGGCGATTTAAAGGCCGTCAGTTCGGCGCTGGAAATGTATCGTCTTGATAACAATGCTTTCCCGCTGGGGCCGGGCCCCGATCTTCTCAGTTGGAGCGTTGTTCTGACTACGCCAGTGTCATATATTTCCAACGTCAATATGCAAGATCCGTTCGGTGGAGCGGATAAGTTTAGTTTCGGCAGCAGTTTCGATCTGCAGACGAGCTATAAATATTTTAATTTCAAATATTATCCGGACGATCCGTCAAGCACTTGGGTTGGACGAGCCGGCCTGCCTCATCGATCCATGGAGGGCTATCTGCTCTATAGTTTCGGCCCCGATAAAGCTCAAACCGCGTTGGAATGGTATGCCGTCGGCGAAGGAAATCCCGGCATGGTTTATCAGATGTCCAACGGCTTGATCAGCCACGGCGACATCGGCATTACCGGCGGCATGTCGCGCATGAATCGAGCGGGAGAAATCAATAACTCTTTATAAATAGGGTGGACGGCCTCCTGTTATTGAATTTGAAATTCCTCCGAAATTTCCATAAACCTTGCCGCTTTCGCTTTCATTCAATATCATCCCTTAAATATCGGATAGTAGGGATGCAAATACTATGACTCCATCGCGGAGGAAATGACTAAAGGATTTAGCCATGGCATTTGAACTCACTCGAGACATCAGTACGTTGAAGTCGTACGCAAGATCGATTCGCATGAACAGCATCAAGATGCTGACTGAAGCCGGGTCGGGGCATCCGGGCGGGTCGTTGTCGGCGGCGGACGTTGTCGCCGCTCTTTTGTTCGGCGTAATGAAGCACGATCCCGCCAATCCCAAATGGGAGCAGCGAGACCGTTTCATTATGTCGAAGGGGCATTGCATCCCCGCGTGGTATTCCGCGCTGGCCGCCGCCGGATATTTCGGCGAAGACGAACTGATAAACCTGCGCAAGTTTGGATCGCCTCTTCAGGGCCACCCCGATCGCATGCGATTGGACGCTCTGGAAGCGTCGACCGGTTCGCTGGGTCAAGGCTTGTCGATCGCGCTTGGCATGGCCATGGCGGGCAAGATGGACAACGCATCGTGGCGCGTGTATTGCATGATCGGCGACGGCGAAGCGCAGGAAGGGCAGATCTGGGAGGCGGTTATGGCCGCTCCCAAGTTCAAACTCAACAATTTGACCGTCATTCTCGATAACAACAATGGGCAAATTGACGGATACGTCGAAGACGTCATGCCGCTGACTCCCATCGACGCCAAGTTCCGTTCGTTCAACTGGCATGTCATCGCCATTAACGGCCACGATATGGAGCAGATTCTGAAGGCGCTCGATGAAGCCCAAGCCGCCCAAGACCGGCCTACGCTGATCTGGGCCAAAACCCTGAAGGGCAAAGGCGTTTCCTTTATGGAAAATCAAGTCGGCTGGCACGGCAAGGCGCCCAGCGTCGAACAGCGGGAACAAGCGCTGGTAGAATTGGCGCAATCGTAAACGAATATTATTACTTAAATAAAAAAATATAAAATACGGAAGGACAACATGGCAACGAAAGCAACCCGTCAATCTTTTGGGGAAGCCCTAGTGGATGTCGGCGCCCAATATCCCAATGTCGTGGTGATGGACGCGGATCTCAGCAAGTCTACCATGAGCTGCCTCTTCGCGGAAAAATATCCCGATCGTTTTTTTGAATTCGGCATCGCCGAAGCGAATATGATTGGAGCGGGCGCGGGCATGGCTCTGGCCGGTAAAATTCCCTTCGTCTGCAGTTTTGCCTGCTTCATTACCGGCCGTTTCGACACCATCCGCATGTCCGTGGGATATACGCACTCCAATGTCAAGATTGTCGGCACTCATGCGGGCATCGGCATCGGCGAAGACGGACACAGCCAGATGGGATTGGAAGACATCGCTCTTATGCGAACCATCCCCGGCATGATTGTGATTCAACCGGCCGACGAACGGGAAACAAAGCAAGCCGTGGAATTCGCCGCCGCCCATGGCGGCCCGGTTTATCTTCGCTTGACTCGGCAAAAACTGCCGGATGTTAACGGAGACGATTATAAGTTTGAATGTGGAAAAGGCGTTCAACTGGCGGAAGGCTCGGATTTGACGATATTCGCCACCGGCGGGACGACGCACCACGCATTAAAAGCGAAAGACTTGCTCTCAAATCAGGGCGTCGACGCTCGAGTCGTCAACATCGCATCTCTCAAGCCGATGGATGAAGAATTGGTGGTGCGCTGCGCGAAAGAGACCGGCTGTCTGTTCACTGTCGAAGACCACAGCATTATCGGCGGTTTGGGATCCGCTGTGGCGGAAATCGCAGCGGAAAAATATCCGGTTCCCGTGAAACGCTGGGGAATTCTCGATGTGTTCGGCCAGTCGGGAAGCCCGGACGGCTTGTATACAGAGTATAAAATCGACGCCCATGGAATTGCGGAAGCCGCGGCGGAATTTTATAAATCAGTCAAGAAATAAATTCACTTGTTTTGATGAAATCAACGACGAGGCGCGTGATGCTGCGCCTCGTTGTTTTTCTCCCTCTTCCATCATCGTCTCCCGCGTTTGCAGGAACGGCCGACCAAAACACATTTTTTCTCCATCCAATAAATATGGACATTCTTCGTGCGCCATGGCTACAATTGAATAAAAGTGGATAAGTTGAATGATTATGATGAATCAGAATATCGAAGAAGGCGCCATCCAACTTGACAACCAGGGCATTCAGGTTCGGATCTTGGCGCCCGGCGGCCGCTTCCAAGTGACGGATAAAGTAAGCGGAGCGGTTTGGAGCATGCGAGCGGGGAACAGTTCCGGCGCCGTCTCTCTGCAAGAGGCCGATCAAGAGATCGAATATAAATTTGGGAGCAAACAGGGCGTTCTCTTTACGGAAAATTATTACATGACTCGCTCGACGGACACGGAAGATTTTCACGATGTGTCGCTGACCGGTTCGCTTTGTGATGATCAGGAAACCAAAATCACGATTCGCTACCTCTTGTCTACGACTTTCCCCGTCTTGAATTGCTATTGTTACGCGTCGGGAAAGCGATGCGATCAAGTGCAGAAAATCCAGTTTCCTTTGGGATTTCGACTGGCGGATGGAGAGGGGAACAATATTTGGCTGCCCCGAGATGTTAAACAACTGCAATCGGACGGTTCGGATCAGTCTGTCGCATTATTTCAACCTCCCCCTGAGGAAAATCATCGAGCGGCCGGAGCGCCCTTCTTTATTTTGACGCGAAGAGACTCTGAAAGACAAGCATGCGGGTGCATCGGCTATCTCCAGCATCCGCTTTCCTTGCTGGACGTCATCCGAGAAAAAAACAATCGATATGCCACGCCGCTTTCTACGAAACTGGATGTCACCGGAAAAATCGAGCGAAATCCCTATTATTTTCGCTATCAATTCGTCCCGTCGGACGATCCTGACGCGTTAAGTTGGTTGTACCGGGAATATTTATTGCAGCAGGAATCTTCGTTTCAATTGTAAAGAATTTGTTTTCATGATGAAATAGTGATGTTGATCCAGCATAAAAATGATCGGCCAGACCGGGGAAGGAGTCTACTCGTCGATGAGGGAGCCGGGCCGCGTCTTATCTCGCCATAAGAATGAAGAAGAACCGCTCTTGGACGCTGCGTTTCTGCGCCATTTGGAACAACTGCAACTGATATGCAAGAAGATTTTTTTAGGTCGAATGAAAGGGGAGCGGCGCTCCAAAAAACGGGGCGTCTCCATTGAATTCGCCGATTATCGCGATTACTCCAAAGGAGACGATCTCCGGTTTTTAGATTGGAATATTTATGGCCGACTGGATCGGCTCTTTACCAAACTTTTTCACGAAGAAGAAGATTTATACCTTTATATCGTCATCGACGTCAGCGGCTCCATGAACACCGGCGATCCCAGAAAATCCTGGTTCGCCAAGAGGGCGGCGGCGGCTTTAGCGTATATCTCCTTGGCCGGGCTCGATCGGGTCTGCCTGGTTGGATTCAGCGAAGAACGATATCGCTGGCTGCAGCCGGCGCGGGGGAAATCGCGCATTTGGAGCATTATCGATTTTTTGGAGCAGCTGCCCATTGACGGTGAAACTTCGCTGGCGGAAGGGTGCCGCCGCTTCGCTCTGCAGCAGTCGCGGGGCGGAGTCGTTGTGCTGCTCTCCGATCTGTTGGATCCGGCGGGATTCGAAGAAGCGTTTAAGCACTTGCTGCAAAATCGCAATGAATTGTACGTACTGCAAATTCTGTCGCCTCAGGAACTGCATCCGGATATGTACGGCGCTCTCCGGCTGTTGGACGTCGAAACGGGCGAGCCGGTGGAAGTCACCGTCACCGAAGAACTGCTGAATGTTTACGAACGAAGGCTGCGCGCCTTTCAGGCCGAAATAACGCGAATCAGCCATCGCTATGGAATCCATTATCTGCCTATTGCGACGGACGACTCCATCGAACGTTTATTGACGAGTACGCTCCGCCGCATGGGATTGATCGAATAGATTTATGTATTGCGTTAAATCGAACGCAGGAATGGGACATTATGAATTTTCTGGCGCCGTTCGGATTCTTTTTCGCTTTGTTTCTTCCCGCCGTGATCATTCTGTATTTATTGAAACTGAAGCGCATCGACCAGCCGATTTCCAGCACGCTGCTCTGGCGCAAAAGCCTGGAGGATCTGAAGGCCAATACGCCCTTTCAAAAACTCAAGCGCAATCTTTTATTGTTTCTGCAGCTGTTGATTATCGCTTTGATGACCTTCGCCATCGTGCGGCCGGTGCTTCGTCTGGGCGGGCTTCAAGGGCAAAGCTTCATCGTGATGATCGACGCTTCGGCCAGCATGTCGGCCGTGGATGTGAAGCCGAGCCGCCTGGAGGCGGCGAAGCGAAAAGCCATTGAATTGGTGGACGACATGAGCATGGGAGATCGCATGATGGTTCTCTCTTTTTCGGCCAACGCCCGCGTTCTAACGTCTTTCGAACAGAGCAAAGCTGTTTTGAAGCGGTCGATTCGCGATATTTCGCCCACCGACGCCGGCACTCACATTCAAGATGCGCTGCGCATCGCCCGATCGGCGTCGGATGTGGCGGTCAATCCCGAAATAATCGTTCTGTCCGACGGTCAATTCGTCATTCCTTCCGACATCTCTTTAGGCGGGGGCGAGTTTCGTTTTGTCCCCGTCGGCGAATCCGCCGAAAATGTGGGCATCATCGATTTGGTCGTGCGAAAAGACTTCACCATGGAGGAGCGTTATGAGATTTTGGTGGGAATAAAAAATACCGGCTTGCAGGAGCAGGAAGCGTATGTGGAATTATGGGGGGAGGGGGAAGCCGCTCCGGCGCTCGTAAGTTCCCCCACGGAAAACACGGACGTCGAACCGGCGCGAGCTTTACTGGACGCCCGCAGGATCACGATGGCGGCCGGCGCCTCCGAAACAATTTTATTTAAGGATCCGGGTAATTTCCCCGAAAAGATCGAGGTGGTTTTGGACAGCGGCGACGTTTTGGAGGCGGACAATCACGCCTGGGCTATCGTTCCCCAGGAAAAAGCCATCGATGTCTTGCTGGTCAGCAATGGCAACTATTATTTGCAGCGTGTTTTGAATCTGCATCCGCGGGTGCGGCTGTTTACCTCAACGCCGCTTCAATACGCCCGCCCCGAAGAATATGACATCGTTGTGTTCGATTCGTTCTCCCCGCCCGCCTTGATTGGGGGAAATTACGTATTTATCAACGCCGTCCCTCCTCTGTCGGATTGGAGTTACGGCGAAGCGCTCCAATTTCCGGTGATCGTCGATTGGAATCAGTCGCATCCTCTCAATCGCTACTTGAATTACGAGAATCTAGTCATCAGCCAATGCAACAATATCGGGACGCCGTCCTGGGTCGATGTGATTCTCGAAAGCCGGGAAACCCCTTTGATCGTCACCTTTCAGCAAGAGGAAATTCGAGGCGTTGTTACGAATTTTGACGTCTACAAATCGACCTGGCCGCGCCAGGTTTCTTTCCCGATCTTTTTCACCAATCTAATCAATTGGTTTCAATCGAGCGAGGGATTCGCTCAATTCATGAAACGCACCGGCGACGTTCTCGTCATTGATCCTCCCGAAGATTTAACTCTTACCGCACAATTGATACCGCCCGAACCGGCGGGCGCTCAGGAAATTGCTTTCTCAGGCGTCAATCCCGTCTATTTTAATCAAACCACGCATCGAGGCATTTACGAGTATCGGGTTGGCGATCAGCGGCGCAAACGGTATGCCGTCAATCTGCTTTCCCCGGAAGAATCCGCGATTTTACCCAAAACCAGTCTGACGTTTCCAAACACCGAAATCGAAGGCGATGAAGACGCCGTGGAGGCCAACCGGGAAATCTGGCGCACATTAACCGCCGCGGCGTTGCTGGTTTTGCTGCTGGAATGGTGGATTTACATCAAACGCGCGCGCTATTCGTTTTGATTTTTTCCCCTGCAAAAAGCACCATTGTTTTTTTTAGATGCACCCTTGCCTCCAGTTTTATGATATTATACTATCGATAAAATTGTCGACATGGAAGGTAGAATATTCAGGAGGCGTCCTTCCATGGAAAACTAGCTAGGAGAGAAAGGAGGATGGATGATTGCTTGTGCAATGCTTTTTTGACGAGATTTTAGAAGAAAGACATATTGCGTAAAAGAAGTTTTTTATAGGAGACAAAAATGAGAAAGATATTGTATTTTTTCATTATTGGTTTATGCATTGCACCCGCATCTATGCCTCAATCAGCGCCCACGTTTGAATTGGAAGATCCTGTTATCTTGGCGCAGGATCTGCTGACCGCTCGAGCCAGCATGGCGATCAGTTCGGACGAGCCGGAAGCGCTTTTCGTAACGGTCGACACAATGAATTCTCTTGAATTCACGGATCCTATTACCGGTGAAATGGCGGCGACGGCGGTGTTGGGATTCTTCTATAACACCCTCACGCTGGAGCCGATTGGCGAACCGTTCATCGTCGTCGGAAATCCGGACGGCGACTTTGATACGCTGGACGTGGACTACAATTCTTTTACAAAAGAATATATCGTCGCCGCTTCCGCGAACAACTATCGGCCCAATAATGTGCAAATCAATCTGCTGGCCATCGTTCAATCGGACGAGAGCAATCCTTTAGTTAAGGCATGGGCTTACGATCCAGAGAGCGCCAATTCTTTCGACGACGTCGCCGTCAGCGCCAGTTCCAACAATGGCAACATCCTGATGGTTTCCGAGTTCTCTTTTCCCGGAGAAGGAGAGGGCGTCATCGGCGCACTCTTCGATTCAGAGGGCAATCTGTTAACTCCCAATCAAGGTCGACTCGACGTTTTGCAGGCTGTGGGCGATGAAGACGATCCCGATGTCGTGTTTCTGCCCAATAACGATGTTTTCCTGTTTTTAGTGAATACCGATAATGATGACGGAGGCCCTTATTTTGATCGCATCACTGGCTCGGTTGTCCTCCCCGTTCCTGATGCGGACGGCAATATGCAAATCGGCGAGCAGCAGATTCTCGGCGCCGATCGCAAAGACGGCATGGCTCAAGGGCATCCCGCCGCCATCGAAAATCCTTGGACCAATGAATTGGTGGGAGTCTTTGATTACAACAACGGGTCGGACGGAGGGGATGTCTTCTATTTCACGGTCGGCGATGAACCGGCCTATCAATTGACTGAATCCCGCGAGCAGATTCCCTATTTAGAAGCGTCGGGAAGCAATCCTGTCAATCACCGGCATCCGCAATTGGCCGCCGATCCCTCCAGCGGCGTGATCGTCGTGGCGTATAACGTCAACAATGCTGAAAATGCGCTCCAAATGGGCGGCATGCTCTTTACGCTTTTGGGGCCGGACGGCGATGTTCTACCGGCGAATGAACTCTCTTTGGCGGAAGATCAAGTGATTTATTCCATGACGCCGGATGAAATAGGCACGATCGACAATAACGCCAACAACCATCACACTCTCTACGATCCGCACAGCGATTCGTTCATCAGCGTCTTCGCCACCAGCGAGCAGTATACGAAAGCGGTGCGATTGAAGATCACATCGGATCATAGCCCCGCGCATGTGAACGATTGGAACTTATTCTAAACATCCTTACTCATATTATAAAAAAATCAGCGAGCCGCACGTATTGCCGCTCGCTTTTTTTTATTGTGCACTCAAATTCCATACGTTCACTTTCTGTGCGTCATCAAAACTCTGCAACAAATGTCGGTTGGGCGCGATTGTGCTATATATGGTAATGCGGGCGGAAATGATGCGTCGCTATCCCTTCTTGACCAGTGATGAACTACAATTTAGTTCCGTTAATTAGTAAAAAGGTAAAGAAAGCCGAATTGAATCATGAAATCAATCAAGAATCTGTGGAGCGGCATTGTATTGCTGGCGGTGATCTTAGGCTTCTCCGGCGGCGCGTCAGGGCAAAATTTGTCGGAAGAGTCTGCGCTGGAACTCTCCTGGATGAAAGATTGCCTTCCGCCGCTGACTTATGACAAAGAACAGGTGCGGCAGGCGCGCGATCAGGTCAAGCGAGTTGGATGGAGCGAAGCGACCATCGACGCCCAGATGAGCGCTTCGAATCAATCTGAAGGCGAACTGTGGGCCTTGTGTCTCAAAGCTGCTTTGTTCGGCGAGAAGGCGCGACTCGAGCGCGCCGTCGCTGCATTGGAAAACTCGGTCGGCGCATCGGATTCAAATCTTGATGCAGAGACCTGGATGACCGTCTATCCCGGTTTGAAGGCTTATGATTGCCTGGCGGCTTGTCCGGAATGGGACGAGTTGGATTCTCCGCGGAAAGACGGACTTCGAGAGCAATTGCATGCGAGAGTTCTGCGCTTTTGGGATCGAAGAAAAACTAGCGAACAAAACGCGCTTTATTTTTCGTCTTTCTGTTTATACGCCGGATTGCTGGCCGGAGCGACAGAGTATGTTGGAGAAGCGCTGTATGGAGATCATGATGAGCCCGGATTCGAAGAAATCGTCGCGCGATCCGTCTCGCCCGAAGGTCTTATCGGCGAGGGGGATATGCGGGAGCATCTTGAAGCCGGCCGGATTCTCCTGGTTGCTTGCGCCGCGCTGAAATCCTGTTCGCCCGATTTGGCTTCTCCCATTGAGCCGTACGCTCAAAAATCGCTGGAACTGGTTCGCGATTTAACGCATCCCGACGGAAATTTCCCCTCGGCGATCGAACCGCCGCCGCTGAACATTCTGGTTCCCTTTTTAGAGCGGGGAGGAGAGATGTACGCGATAGCCGGGCTTAGCGAGATATTGAGTCGGATTTATAAAGAGCGACCTCGTTCCGCCGAGTCGCTGTTGATCGGTGGATCGATAGAGGCAAAAACGGCTGGAGAAGTATCCGCCACAACCGCCCTGCCTCAAACGGGCGCCGTCGTCATGCACCAATCGCCGGGTGAAATTCCCCTCGCTGTATACATGGATACCGGTTTATCGGGGCGCGGCCAATCGCCGGCTATGCTGTCGCTGGAATGGAAAGATGAATTCTCGCCGTTCGCCGATCGCTTTGATTCTAAGGGCGATCATGCGTCCAACACGGTCGTCGTCGATCGAACGCTGCAGCCCTCCGCTCCAACCGGCAAAGAGGAAGCGCAGAACGGCTATATTTATTCGTGTAAAGTCTTCGATGACGGAGCAGTCTATGCGCGGGCGGCGGCGGCCGGCCAGTACACGGAGCGGAGCGCCTATCCGACCGGCGCCGCATCGACGCCGGTCTTGTCTTACGAGCGAATCCTCTTTTTATCCTCGCCTTTTCTGATCGATCTGTTTCGGGTGCGGGGCGGGCGCGTCCATGATTGGATGTATCACTCGCCTGCGGGGATCGAATCGCTGATCCATGGAGAATGGGCGCCGTTTAACGCTCCATCCGGGGAATATCCCTGGTTGATCGACTCGGAAGAAATCGTGAGCGCTGAGATGAAAGGAATCTACGGCGTTGCTTTTAATCCGCTTCCGGGAAGCGATATTCGCCGGCGATTGTGGATGATCGATCCGGCGGGATCGCAGTTGATCGCCGCTAAACATGGGGCGGGCGCTTCGTTGATTTCCCGCCGAACGTCGGCGGGAGATGAGGGGGATCTCTATGTGATGATTCACGAACGGTTCAAAGAAAAGCAGCCTTCGAATATCCAATTCGAACAACTGCCGCTCGATCCCGGCGTGAACCGGCGGGGATTCCAAGCGTTTGCGTTCGCGTTGATCCGGGGAGGCGAAGAGCATCTCTATTTATTCAGCCTCAATCCGGATGTTGAATTCAGCAGCCGATATAAAGGCGGCAAGATTGTATTCCAGGGCAATTTTGCGCATGTACTTTTAAAAGAAGGGAAAGTGCAGCGGATGCGGTTGGCGGGAGGCGGTTCTCTGCGGTACGACGCCTATGGCTTGCAGATGGACGCCGCGCTGAACTTTGGCGTCGTACGCGGCGTCGATTCGACCGATTCCATCGTCGATGTTGATTTTACCCATCCCCTTCCGACCGGCGCGACGCTGCGCAGCGATTTGATCCAGGTTCTTTCTACCCGGTCGGCGCCGGTGATGTATCGGCCGCTGGTGATCGAGAATATCAACTCTTCCGAAGGATTTCAAACCGTTCATCTGCGTCATCGGCCCAATTCGATGTCGCCGCAGCCGGGCCTGGGCGCGGAAATCGAGGTCGGCGATCAGTTGTTTTATGAGAACACGGCGGAGCTCACGCAGACGAAAGACAATCTCTATACGTTGAAATACACGGCCCCCGCGGATGTGATGATCCAAGGAGCGACGGATCGCAACCGCGTGTTTTTCATGAAATCGAACCTGCTGCGCAAAATTCGCGGCGAATCGACCGCCGGCGCCGTTCAGTTTCATGTCGAGCCTAAAGAAGGGATCGACGGGCGAGTGGAATTTTATTGCATTCCATAAAGAGCGGCGAGGATATCTTTAAATCAGTCCGAATCCACCGGCATAACGAATAACGGCGTTCTTTGTTTTTTTCTTGCGCCACTTGATGAAGAGGTTTTGGCGCCGTCATACTGATATATTCCATAGAATGAGGAGGGTGCATTTGGCGCAATGAATCTTGTATTAATTTCAATCGTCTTCGCAAGTTGGGTTGGCGGAATGTTGGATTCGTTGGAGCAAATCGCCTGGCGCGAGACGGCGGTCTGGCAGGCGGCGGATAGTTCGATCGGTCTTATCCACGCTCAAGCGAGCGATAAAGAAGAAACGGGGGCGACGCAGGGTCGGCCCATCGGCGGCAATGAGCAGAATTGGGGCGCCTTGATCGTGTTCGCCTTTGGCATCGGGCTGTTTTTAACCGCCTATATCGTATGGGGGCGAACGCCGGCGCCCAAGAAAAAAAAGAAAAAGAAATTTTGAACCGGCTCGAGATTGTGCAGGGTAATGCGGCCATAGAAATCTCTTTCATGGCGCATCCTCCACATGGTTTGTTGGATGCAGAGAGTCTGCAGGATTGTTTAGAATCGAAGACAAAGTGAAGGAATAGGATGACGTCGAAGCGGTTGCATATATTTGTTCCTTTGGGAGTGATCCTCCTGGCTTCGGCGGTCTTGTTCGCTTCCTGGCCGGAGCATTCCGCCGAAGATCGCTTCGAAGCGATCTTGCGAGAAATCGTTGCCGCCCCGAATTCGGAAATGGATCGTCTGGTGGAATCGGCGGAATCCTATATTCGTTTTCAACGCCGGGCTCTTGCTCCGAGGCGGGGAGGGGAGGCGGCGCGTCTCATCGCCGATTATTATTTTTTATTGGGCGGGGCGCTGTTGGGTCGTCCGGAGTCAATCTATCTAGATCCTGCTCGGAGATTTTTAGAACAGTCGATCGATCTCTATCCCTCGCTGCGAATGGGATGGCCGTATTTTGAACTGGGGCGCCTGTATGAACGATTGGAAGACGATTCGTCCGCTGAACAGGCGAAACATTATTACAAATCAGTTTCACTATACAATACCGGCGATTTGGCTTTGCGGGCGGGATACCGCATTCTCCGCATCGATCTGCTCAAGAACGCCGCGCCGATCGCGTCGCGGCCGCTTTATGAATATACGCGCTTCGCTTCGAACGATCTAAGCCGCGACCTGCAGCCGTTCGCGGAGGCGCGTTTTGAACAGAGCATCGAGTCTCTATACCTGCAAGCGCATCTCGCGGGCATTCGGGGCTCTGCGGAAGCGGCCGTGCGGCTGTGGAGCGAATACATGGAACAGCGCCCGGTGGATTACAGCGCGCAGTATTTTCACGACCGATGCTCGGGCGGCGCCATGAAAGACTTTTATCCCGAAAACGGCGATTTGCTTTCCTCTTTTTACTCGCCCCAATCGTTTCGAGACATGGCGATTGCCGTAATTCATAATCATCATCTTCGAATGGATTGTTATGTTTCGAATCCGAAGGGGAAGGCGCTAGAAATTGCAGGCGAGTTGGAAAATCCTTTCCAGAAAAACGTATTGATCTACGCCTCCATCAACGATCGAACCCAAACGCTGAATTTGAAGCCGGTATCTCACCCGCGATTTGAACTGCATTTCGATGATCTGCGCGAACGCAGCCTCCTGAATTTTCATGTATTGATCGAAGACGGTTCGCCTGCGACGCCCCAGCCGCTCTGGGTGCGCTTTCTGTCGTTGAACGCGCGACTGGCTTCGCCGGAGACCGCTTCGTGAGCACTCTTGTCCGCAACTCCATCTTCATGGGTCTGTTCAACATATTCGGCCGCGCATCGGGCGTCATTCGCTACGTGCTGCTGGTGTCGCTGCTGCCGGCTCATTGGTTCTCCATCATGTCGTACGCGCTCAGTTTCGGCCGAATCGGGCGCACCTTTACAGACGGCGGCCTGGATAATCTGATCTCCCGCGACGGGGCGCGGGCGCCGGATCGCGTGCCGGAGTTTCTCTTTCACGGATTGGTCATGAAGGCGTCGCTGAGCGTTCCGTTCATCATCGGCGCGTTCTTCTATTTGACCGCCGTGCGCGAGAAAGGCGTCTTTGAACTGGCCGTCATTTATACGGCTCTGTTCGGTTCGCTGATGTTGTCCATGACGGGCGTTATACGCAGCGCCTTCACCGCCGTCGAGCGGATGGAGTATGTGTTTTACACCAATCTTCCCTCGCGCTTGATCTCCATTTCGATTTTAGCGGTCACGCTCGGGCTGGGATGGAATTTAATCGTTTCGGCGGCGGCGATTTCGCTGGAAAACGTTCTTTGGTTTGTGATGCTGGGCGCCGTCTCGCTTCGTTTTTTCCCCATTCGAGCCAAATTTTCGTTCTCGACCATCCGATACATGATCTCCGAATCGTGGTCGCTGGCCTTGTATTCGTTCTTCAATATTTTTTATCTCAGTTTAGACGTCATGATGATCGATTACCTGATGGGCGTGGAATCGGTGGCTCCTTACACCTACGCCAGCCAGTTGATGGAGGGATTGATCATGCTGGCGTCCGGTTATTTGATCGCCGTCTATCCGGTTTTCTCGCGGCTGCACGAAACGGACGACGATTCGTATCAGCGATTGTTTCAACAATCGGTGGTTGTCCTGTTGACGCTCACCATCCCGGCGACGGCCTTTTTAGGATTCTGGTCGCCGGAATGGATGAACCTGATTCCCAATAACCAGCCGATTTCAGGATCCGTGCTTCGTGTGCTGTCGATTACCTTAAATTTATCCATCTTGAACACGCTGTTGATTATCGTATTTACATCGCGCAACCGGCAGCGCCTGCTCGTCGCCTTCACCGGCGGGGCGGTGGGATTTTCGTTTGCGAGCAACTGGCTTTTGATTCCCCTTTTTGCGCAGGCGGGAGCCGCCTATGCGACCTTGATTTCGCAGGGAGCGCTTTTTCTGGTGATGGGGGGCGTCGCCTGGCGGCTTTTTGGAATTCGGATTCCATGGATCAAGCCTCTGGGCATCCTGGGCGTTTCGCTTTTTTCCGGATTCGCATTGTGGATTATTCCCGGCCTGCCTTTGTTTGCGATTCCATTTCTTTATCCCGTCATTCTTTACGCCGCGGCGCGCTTGTCGGGCGTATTGACGCAGGAGGAATTGAAAAAGTTAATCCAGACCGTGCGAAAATAAATCATCATTTCTTCTATCCGACGATGAGAATCTATTGGTCTTGTCCGATGGGATATCGCATTCAATAATGGATAGAAAAAAAAATGGACGGCATTGGAAATTCAGAGACCATGAAAATACTCATCACCGGCGCGACAGGATATCTAGGAGAAAAAATAGTTCGGGAAGCGCATGAGCGGGGGCATGCGGTTCGAGCCTTGTGCCGAAATCCATCGAACGGCGTTTTCCCCGAGGGAGTGGAAGCGGCGCAGGGCGACCTATCCCGGCCGGAATCGCTTGCGGCGGCCATGCGGGATTGCCGCGCTGTAATTCATACGGCCGGTTTGGTATCCATCTGGCGCCGCGACGTGCAGGATTTTTATCGCGTTAATGTCGACGGGACGGGAAATGTCCTGAAGGCGGCGAAGAACGCCGGCGTCGAGCGAGTGATTTATACCTCTTCCTTCTTCGCTTTGGGGCCCACCGACGAACGTCCGGCGGACGAATCGTGGTGGAATCCGGACGAATCCGCCATGACTCCATACGCGCGCAGCAAAATGAACGCATTGCAGAAGGTGCGCGAGTGGATTCAAGACGGTTTGGATATAATTCCCGTTTATCCTGTTTTGATCTATGGCCCGGGGAAGGCGACGCAGGGCAATTACATCACCAAAATGGTCGACGATTATATTCATCGCCGAATCCCCGGTTATGTAGGCGACGGGCGCTTCCGCTGGACCTATTCGTTTGTCGACGATGTCGCCAAAGGGCATCTTCTGGCCCTGGAGAATGGACGGCAAGGAGAGAGTTACATCCTGGGCGGCGAAGACGCTTCGCTGAATGAACTGTTCGACATTCTGCAAGAGTTGACCGGGATTAAACGCCCCCGCTTGAAAATCCCCTATCCACTAGCGAAAGGTTATGCCTGTATGGAGGAACTGCGCGCGCGTTTATCGAATAATTACCTGCCTAAATTGACTCGCGATACGGTGGACGTCTATCTTAGGCATTGGCGATTTTCATCCCAAAAAGCCATCACCGAGTTAGGGTATACGCGAACCCCGTTGAAGATGGGATTGATCAAAATCCTCGAATCCCTCGGCTTCACTTTCCCCGAAGACCGAAAAACGATTTTATGAGGAGAGGAAAGCAAAAGAATTCGTCTCTATCGGATGCTTCGCTGCGTTCCGGCGCGCGGACAAAAAAATGGCCCGATGGATTGGGGGACATCGGGCTGGGGAGGAAAGTGCGAAGGAGATCTTCGCTTCGTTTCACGCAGGAGAAAAGCCTTGTTTTTTTTCATCCTTATGGATGGTTATCTTCATGATTAACAAATTGCGTGCCAGTGTTTGTAAGACAATGCTCTCAATCTAATATTTTCTTTTTTTTATTGCGAGTAATTTTAGTTATTTATTTGTATTCAAGTACTTATCTAATAGATAGTTCCCCAAATTCTTTGGCGGTTTTGTATTGGGGTTAATGATGTCTCAATAAATCAGCGATCATAGAACAAATTCATAAAGCATTTTATTAAACAGAATCTGTTCGAATTTGAACATGATTTCGAATTTGGACATTTCGGCGGCCATGCATTATACGGCGGTTTCAGGTAAGCTTCTGATTCAATGTTCCTCAATCAGGTTGCTGGAAGATTAAGATCAATGAAAACAGGCGTTCGCCGCACTCAGGTTATCATCAATGGCGCCGTGCAGGGAGTCGGATTCCGGCCCTTCCTGTTCAGGCTGGCCGAAGAGATGCAATTGCCGGGGTGGGTGAAAAACAGTTCGCAGGGAGTGATTGTGGAGGTCGAGGGGCCTCCCAATCGCCTGGAGTGGTTTGTTCAGCGCATCCAATCCGAGAAGCCGCCGCACGCCATAATTCAATCGATTCAATGCGGCGACCTGGATCCTGCCGGGTTTACTGGCTTCGAGATTCGCAATAGTTCGAATTCTGGAACAAAAACCGCCTTGCTGCTGCCCGATTTGGCGACTTGCCGCGAATGCCTAAAGGAAATTTTCGATCCCGCCGACCACCGTTATCTGTATCCATTCACCAATTGCACGCACTGCGGCCCGCGCTTCAGCATCGTCCAGTCTTTGCCCTATGACCGCCCGAACACCAGCATGAGACGATTCGAAATGTGTCCTGAATGCCGGGCTGAATACGAAGATCCCCTCAATCGCCGGTTTCATGCGCAGCCCAACGCCTGCCCCGCCTGCGGACCTCAGGTGGAGGCTTGGGATCATAACGGTCATGTGCTTTCCCAACGTCACGATGCAATTCTCGAGACGGTTTGGTGGATTCTTGAGGGAAAAACAGCCGCAGTCAAAGGCCTCGGCGGATTTCATCTTATGGCGGCCGCCGGCGATCCGGATGCGGTCAAACGCTTGCGCCGGCGTAAATTTCGCGAAGAGAAGCCCTTCGCCGTCATGTTTCCCAATCTGGATGCCGTTCGGGAAGTCTGCCATGTTTCCGAGTTGGAAGAAAAAATTCTTCTTTCTCCCGAATCACCGATTGTTTTGCTGAAGCGCCGGGAAAAATCCGGACTTTCAGACATTTTCAACGAAGCGGCGCCCCGGAATCCGTACCTCGGCGTCATGCTTCCTTATACGCCGCTGCATCACATCCTGCTGCGCGAACTGAATTGTCCCGTGATCGCCACCAGCGGCAACCGATCCGACGAACCGATCTGCATTGACGAGCATGAGGCCCTGGAGCGCCTGCGCGGCGTCGCCGATGGCTTCTTAGTACATAACCGCCCTATCGTCAGGCATGTAGACGATTCCATCGTGCGCATCATGGCGGGCAGAGAGATGATTCTTCGCCGGGCGCGCGGCTACGCCCCCCTGCCGGTCGAAATCCATGAAAATATGCCCAAAACGCTGGCCGTCGGCGCGCATCTCAAAAACACCATTGCTCTTAACGCCGGTCATAATGTATTCATCAGCCAGCACATCGGCGACCTGGAAACCGAACCGGCGTATCATGCGTTTCGCGAAGTCATCGACAGTTTTCAATCGGTATATGAAACCAAGCCCGACGTTCTTGTAAGCGATTTGCATCCCGATTATTTATCCACGCAATACGCTCGCAGCCTGGGGCTTTCCCATCTCCAGGTGCAGCATCATTACGCCCATGTACTTTCCTGCATGGCGGAAAATCAGATCGCGGGATCGGTTTTAGGCGTTTCTTGGGATGGAACCGGCTTCGGGCCGGATGGAACCGTCTGGGGCGGTGAATTTCTGTCCGCCGACCGCCACGGATTTCAACGCGCCGCGCATTTTCGCACTTTTCCCCTGCCGTCCGGCGATCGGGCCGTCAAACAACCGCGACGAACTGCGCTAGGGATGCTATATGAAAGGTTCGGCGACGCCATATTCGAACGGAGCGATCTGGCGCCGATTTGCGCATTCTCCAAACCGGATCTTCATATTTTACGCGATATGCTTCATAAGCAGCTGAATTCGCCCCTGACCTCCAGCGCCGGCCGGTTGTTCGATGCCGTCGCTTCTCTACTGGATATTCGGCAAACCGTCTCTTTCGAGGGGCAGGCGGCGATGGAACTCGAGTTCGCCATAAACGATGCAAGCGGCGATTCTGAAGACGACGCCTTAAAAATCGAGCAAGGCTATTTATTTGACATTATTAAGCCAGAAAATAACGATTCCCTGATCGTGGATTGGGCGCCGATGCTCGATGCGCTTCTTGAAGATATTCAAAGCGGCCGTTCGCAATCCTATTGTTCGATTCGTTTTCATAACGGATTGGCGGAAGTCGTTGTAAGCATCGCCAAGCGATTGAAGGAAAATCGAGTTGTATTGACCGGCGGCTGCTTTCAGAACAAATATCTTTGCGAACGAACCATTCAGCGGCTGCGCGAAGAAGGATTCGAACCGTTTTGGCACAGGCATGTTCCCCCTAATGACGGGGGGATATCGCTGGGGCAAATCGCCGCCGCGGTTCGCGATTCGAAGGAAAAATAATACAATAGAACAATCGTTAAAAAGTAATGTGTGATTATGATTTTGTTAAAATATCTGAAATGATTAATGTTAGGCATATATCATGTGTTTAGGCATTCCTGGAAAAGTAGTTCACATCACCGGAGACGATCCTTTGTATCGCATGGGGAAAGTTGATTTTGGCGGGATTCAGAAGGAGATTTCTCTTGCTTACGCGCCTGAGGCGCAGCTGAACGATTATGTGATCGTTCATGCCGGCTTCGCCATCAGCGTCGTCGATGAAGACGAAGCCATGCAGGTTTTTGAATATTTAAAAGAAATGGGCGAATTGACCGAGTTGGAAGACGCTCCCGCCGCGCAGCCGAAATCATGAAATATCTGGACGAATACCGCGATCCCGAAACGGCGCAGCGATACATTCGGGCCGTCAATCAATGCGTCACCCGGCCGTGGTCGATTATGGAAATCTGCGGCGGGCAGACGCACACGATCGTCAAGTATGGCATCGATCAATTGATGCCCGAATCGTTGACGCTGATCCACGGCCCCGGCTGCCCCGTCTGCGTTACGCCCACCGCCATCATCGATAAAGCCGTCGAAATCGCTTCAAAGCCTGATCTGATTTTTTGCTCGTTCGGAGATATGCTGCGCGTGCCGGGAACGGAGCATGACTTGTTCTCGGTCAAAGCGTCGGGCGGCGATGTGCGGGTTGTCTATTCTCCGCTCGATGCGGTTAAACTGGCGCGCGAAAATCCAAGCCGGCAAGTCGTCTTTTTTGCGATCGGCTTCGAAACCACCGCCCCCGCCAACGCCATGGCGGCCGTTCAGGCGAGGCGAGAGGGACTCACGAATTTCTCGTTATTGGTCTCCCACGTTCTCGCGCCTCCCGCCATGGAAACTATACTTTCCTCGCCGGACAATCGCGTTCAGGGATTCCTCGCAGCCGGTCATGTCTGTACGGTGATGGGAACTCGGGAATACGAGTCTCTCGCGGAAAAATACGCCATTCCGATCGTCATAACGGGATTCGAACCGCTGGATATGCTGCAGGGCCTCTTCATGTGCGTACGGCAGTTGGAGGAAGGCCGCGCCGAATTGGAGAACCAATACGCCCGGTCGGTCCGGCGTGAAGGAAATCCGGCGGCGCAAAAGGTTATGCGCGAAGTCTTCCGGATCGTAAACCGCACTTGGCGCGGTTTGGGCGAAATCCCGTTGAGCGGGTTTGGGCTGAGTGAAGACTATGCAATGTTCGATGCAGAAAACCGCTTTGGATCCGCCTCCGATTTAAACAGCCGCGAATCGCCTGAATGCATCAGCGGCTTGATATTGCAGGGCGTTAAAAAGCCGCATGAATGCACGGCCTTCGGCGTTCACTGCACGCCCGAACATCCACTCGGCGCGCCCATGGTTTCCGCGGAAGGCGCCTGCGCCGCCTATTATCGCTATCGCCGATTGAACGCCGCCGCACCGGAAAAGACGCGCTGAAATTCGGCGGTTTTCCCATAAAGATTAATCAAAATCGCAGGGCAGAGCGGGGTTGCGGTAATGTTCGAACATGCGGTGAATCTGTTCGGGCGTGATTCGAGTGATGGAGAGAGGCGGGAGATCCGTCTCTGAGAAGAAGTCTACGGCGGACGTTTCGCTGCTGCATCTCGCTTCGCCGCCGACGATTTCGCAAAGGAAAAAATGTTTGTAGATATGAAAGGGAAGCGGGGGATGGTGAGGATGCTTTTCCCGATCGTAGACGGCCAGCAATTTCAAAGCGCGCACAACGTATCCGGATTCTTCCATGACTTCCCGCACGACGCATTCCTTCGGCGACTGCCCGATATCCGCCCAACCGCCCGGCAGCGTCCACGCGTCATCGATGCGTTCTTTCACCAGCAGTATTTTATCATGGGAAAAAACGACGCCGCGCACATCCACTTTGGGCGTCGCATAGCCCTCCTGCCGGCCGAACAGCTCCAGCAGGCGCTCCACCGATTCGTTCGAACCGCCGGCCGTTATTTCCGCCGCGATTTGGCGCACTTCCTGATAGCGTTCTCTATCAAAAGGATCTTTGGCGTACGTGAGTCCGGTTTGCGAAATCGCCTGCAGCCGCTTCGCCCATGTCAGCCATTGCGGATCCATGAAAAATCTCCAAACCAATCCAGAGCGGATTAAATGTTGAGGATCGCCATAAACGCTTCTTGAGGAATTTCCACGTTTCCGACGCTTTTCATGCGGCGCTTTCCCTCGCGCTGGCGTTCGAGCAGTTTCCGTTTGCGCGTGATGTCGCCGCCGTAGCATTTGGCTGTGACATTCTTGCGCAGGGCTTTCACGGTTTCGCGGGCGATGATCTTCGCGCCGACCGACGCTTGGATGGCCACATCGTACTGCTGGCGGGGAACCACTTCGCGCAATTTATCCGCCAGCATTTTACCTTTCTGATAGGCTTTATCGCGATGAACGATAATTGAAAGAGCGTCCACAGGCGCGCCGTTGAGCAGCATATCCAGTTTGACCAACGAGCCGGGGCGGTAACCGGTAAATTCATAATCGAAGGAGCCGTATCCGCGCGATATCGACTTTAATTTATCATAAAAATCGAGAATGACTTCCGAAAGCGGATATTCGTATCGCAGCAGTACGCGATCGACGCTCAGGTATTCCATCCCTTTGTCGATGCCCCGGCGATCCAGCGATAATTTCATGATTCCCCCGATATAATCGGGGTGTGTAATGATCGTGGCGCTGATAAACGGCTCGCGGATTTCCTCGATGAGATTGAGCGGAGGCAGTTCGGAGGGATTATCGACTTTCACAACCTCGCCGTCGGTTTTCACCACCTCATAAGAGACGTTGGGCGCCGTGGTGATCAGCGACAGATCGAACTCGCGCTCCAGGCGCTCCTGCGCGATCTCCATATGCAGCATGCCTAAAAATCCGCAGCGAAAGCCGAATCCCAAGGCCGCCGAGGTTTCAGGTTCGTAATGAAAGGATGCATCGTTGAGGCGCAGTTTTTCCAAACTCTTGCGCAGTTCTTCGAATTGATCGGGATTGATGGGGTACAATCCGCAAAAAACCATGCTCTGCGGCTCTTTGTAGCCGGGCAGCGGTTTTTCCGCCGGCCGCCTCGCCAGCGTGACCGTATCGCCGATGTGCACTTCCGAGATGTCTTTGAGATTGGCGATGATATAGCCCACCTCGCCGGTCTCGAGACGATCGATTTTCATCATTTCGGGCGTGAAGATGCCCAACTCTTCGATTTCGTATTCTTCGTCGGTGCTCATCAGGCGGATGGAGTCGCCGACGGCGAAGGATCCGTCCACTACGCGCACATAAGCGATGGCGCCGCGATAGGTGTTAAAAACGCTGTCAAAAACCATGGCGCGCGTTGGAGCGTCATAAGAGCCGTTCGGAGGGGGGACGCGCTTCACGATCGCTTCGAGAATGTCCAATACCCCTGTGCCCGCTTTGGCGCTGGCAAGAATAATCTCTTCCTGCGTGCTGCCAATCAGTTCGTGAATCTGCTGCGCCGCGTTCACCGGATCGGCGTTGGGAAGATCGATTTTATTCAGGACGGGAATGATTTCTACATTTTCGTCCAACGCCTTATAGAGATTGGCTACGGTCTGGGCTTCGATGCCCTGGGCGGCGTCCACGACGAGGATGGCGCCTTCGCAGGCGGCCAGGGAGCGCGACACCTCATACGTAAAATCGACATGGCCGGGCGTATCGATTAGATTAAATTGAAAGGTCTGCCCATTTTTAGCCTTGTAAAGAATGCGAACGGCCTGCGCCTTGATGGTAATGCCGCGCTCGCGCTCCAGATCCATGCTATCCAAATATTGGGCGCGCATATTCCGGGCGGAAACGCTTTGGGTCATCTCCAGAATGCGATCGGCAAGCGTGCTTTTTCCGTGATCGATATGAGCGATAATCGAAAAGTTTCGTATAAATTCTTGTTTCATAGTTTTCTTTATCAGGGTATTTGAGAAACTATAAATTATATTGGATCTTTGAAAGATGTACAATCCCGAGAATCGGCGAATTCTACCAATGCCGGCATGGACGCGGCCTCCGGCGGATGATGTAGGAATCGCAAAGAAGACGTCATCGTAGGAAATTTTCGAAAATATGGGTAATATAATGGGAATTATCAATTATGACGATTACTGCAATTATTAACTCATGTTACGCATCAGTAAAGAAAAAAGGATGTAACATAAGGAGATTGTAATTCTATTATTTAATAGCCCAATAGGGTTGA
>JAFGTC010000315.1 GCA_016934335.1 Candidatus Omnitrophota bacterium | reverse complement strand
TCAACCCTATTGGGCTATTAAATAATAGAATTACAATCTCCTTATGTTACATCCTTTTTTCTTTACTGATGCGTAACATGAGTTAATGAAATTCATTTTGGAAGAAGAAGACGATCCCCGCCTGGAAAAAATCGCTCGATACCTCCGCAGCCAGCAAAGACCTGAAGACGGCGCTTGGGTGCAATACGCCGGCTCGAAGCCCGATCTGAGCGAAACCGTCAAAGCCTATATGGCGCTTAAACTGATGGGAGACGATCCCGGCGCTCCGCACATGGCTAAAGCCCGCCGACTGATTCTCGAGATCGGCGGCGCGGAGCACATCAACACGTACAGTAAGTTCTATCTGGCCGCCTTGGGTCAGATGCCCTGGGATTCCGTCCCCTCCGTTCCTCCGGAAATGATCTTATCGCCCCGCTGGATGTTTTTCCACATCGATAAAGTGTCAGCCTGGACGCGCACCATGATTATGTCTTTGTCCATCGTCAGCCACTTCCGTCCAGTTCGCAAGTTGCCTGCCCATCAAAGCATCAAAGAACTGTATGCCAATCCCGATCTCTTCGAAAAGCCGCTCGTCAACGAATACGACTCGCGCTGGTTTACTTGGAAGAACTTCTTCCTGACCAGCGACCGCCTTGTCAAACTTTGGGAAAAAACCCGTTTGCTGCCTCTTCGCAAGATCGCCCTGAAACGCATCGAACGCTGGATCCTCGAACACGCCGATCCCGAACTCACTGACGGCGTGGGCGCGATTTTCCCCCCCATGGTGTACAACCAGATCGCCTTTCGCTGCTTGGGATACGCCCCGGACGCCCCCTTCCTCCAAGAAACCCGGAAGCAACTCGACCGGCTCATGATCGAAGACGGCGACTCCATCCGCCTCCAACCCTGCTTCAGCCCGATCTGGGATACCGGCATCGCCCTTTACTCCCTCACCGAAGCCGGCCTGAACGCCTCCCATTCCGCCATCAACAAAGCCTGCGAATGGCTCATCAAAAAAGAATGCCGCCATCTCGGCGATTGGAAGGCCAACATCCCCCAGCCCGTCGAACCTACAGGATGGTACTTCGAATTCAACAATTCTTTTTATCCCGATGTCGACGACACGGCCATGGTCGCCATGGCTCTGCACCAGGCCGGCAACGGAGAAGCCATGCCCTCCATCCGCCGGGCGATCGATTGGATCCTCGCCCTACAAAACAAAGACGGCGGGTGGGCCGCCTTCGACCGCACCCAGCATCGCCCGATTTTGGAAGCCATCCCCTTCGCCGATCATAACGCCATGCAGGATCCCTCCTGCCCCGACATCACCGGCCGCGTCTTGGAATCACTGGGCCACCACGGCTACCGCCCGCATCATGATCCCGTTCAAAAAGCGCTGACCTATCTACAATCTCAACAAAAGTCCGATGGATGCTGGTTCGGCCGGTGGGGCGTGAATTACATCTATGGCACATGGGAAGTGCTTTGCGGCCTCAAAAACGCAGGAGTCGACATGAATGAATCCTGGGTGCAAAAAGCCGGCGAGTGGCTGAAAAGCATCCAGAAGCCGGACGGCTCCTTCGGTGAGTCGGCCGACAGTTATGAAAAACACGCCTACGTCGAAGGCCCCTCGACGGCCAGTCAAACCGCCTGGGCCGTCATGGGCATGATGGCGGTTTTCGGTTCAAACGATCCGGTCGTCGAAAAAGCGATCCAATGGCTCGTCGATACGCAAAACGACGCTGGAAAATGGGATGAACCCTATCATACGGGATCCGGATTTCCCCGCGTGTTTTATTTGCGCTATCATCTCTACTCGCTCTATTTCCCCGTCATGGCTTTGGGCCGCTATCTTCGGGGTTTAGACTGACGCTCCGGCTGTTTTTGGGGCGGTAATGCCTCGTCAGCCACGACGCCAATCCATCCAGGCCGGGAAACAGAATTCGCTCCGTAATATTGGATTGATCCATCTTATCCCGGACTTCCCATTTCAATTCTTTGGGAATGATAATCCGCTTGTATAAATCGGGATGCGACTCCAACCAGCGATCCAATGAAGAAGTGGCGTCCGACATCACCGAAAAAAAAGCGAACTGGTTGACGATGCGGGCGTCAAGAGAGGGCGGTTCAAAAAAAATCACATGATCGTCCGAGGTCAATTTGTCGAAATGTTTGATGTCCGGCAGCGCCCGCTCGAGCATTTCCAGCGTAAACGCATTGCATCCCACTTCTTGCAGGACATCGCTCAGAGGGCTGGGCAGCAAATGATTGGTTTTCACGAAATCGACGTGCCAAATCGCCCCGTCGCAGTCGAATTGATCCACATTGGCCGTCGCAAAATGCAGCGCGACAAAAGGCGAATACGTCCAATCCAGCAGCCGGGTCGGCAGCCCGTGATGCTGAGCCAGCGTCATCCACCACCAATCCGAGCAATGCGTCGTTTCTCCATTTAATTGAGCGTATTTCCGGAAATTTCGAAGCAGATGATATTCCAGATTGGGATGATCCCCGCACAGCCGCATAAAACTGGTCATCAAATTATAATGCTTATCCGATACGCCCCGATAAGCGTAATTCGAGCGGAAGCGTCCAATATCGTTCTGCCAGGAGCCGTCGTACAAATACTCGCAAAGCTCGCCCCACGTTCGAACATAAATATCGTTTTGATCAATCGACATGATGAAATCTCTTCCGGCGTCAATCACTCAACAGCGCATTGAATACGCCCCCCTCGAACCTGGACGTCAGCGCCTCCGAGGGAAATGATGTATTTTTGTTTTTGGATCGGATAAGCGGTGCGTGTTTATCGGATTCTTCCTGGGAATTATACTTGGATCAAGAAAAACCCCAATCGTTCAACAAGAAAGCGAAACGTTTACTGAATCATCCAATCAATTTTCTAGAAAAGGATTTTCTAAATGGAACTCTTCGAAGCTATTGAAAAACGACACAGTTACAGGGGGCCGTTCGAAAACCAACCCGTCCCTCGAGAAGATCTGCAGCGCATCGTCCAAGCGGGCATCCAAGCCCCCTCGGGAAAGAACGCCCAGACCACCTCATTCGTCATCATCGACGACCTCGAACTGATTCAAAAAATTCAAGCCCTGCATCCCACCAACAAAGCCATGCAGCAGGCCAAGGCCTATATCGCCTGCTTCATCGATAAACATCCTGACGCTATTTACGAGGGGCACTCTTTCCAAGTCGAAGATTACGCGGCGGCCGTCGAAAACATGCTTCTCGCCATTACCGCTCTGGGATACGCCGCCGTCTGGGTCGACGGATGGCTGCGGCTGGAAAATCGGGCTGAAATCATCGGGAATTATGTAGGCGCGCCCCGAAACAAGATAATCCGGGTCATCCTGCCCATCGGCGTCCCCGCCGAAGAGCACAAGCAAAATCAAAAAAAGCCTTTCTCCGAACGCGCCTGGTTCAACCGGTACGGGGCGAGTTAAAAGCCGGTTAATAAACTTCTCACCCCCCATATTCAAAACTTTGGGCTGAGATAGGCCGACGATGCGTCAGAGGCTCGCAATCCAATAAACCGATCCAATCAATATCCCGACGAGCGCCCACACCCCGACAAAACCGATCACGGATGTGCGGTTGGGAACGGGGATCTCAAAATCGGGATGATCGATGATTTTTCGCACTGGTTCGGGCTGCGAATCCGCCGGAACCTCGAACGGCTCGGAGGGATGTTCATCGGGGGAAACCGGCGTACGAATCGCCCGATACAAGCGGTCCAGTTTCGCCGATGAAACGCGCGGCGTGATCAGACTGACAACAATCATCGTCAGCAATCCCGTCGAGAGATAGGCCAACATCTGATAGGGCAAATAGATTCTCCCGCCGTAAACCATCCATTCCGGCAACTGATCCGGCCCTAGATTCGCCGTATAGATCATGGTCAAAAAAGCGGCCGACGTCGACAGCCACGCGCCGGCCGTCGTCGCGCGCCGCCAGAAAAGCCCCGCCCAAAACGCTATGCCCATCATCGCCTGAATCTTCCAAAACGTCTCCAGCCCCGTGATCACGCTTTCCAAAAAAAGCGCATACAGAATTCCGATCAACACAATCGCGCCGGAAACGATTCGGCCGACCAGCACATAATGCTTTTGCGAACGATTCGGCGCCGCAAAAGGCCGATAGATATTCTCTGTAAAGAGGGCCGAACAGGAAATCATCCAGGCGTCGCACGAGGACATGACCGTCGCCAGCAGAGACGCGATAAACAATCCCACCAGACCGGGCATGATCGCCGGCAGCAGATCCCGCGCCATCAATCCGTAGGTTTGGTCGATCTGCGCCGGCGTCGTTAAATTGGGATAGAGAGCGACCGCGCACAAGCCGGTCAGCGTCCAAGCGATCGTACAGATGCGCTTCAGCATGTTCCCGAAACAAAATCCCACCCGATTATCCATTTCGGTCTTCCCCGCCGCGCAGTTCGCCATTACATGCGGTTGCGTGACGATCCCCACAAGCCCGTTCACGGCGATCATCGCTATGTAAAAAACGCCGATTCCTCCTGGAACGACTAGAGAAAACATCCGGGGGTCGTCGATGACTTCGCGCAGCCCGGATATGCCGCCCACGGCCTGCAGCGCAAACGGCAGCACGAGAAACGACAGCACAATCGTTAGAATCCCCTGCAAAAAATCGGTGACGATGGCCGCCTTCAATCCCCCCGCCACGCCATACACAACAAACAGCAAAGTGATCAGCATGACCGCCCCCAGTTCGCTGATCACTCCTCCGCTGACCGCCGTGATCATCGCCCCGCAGCCTTTGAGCATGGTGGCCAGGTTGACGATAAACTGAAGTATTCCGATTAACGCAAACAATGCGGCGACCGACCTGGTATAGCGCAATTCAAAAAAATCGGCGGTGGTCAGAGCCCGCATTCGACGAAAAATGGGCGGAAACAACCAATAAAAAGGCGTATTGAACAACCAGAACCACTGATACCAGATTCCCGACAATCCATCCGTATAGGTTTTGGACGCGACGGAAACCGCCTGATCGGAATGCGTGCCGGCCCCGAACGTGAAAAAGACCATAAAGGTCTTGCGAAAACTGCGCCCCGCCATGAAAAAATCGGCCGTGTCTTGAATCCGGCGAGCCGCCCAAACGCCTATCGCCAAGATGATGACTAAATATCCCAGCAGAATGACCCAATCCCAAAACATGAATCTCCCCGCTCTCCTATTCGTTCTTCACGTCCCATTGAAAAACCATTGACAGAGAATCACAAAAATCCCTCTTAACCCCCCTTATGATCTCATTTCAACGCAAATCGAATCACAACAAATAATTCATCCGATCTTAAGATGCAATAATTTAATAAGATAGTCTTCCCGGCTTAAAATTTAACTTTATATAAAATGAACATAAGTTCAGCATAGATTCACGCTAAGAACCTTAAAATAGCGCCCTATTTGCTCAAATTATTACTTGCTTTAACTCTCCTTCTATGCTAGCATCCAAAATCAACCAGATTTTCCCAGGCTAGAACCAAGATAAACCAGAAATACCCAATTTGAATACGAAGCCATGAATAGCGAGAAAACCTTCGATAGAATAATACAAGCTGAAAACGAACCGGTTTTCTCGTCAACCGTCAATCGGCTGATTGGATCGTACGAAAAAAACGTCGATTCGAAATTGCGCATTGTCATGCCTTCACAGTTTCGTGAAAAACTCGGGAATCATCCTTTGATCATGATTCCCTGGTTAAATCGATCGCTGGCCGTTTTCCCTGAATGCAACTGGCTTCCTATGGCCGAAGCAATCAGCAAATTGGATCTCTACACAAAATTCGGACTGACTGTACGGCATCAAGTGTTCGCCCAGGCCCGTGAAGTCAAAATGGATAAAAAAGAAGGTCGAATCGTCATTCCCGCCGAAATGGCCGAATACGCCAGATTGAACGGAAAAACCATGCTTCTGGGCGACTGGGATAAAATCACCATCTGGAATTATATCTATTATAAGGATCAAATTGCAGACGACGTCGTCAGTTTAACAGAGCGATTTCCTAAAGTTCTTCAATTAGCCAAAGGACAGATAACGCCGGAAGCGATTGAAGCCGAACAGGCGGATGCGGAAAGTGAAGCGAACGAATGACTCCCGATCTGGAACTCCATATCCCAGTCATGGAAGCCGAAACGGCGAAATATCTACAACCGGATCGATCGGGAATCGTACTTGTGGACGCGACCCTTGGATACGGCGGGCATAGCGCCGTTCTCACGCAGTCGTTCGGAGAGAGTGATCGGCTGATCGGAATCGACCGGGACGCGCAAGCCATCGCTCACTGTCAAAAAAAATTCGCCGGGGCCGCTTTCCAAGTCAGTCTGCACCAGCGAGGCTTCGAAGAACTCGAAGACGTTCTAAACGAGGAAGAAGTGCAGCGCATCGATCGATGCCTCTTTGACTTGGGCTTTTCCTCGCCCCAGGTGGATCAGGGCGAGAGAGGATTCAGTTTCATGCGCGACGGCCCCCTGGATATGCGGATGGATCAGCGCCAGGCGATTTCCGCCAAAGACGTGATCAATCAGTGGAGCGAAAAAGAATTAGCCGATTTGTTTAAAAATTACGGCGAAGAGCGTTTTTCACGAAAAATCGCCAAAGCCATCGTCCGGCGGCGGCAGACATCGGACATTGAACGGACGCAGGAATTGGCCGACATCATCATTCAAGCCATTCCCGCCCGCTATCAACACCAGGAAGGAATTCATCCCGCCACCCGGGTCTTCCAATCGCTGCGCATCATCGTAAACAACGAGATGGAATCGCTGCGTACCGGTCTGGCCAGCGCCCTGCATCATTTGGCGCCGGGAGGCCGAGTCGCCGTGCTTTCTTATCATTCACTCGAACATCGCATCGTAAAAGAACAATTTCGTACTTATTGCCGGCCGGTGATTCATCCCCCCGGCATTCCGGTAACGGGGCGGGAAGATCCGGAGCGCGGCGTCATCCTTACGCGCAAAGCCGTCCGCCCCTGCGCCGCCGAGCAAAGTCGTAATCCGCGCAGCCGCAGCGCCCAACTTCGCGTGCTGGAGAGCTGCATGCTTGAGAATTGACGCTGAAGCGAGGGTTCCAGTAAATCATGAGACGAGCGCAGACCGGGGAGCATGATCAATTGCTTTACATGGCTCGGGGCTTTCTCACGTATTTATGCATCATCATTTTCTTCGGCGGCGTCATCCTTGTCGTACACGCCGCCATGGAAGTAAAACGCATTCGCTACAGTTTGACTGAAGCGAACAATGAAAAAACGAATCTGCTGGAAGAGTTGCGAAAAATCAATAACCAGATCAGCGAGTTGGAGCGATACGACTTAATTGCCGAACGCATCGACGCGGCGCTGCCTTATCTCGCTCCTCCTCGGCATCCGGCGATCGAGTTGAAAGTGCCGGGCTTGCAAACGCAGCTGTCTTGGCCGGAAGCGCCCGCATCTCTTTTAGAAGACAACAGCCCCTTGGCCAAAATGCGGCGGGGCTGGCAGCGGCTGCAAGAAAATATGCGAACATGGTTTCAAACCTTGATCGAATAAAAAAGGGTAAGGGTATTAGATACACGATTTGGATTTAAAATATGCACGCAAAACACGATCAGGTGACGGCAAAACGCATAGGAGTCTTGATGATTGGCGCCGCGACTCTCTTCGCCATTCTAATCATGAAACTCTACTTTATGCAAATCGTGGATGCGCCGAAAATCGTCGCATCCAGCGAAAGAGCGCGCAATTTCCTCAAAATCCTTCCGCCCACGCGCGGCTTGATCCTCGATCGCCATTCCCGCCCCCTGGCGCAGAACACCATCACCTACACCGTAACCGCCTGCAATGAATCCATCGAGAATCCAACCGCCGCCATGATGCAAGTCGGCGGGATTCTGGATCTGCCCCACAGCGTTATAAACCGGCATATCGCCGCCTTGCAGAGGGACGGCGTCGTTTGGCGGGAAATCGATAAAGAAATCCCCGAAGAAATAAAAGAAAAAATCGAAGCGGCCGGCATACCCGGACTCTATTTCAAAACCAATACCAGCCGCATTTATCCGGAGAAAACCCTGGCCTCTCATGTCGTGGGATTCACCGGATCCGACGGAAAAGGTTTAGCAGGCCTGGAACTCACCCTCAACGACAACCTGGAAGGGACGGCTCAACCCATCGTCACCGATAAGGACATCCGCCGCCGCATGATCGCCGAAGACGACTATACCAAGATCATGACGCGAGGCGTCGACTACGTCCTCACGATAGACAGTTACATTCAATACGTCGTCGAGCGCGAACTCAAAAAAATCTGCGAAGAAACCGCCGCCCTCCAAGCCAATGCGGTGATTATGCATCCGAAGACCGGCGATATTCTCGCCATGGCCAACTATCCGACCTATGACCCCAACCATTACGCCGACTACAACCTCGATCTCCGCCGCAACCGCCTGCTGGTCGACGTCTTCGAACCGGGATCCGTCTTAAAGCCCTTCGTTTTAAGCGCCGCGCTGGAACAGCGGGTGGTCACGCCTCAAACCACTTTCTACTGCGAAAAAGGAGCGTACTATTTCCGGGGACACACCATTCGCGACGACATTCACCGATTCGATAATCTCACCGTCTACGATATCCTCGTCCGATCCAGTAATATCGGCATGGTCAAAATTACACAGCGGCTCGGCAAAAATCCGGACGATTACCGCGGTCAGGCGGAAATTCTCTATGACTACCTGACTCGATTCGGATTCAAAAACACCGGCGAGAAAACCGTCCAAGAACTCCCCGGCGAAAGCGGCGGGATTCTGCACCATCCCAGCCGGTGGTGGCCGGCCAACATCGGAGCAGCGCCCTTCGGCCAGGGAATCTCCACCAACACCCTGGTTCTCACCGCCGCTTACAGCGCCCTCGCCAACCGGGGATTGTACGTCGATCCACGCATCATCCTGGGGAAGCGGCGGCCTGACGGCCTGTTCCAGCCCGATCATCCCGCCGCGCCGAGACGAATCTTATCGAATAGAGTGGCCGAACAAATCGTCCAAATGATGATCGACGTCACCGAAGATCCCGAGGGGACGGGACGGCGCATTCGCGTGCCAGGCTTTCATATCGCCGGAAAAACCGGAACTGCTCAGAAAGTCAATCCGGAAATAGGAACCTATGGCCGCGGCATGCGCATCGCCTCCTTCGCGGGATTCTTTCCGGCGCAAGATCCCCAGGCGGTCATCGTCGTCGTAGTCGACGAACCCAAAAAGAAAAAATACGGCGGCGAGGTCTCCGGCCCGGTCTTTCAGAAAATCGTCGAAGAATTGATCGCCTACTGGGGATTAAGCCCCAGTGACAAAAGCGATCCTCTCTTCATCGCAGCGATGAATACAACAAACAAAAACGAGAAAAACGAACTTTCGAATATGGCGGATCAAGTCGCTTTCGGCGTGACGCGCCAAATGCCGATTCCGTTATTTCCCGAATATGCGATCAACCAAGGCCGAATGCCGAATTTGATCGGACTCCCGATTCGAGAAGCCTTCATCCGCTTGGCCGCCAATGGATTGCAGGCGCGGTTTGAAGGCTCGGGAAAAGTAACGGAGCAGCCGATCCCCGCGGGAGATCCCGTACAAGGGCGAACCGAAATCGGAATCGTACGATGCGAGCCGATGTTGACGGATCCGGAAATTCAAACGAACGCCGAATGGGTCGTCCAGCGTTGACCGGAGCGGGAACAGGCAATTGTTTTGGGAATGGATCGGCGAATCGCTCATGCGAACGTTGATCCTTGAATTGAGGATAGGGCAATGATTGAAGGCGTGAAGGTATTTGAAGGCATCTCCATTCGTGAATGGCGCGGCGCCATCCCGGCTTCGATTCACGGCTTGACCGGCGATTCGCGCACGATCCAATCCGGCGACTTATTCGTCGCTTTACGAGGCGAATCGTTCGACGGACATGATTTTTTGGATCAAGCGGCCGAAAACGGCGCCTGCGCCGCCGTCGTCGAACGCTTTAACGATGCAGCCTCCATTCCCCAAATTCTTGTGGAAAACACGCTGGCCGCCCTGCCTCATCTGGCCGCCAACTTTTACGATCACCCCGCGCGCGAGTTGAAGATTTACGGCATTACCGGCTCCAATGGAAAAACCACTTCCTCCTACCTGCTCGAATCCATCCTGCAGGCCAACGGACATAAAACGGCGGTCATCGGCACAATCGAATACCGCTACGCCGGCAAGCGCATGGACGCGCCCAATACGACCCCCCTCCCCCACGATATGCAGCGCCTGCTCAGAGACATCGTGGACAGCGGCGTTCGCCATGTGATCATGGAGGTCTCCTCGCACGGGCTGGCTCTGCATCGCGTCGATGAAATCCGCATCGGCGTCGCCTTGTTCACCAATCTCTCGCAAGACCATCTCGATTTTCACAAAAATATGGACGACTACCGAGAGACCAAAAAACGTCTCTTTACCGACTATTTAACCGGTGACGGCGTGTCGGTCTTGAATCTGGACGACCTGACCGGACGCCGCTATGCGCAGGAACTGCAAGGCAGATCCATCATGACCTTCGCCATCGACCGGGACGCCGACATGCGAGCCCGCGACATGGAACTGCTGCTGAACGGCAGCCGGTTTACGCTGGAAACCCACCGCGGCGACCGCGTCCCTCTCCAAACCCCCTTGATCGGGCGGCACAACGCCTCCAACATCCTTGCCGCCGCCGCCGCCGCTTGGGCCGGCGGCGTCTCTCTGGACGTCATCCGCCGGGGCATCGAAAACGTGCAGGCCGTGCCCGGCCGATTGGAATCCATCCCCAACGGCGTCAGCGCGCAGATCGTCGTCGATTACTGCCATACTCCCGACGCGTTGGAAAAATGCCTGCACACCCTGAACGCCATCCCCCACGAACGCATCCTGACCATCTTCGGCTGCGGCGGCGACCGGGATCGCGCCAAGCGGCCCTTGATGGGAGAAATCGCCCTTCGCTTCAGCGACAAAGTCTTTGTGACTTCCGACAATCCCCGCACCGAAGATCCCCAACGGATCATCGACGATATTCTGGCGGGAATGACTCATGACGCCAATCGCTATGTCGTCATCCCCGACCGGCGGGAAGCCATCCGGGCTGGCGTGCAGGAACTACAACCCGGCGACCTCCTGCTAATTGCGGGTAAGGGCCACGAAACCTATCAAATACTCGGACGGATAAAAACACCGTTCGACGACCGCCTGATCACTCTCGAATATCTACAACAAGCGGGGAAGGAGGCCCAAGCCTGAACCATGGCGCTGCTCTTCCTCTATCCCCTTTCTGAGCAATACGAAATTCTGAGCGTGCTTCGCGTGCTCCGGTACATTTCGTTTCGATCAGCGATGGCGGCCGTCACCGCTATGATCATCGGCGTCTTGATCGGCCCCTGCTTCATCCGATGGCTGGAGCGCATGAAAATCGGCCAAACCATCCGCGGCGAAGGCGTCAAAGCCCTCTACGAGCGGCACAAAGGCAAATCGGGCACCCCCACCATGGGCGGCACACTGATACTCGCCTCGATTACCATATCCATGCTGCTCTGGGGCGATTTGTCGAATCACCTTGTGCTAACCTGCATCATCATCACCTTGGCGCTCGGATCGCTCGGATTTTTAGACGACTATACCAAATTGACCGAAAAACAATACAAAGGCGTGCGCGCCAAACAAAAATTGATTGTTCAATTGGCGATCGGCCTGGCCTTGGGATTCTCTCTTTACTTTCTGCATCCGCTGGTCGCCGAACGCCCTTACGATCTGCCTCTGCCCTTCTTCAAAAATATCTACATTCCCTTAGGAATTTTATACATTCCCTTTGTTGCGATCGTCATCACGGGCGCCTCCAACGCTGTCAATCTCACCGACGGCCTCGACGG
>JAFGTC010000314.1 GCA_016934335.1 Candidatus Omnitrophota bacterium | reverse complement strand
TCAACCCTATTGGGCTATTAAATAATAGAATTACAATCTCCTTATGTTACATCCTTTTTTCTTTACTGATGCGTAACATGAGTTATTAGAATAATCCTGATTTCAATAGAGACGAGGCCTGCGATTTCATTACTGTTATAATGGAGTGTTGGAATTTAATGAGACTGAGTTGAATTGAAGATGCCGGAAGATCAATATTACCAATCTGTGTATCCGGAAGACGTCGAGAAGGCGTTTCACGCCTTCAGCAAACTGCTTTCTTCCAAAAAAGCGCGAGAGGCTTTGCAAAATGCGGAGACGGCTCTCGCTTTCAATGTGGAAATTTTCCTGCAGCCTCTCCGCCGGGATTTGGCGGAATGCTTCGATTTGATCGCCGACATGATCCGGGAGCGGGGAACCGATGGATCGGAATTGCAGCGCATGATTCCCATTCTTACGGATTGGCTCGATCCGGGAAGGGAATTCGCGCTGGACATCTCCCGGTTGGAGAAAACCATTGCAGATAAAAAGCGCAAGCATCCCGACTTCGTTTTCGCTTTCAAACTGCAGATTTTGATCAAACGATATCAAGAACAGTGGGAGGATGATTCCCTCGATGCAAGCGAGCGAGATTGTATTTCCCAAAAGCTGGAGCAAATGAAGCGCACCCTGGCGGATCATATGCAGAAGAAAATCCGCATTGCGCAGCGGGCGTTCGCTCCCGATATGCTGGAGATGGCGCAGGCGCAGTTGGAATTGACGCGCAAGCGGGGAAAAGTATTGCGGATCAAACAAGAACTGCTGAACGCCGCGCAGGGGCACACGCAGCATACTTTAGAAAATCTGGCGAAAATTTTTCAGGATGTGGAGCCGGATCTCGCCAACACGATTTTGACCCAGACGCAGGCTTTGATATCCACGGGGAGTATGTTGACGCCGGAGCGTTCTTCGATTCCTAATAACCTGAAAGAATATAAAGAGGAATTGAATAAGCAGAGCGAACGCATCCAACAATTGGACGAACGGTTGAAATCCTGTTCAGAGCAATTACGCAGACTGCAGAAATTTGAAGACGCCATTTTTAACACTTATGGTGAACAGTTGCGCGCCAAAGGCATCCAATTCAAAAAGACCGCCAAAGTCGATAAAACCGGCATCGGCGGCGCCATCAAAAAACAACCGGCTTCGCGCATGGTCAACCGCCGCCCTTAATTCAGTGAACTTTCTTTTTCCCGCCCGATCAATAACACATCTTTAAAAATCGTATTACGAGGTTTACACTATAAGCGCATCTACATTATTCTATGAAATTGGGAGAAAAATCATGAAACGTTTCTATTGGTTGACAGCCGTATTTATCTTCTTGGCGGCGCCGGCTTCTTTCGCTCATTTTCCCATCTTGATTCACGATGCGCCTTTCGCCGAACTTGGCCAGCCGGTCAATCTTTTATTCGCGGTGGGGCATCCCTACGAACAGGAATATGAAGACGCTGAAAAGCCGGAATCCATCTTTGCAATTTTACCCACGGGAAAGCGCATGGATCTGACCGGCGAATTGAAGGAGGGCGTCCACGCCGTGGGCGAGCAGAAGCCCAAGGCCTACAAATTAGTCTATAAGCCTTCTCAAAAAGGAGACGCCGTAATCGGGTTGAATACGAACGTCTATTTTGGACGGAAACAGACTGCGTATCAGGATTTTTTAAAGACGTTCGTTCACGTGGAGCGGATGGACGGCTGGCGGCAGCGGACCGGTCAACCGGTCGAAATCGTACCGCTGACGCGTCCTTATGGACTGCAGGAAGGATATGTTTTCACCGGGCAAGTCATGAAGGGCGACCAGCCGGCGGCGGGGGTGGAAGTGGAAATCGAACAATATCGGGAGATCCCGCCCGATCCAAACGCGCTGCCTCCCGAACCGTTGATTACGCGCGTGGTGGTCACCGATCCCAACGGCGTCTTTAGTCATACTCTGCCCGAAGCGGGGTGGTGGATCATGGCGGCGGCGATCGATGATGCGGCGACGATTGAAAAGGACGGTCAATCGTACACGCTCAATGGCTTGGCGGCGATTTGGCTGCATGTCGAGAAATGATGTAGGGATCGACGAAAGAGACTAGCCCTGAAATATCAAGCGCCCTGCCAGGGAAAAATCCTAGCGGGGCGTTTTTTTGTGTAAATTGTTTGAGAGTGGTTCAAGGCTCGGTGGCGGAGGGGATTGCGGCTGATTCCGCCTCCTCGGGAAGCGGGGGCTCACCTTGAAGGATTTGCTCCAGTTTCAACTCGATAATTCGCGAACGATAATTCTTACGCTTCTGCAAGGCGTCGCGAAGCTGCTGCAATCTTTTCTGCATTAAGTCGATTTCCATGTCCTGCCGCTGCATTTCCAGATCAAATTCTTCTTCCAGTAAAGGCAGCAACCTTTTTTTCAATCGGTTTAGTTCTACGTCATCCTTTCTCGCACCTTCCTGAGCGGCGACCGTGTCGATGCGATAGCGCAGGCGTTGGATTTTTTCCATCAAATCGGCCAATTGGGGATTTTCCCGGCGGATCTGGCGCATTCGCTCCGGCGAATCACGATGTTCTCGCATCATCGAGCGCCAACCGTCTCCGGGCGGGAAAGGCTCGGGGCCTCGCTGTCTTCCCTGGCCGCGGCCGTAAGGCTGGATTCTGGTCGGATCGTTCTCGCCGGGGCCCCTGCCTCTCCCTCGTCCTTGCATCCGGCCCGGCGGCATTCCCCGCCTTTCGGGAGGGGCTTCCATGAATTCGTTCATCGGGGCGCTTGCGGATTCGATATCCGCCGGTGGAGGATATTTCTCATCCTCACGGCTGATTACCTCCAACGAAATGAAAATCAGCAGCGCTCCTATGAATAGGATCAAGATCGAAAATAATGAACGGGGATATTTCATGTTACGCGCTCCCATCCAAACTAATGTTCAATTCCAAGCCTAAGTCGGTTTGGATCTGCTCTAATTCCGCCTCCAGACTCAGTAATTCGTAATCCAATGAATCTTTCGCGACGGTCAGCGAGGAAGATTGATTCAGGTCTGCCGGTTGAAATTCCTGGTATCCGCTGTAGAGAAGAGCGAGAAATAGCGCCGCCCACGCCCATCGCCATCCGGGGAATGTTGAATATCGTTTGGAAGAGACGCGCGGCGGCCGGCATCCTTGCGCGGCGGCAAAAGCCGCGTCGAGAACGCGGGATCGAATGGCGGGATCGGGTTGTCGATTGGGCAGCGTTTTTCCTGCGTCGATGAGAGTATTGAGGCTTTGCCATTGCTCCAGCGCTTCCTCTGATAATGTGCATTGATTCAAAAAGGCGCGCTTGGATATGCTCTCATCCGATTCGTCGAGAAATCGAAGCATCGATTCCTCGCCGGCCGCTTCCTGCGGGACGGCGTCTTGAAACAGCGGCGTGATGTTGTCCTTTCGAGAATCGTGTTTTTCCTTCATGATTCTATGCCCGTCTTCCATAAGATCGTTCTACTCGCTTTACCCGATCAGGCTGATTTTTCTTCTGATAAAGATGTTATTTGGATGCTTTTCTTTAAAAAGCGAACGGCTTGATGCATCCGCGACAGCACTGTTCCCAACGGAGCGCTTTGAATTTCTGCAATCTCCTTGAATGGAATGTCGTGAATCGCCCGGAGAATATAAACCTCGCGGATGGCTTCCGGTAGTTGAGCGACGGCTTCTTCGAGAACCGCCATTTGTTCTTTTTCCGAAAGATTCTCACGCGGCGAAGGATCGGATGCGGCGATTCGATCTAAAATTTCCCCTTCCTCATCGGATTTTTGTTCGTATTCTTCGATTCTTCGGCCGCGTCGCCGGAAAATGTCGAGGCAGTGATTATGAGCGATGCGATACATCCAGGATGTAAATTGTCCCTGCTCGTTGTAGCGATCCCGTTGGCGTATAGTTTTTAACCAGACTTCTTGTAAAGCGTCTTCGGCGTCGTCGCGATGGCGCAGCAGACGAAGAAGATAGTTATAGAGTGGAACATGCAATTGATCCATCAAGGTTTGAAATGCAGACATATCGCCTCCCTCCCGGTAGCGGAGAAAGAGAACGCCTGGATCGATTGGCTCCATCATTGACTCGTTCATTTTTAATCAGTATAACGCAATCCATGATCAGTTTATTGAAAAGGAAAGGATTTTCTTTTTCGCCCGGCTCTCCACTTCCAGGATCGGGCAGGCTACTATGAGTAAACTCGTAATCGCAGAGAGTACAATACCCTATAAAAAATAGGTAGAATATTCTTTTTCAATCTGTGCGGATTCCATTGTAATAGACGCCGGTTTCGCATGAAGAGCCTTTGGCGTTAAGTTTAAAGAAATCAAGATCATGATCGATTGTAAAACGAAGGAGCGATAGATTGATCATAGCAACATTAATCATACTGGGTTTGGTCTTGTATTTTTATTCCATCAAATGTTTGGACGCTCCCATTTCGTCAGGCGTGCGGTTCTCTCTGGGAGTATGCCGCTTGTTTTTTCTATGTATCATGCTTTATTTACTCACTTTGCCGCAAGTGAGGGAAATTTCCAAATTGATATCGAAGCCGATTTTATATATCGGTTTGGATGATAGTCTGAGCATGAGTTATCCTTCTGATTTTCACTCCGAATCCAAAAAAAATCCTCCCTCCCGATGGTCCACGATGCTTGGAGAACTGCGGGAAGAGGGCATTCTCGATTCTTGGAGGCAAAAAGGATTCGATGTTCGCTTTCTGCCGTTTTCGAATGCGGACGCCAGCAGCCAACGCCAAAGATCGCTTTGGTTTTCTAAAATCCCCGAATCCGCTTCTCCAACCTACGCCCAAACCAATTTATCCGCGGTGATTGATCGATTCGATGAAGCCATTTCGACGAATGAAGCCGCTTATTTACTGATGTTCACGGATGGGCAGTGGAATCAAGGCCGAAATCCCATGACGGCCGCCGCCCAATTGAAATCCTCCACCCGCCGAATTCCAGCCTCGATTTATGCATTCGGCATCGGTCCGGTCTCGTCCGTTCGGGATGTTCTTGTCGATTCGATTCAATTGCCGTCTGTGGCTCGATCCGGCGAAGCCGTGCAGTTGAAAGCTCAAATTCTACTGCGCGGAATCGAGCCGGGAACTTCATTGACCGTCGTATTGCAGGGCGAAACCAGCGAAGGCGACCAGATTGTGGAAGAGCGGCGGATTCTCTCGACGCCCGCCGATGAAGATGAAATGGCCGTTTTGTTTGATCTTCCCGATATGCAAACAGGCCAATATCTCTATACCGTGCGCGTCGAGCCTTTGGATCGAGAACGAATTACTTCCAACAATCAAATCACCCGGGGATTGCAGGTGCGCGACGCTCAAGACCGCGTTCTGCTGTTAACCTCGGCGCCCGATTGGGAATTCAAGTATCTTAAGCGAGTTCTGGAGGATCAAGAGACTCTGCATGTCCAGGCTTATTTGCATCATGAGGCCGGTTTAACTCGATTGGGCGATCGCTCGTGGATGGAAAAGCACTCCATCGACGCCGACGCAGCTCCGGAGGAGGAAGACTATCCGGATTTATGGTCTTTAGTGGATGATTTATCCCGGTGGCCGTTAATCGTTTTGCATAATTTCTCCTTCCAAATCGATCAAATTCAATTTGTCCTGCAATTGAAGCAATATATCGAGGACGGCGGCGCCGTTCTATGGATTCCTGGATCGAATCAAACCGGCCGCCTGCCCCAGGCGCTGCGCGAGGCGGTCCCTGCTCCATTGGCTGGCCCTTTTACTCCTGTGGAACGATCCGTCATCGCGAAAATCGACGCCGATTCGCCTTTTGCGATTCTTTCCAACGAGGCGCCGGGATTGGATTTACCGCCTCTCAGCGGCTATATCGCTGCGCGCGCCTCCATTGAATCCGGGAAGACGCTGATAGAGGGAATGGCTTCCATGAACGAATCCGTTCCGCTGGCGACGCTGCACCGGTATGGGTTGGGGCGCATCGCCGTCATGGGGAGTCGATCTTTCTGGCGCTGGAATATGTTGACGGGCAAAGAAATACTCGCTCCCTTCTGGCTGACGATGCTCTATCAAGTCTGCCCTCGACTGCACACTTCCTCGGGGGAGGTTCAGGTAGATGGTTATCTCTTCCAAGTCTTTGATCCTGTTCGAATTACATATCAGGCGAGCGATCAGGAAAATGAAGCCGACGCCGTCTCGTTAGACGTCGAAGGTCCGTCGCGTCAGGAAACCCTCTGGCTTTCTCCGGTTGGCGACGCCCCAGGCCTCTATGAGACGCGTTACACGCCCGTCGAACCGGGGATGTACAATGCGGCGACTGTGACCAAAGATGCGAGCGCCGCTTTTCGAGTGGATAATTCCGCCGTCGAGCAGCGCGATTTGCGGCAAAACATCGCCGGCTTGAGAGAACTGGCGCAGTTGACGGGGGGAGAATACGCCAATCAACCGGCCTGGCGCGAACTGGCGGAGCGACTGCCCTGGGAAGTCGCCGTAAGCCGGGAGGAGAGGGCGCGTTTTGTCGGCGAAAAATGGTGGATGGCGTCTCTGTTGATCTTTTTCCTGGGCGCCGAATGGTTCCTGCGCTGGATGAAAGGTCTTCCCTAAGCATCAGATTTTACTTATTTTATCTCTCCGCTATTTTCCCTGCCTGAATATCGATAATTTTTTTCGGGGAAAATGGCGATTTTTGCTTGACATATTGTTTATATGTGAATATTATAGATATGAATTCAAAACCTTCATAAATCTTATGGCGCAGGGAGAAGAAAAATGACAACGCTTTTGATCCTATTGTTTATATATAAACTGTTAACCAACGTACAAAGGAGCCGATCATGAAGATTCTGTTGATAGCACCCTCCAGCGGCCGGTGGCGTCAGGTTGGACGCTCGCGGCTGTTTAATGGTAGAACTTTCCGGTTTTCCTTGTTAAGCCTGCTGTCGGTCGCCGCCGAAACGCCCCGGGGGCATACGCTGCGGATTATCGACGAGCAATTCGAGGATGTTCCTTGGGATGCGGATGCGGATCTCGTGGGCGTCACCTGCATGACGGCCTTGGCGCCGCGCGCCTATGAAATCGCCGATTTCTTCCGCGCGCGCGGCATACCCGTGGTTCTAGGCGGCATGCACCCTACCTTTTGTCCGGACGAGGCTTTGCAGCACGCTGATGCAGTAGTCGCCGGCGATGCGGAAGGCGTATGGCCTCAAGTAGTCGAGGACGCCAAAGAGCGCAGTTTCCGGGGCGTTTATCGAAGCGAAGGGACGCGCGAGTTGCGCGGTCTCAAGCGCCCGCCCTATCATTTGCTGCGCTTAGGGCGCTATTCGACTTATCCCGTCCAGGCGACGCGTGGATGCCCGCATCGATGCGCCTTCTGCGCCATAACGGCGTTCAGCGGCGGCCGGCATCGAAAACGCCCCATCGATGAGATTATCGACGAAGTCGCGGCGATCCCGTCGCGCTCATTCATTTTTGTGGATGACAACTTGACCGCTGACCGGGATTATGCGCAACAGTTGTTTGAAGCGTTGAGGCCGCTGCGCAAAATGTGGATTACGCAGTCTTCGCTGGATATTGCGGAAGATTCCAGCCTGGTGCGGAAAGCAGCCGATGCGGGCTGCGTGGGATTGTTCGTCGGGTTGGAAACGTTCTCGAAGCGCAATCTTGCTTGCGTCAATAAGACGATCAATCGGGTGGACGATTACCGGGAAGCCGTGAAGATGCTGCACGCTTATGGAATCGGCGTGGAAGCAGGGGTGGTTTTTGGATTTGACGGCGACGATGCCGAGGTTTTTTCTCATACAGTAGATATGCTGGATGAGTTGGAAATCGATTTGATCCAAGCGTCCATTTTTACGCCCCTGCCGGGAACGCCGCAATTCGAAGCTATGCAGGATCGCATCCTGGATCGCAATTGGCAGCATTACGATTTTCACCACGTTGTCTTCGAGCCCAAAGGGATGTCGGCGGAGTCGCTGCAAGCCGGTCACGATTGGGTGACGCGCGAGTTCTATCGCCCCTGGCGAATCGCCCGGCGAATGGCGCGCCACGCCGTCCGGTCCAAAGGCACGAAATCGTTTCCGTTCGCAGCCGCGATCAATGGAGCGTATTATGGGCGCGTTCGCCGGTGGCATATCGAGGGCTGGGATCCCGCTAGTCAAACGCCTTCGAAGGCGGCAAATCCTCGAGTCCGATTGCAGCCGGTTCAGGCATGGAAGGAAAGTTGCGCCTCTTGATTCACTGCATCAGAGAAGCGTCCGGCGATTTTTGCGAAGAAAGGAGATCAGAGGGAAATGGTTTCGTGGATTTCCCGTAAAAACGCGTCGATTTTTCCATTGCAATGTTTGTCGACAAAATGATGGACGGGGACGGGCGGAGGAGATTGTTTGCAGTCTTCGCACATGCCATGCCGTTCGAAAACCGGCCAGGCCGCAGGATAATTGGCTAAAACGTCGCATACAAGATCGTCAGGGCGTATCATGGGAATTCTCCTCCTTGTGGTAGATGTCCAGAAATGATTATCGCAATCTGGTATTTGTATACCAGTATTCGAAAGGCAATTATCCTGTTGGATTTGAAGGGATCGATGTCTGATAATTATGAGGGGATTTTAGAAAAACAATCCCAAGCAGAAATCATATCAATCGAGCTTCTTGCAAAATGCCTCGAGGAATGAAATCTCACGAGGTGATTTTCTGAATAATTTCTTTATTTTTGAAGATGATTAATCT
>JAFGTC010000002.1 GCA_016934335.1 Candidatus Omnitrophota bacterium | reverse complement strand
CCTAAACTAAATTTATTAATTCAAGAGATTATAAAAAACTCAATGTTCCCGTGATTGTCAAACTTTGTGAGTCCCCCGGCAGAGCCGGGGGTTTACCTTTTTTTAATTATTTATCCGACTCCTCGCCTGGTTTTGATTGGCCCTAACCCGTTAACTCTCTTCTCCAATAGGCACATTTTTAATTCTGCAATTTTAATAGATGGCTTTGCATAATTACGTTCATCTTGGCGGCCAAGCCTGCGGCAGGCCGGTCCAGAAAACCATAAAAAGCCTAGGTTTTCTGGGGTAAAACGTAAATCCAAAACAAACATATTTTTGAAAACCGTTCAAGATATCCAAAGTTTTTTTCTATTTTTCCACGCTCGTTGATCTCGATTCCAATTCTCACGGAAAGTCCATTCTAAATGCCAAGCGAATAATTTCCTTTTCGTGCGATTTCTTATCGATCCCGTTTTGGATGTGATAGTATGGCGATATCCTGGTTTTCTGAATGTATCGATAAAGGGAAAAGGTCCTGTTTTTATGAAAAATAAACCTATTGCAAGACGTCAATTATTATTGCAATCGGCAGCCGGTGCGACTTGGATTACCGCATCGAACAAAACGAGTGAAGTCGATTCGTCATTGTCTTCGTTCGATTCGAGCAAGATTATTATGACGGATGTTCTAATTATTGGCGGTGGAACGGCCGGCGCAATAGCTTCCATCCAGTCGGCTCGCGCCGGAATCAAAACCGTTCTCATTGAACGGACCGGTCAACTTGGCGGCACCGCAACCGTCGGTGGAGTAGCCTTCCCCGGATTGTTCCATGCATGGGGACGCCAAGTCATTTCGGGAATCGGTTGGGAATTAGTCCGTGAAACGGTTGAAATGGATAACGGCACATTACCCGATTTCACTATCCCGCCATCAAGACACTGGAATCACCAAGTACATATCAATCCGTTTTTGTATTCGGCGCTTGCGGAGGAAAAGTGTTTGTATGCAGGCGTTACGTTAAGATATTACGAATTTCCTCTGTCCATCGAGAAAACGCAGGAAGGCTGGCTCCTTGAATGCGTCGGCCCTGGAACGCGCATCAAAATTGGATGCAAACAATTGATTGACTGCACTGGCGGAGCGGATGTGGTCGGGATGCTCGGTTTACCTAGGCTTCGAGAGGACGAAACACAACCAGGTTCCTTTTTGTTCAAGTTCGGAGAATCGTATCAACCCGGACGGGAACAGCTTCAATCAGTTTACGTTCATGGAGCGGATTCTTCTACATCTGAAATTCGCACGAAAGCCAATCTCTCCGGACGTCAGGAAATACTGAAACAACTTCGACGGAAAATAGCCCAGGGTGATAAAAACGCGCGACTTATTCAACTACAACCCGAAGCGGCGATCCGGGAAAGCTACCGAATTTTGGGAGAGATTATCATTTCTCACGATGACTATATCCACGGCTATATGTATGAAGACGCTGTGAGTTATGCGTTCTATCCTATCGATTTGCATACGAAAGACGGCGTAATCCCCAAACCATTGGAAAAAGATATCGTCCCAACGATTCCGCTGCGAGCGTTAGTACCGAAAAATAGCCGCAATATTCTCGTTGCGGGGCGGTGTGTATCGAGTGATCGGTTAGCAAATTCAGGATTACGGGTACAGGCTTCCTGCATGGGTATGGGGCAAGCGGCAGGAGCAACAGCGGCTCTGGCCGCTCAACGAAATACTACTCCCCTTGAGGTTCCATTAGAAGAAATCCGAAAATTGCTCCACAAACATGGCGCGATCGTACCTAGGACTTAATGGGATGATGGGAAAGGAAGCAGTTTTTGCGTTTCGATCTTATGTTTCTTTCTGACATTCTGGAAAAACATTCTCGGGAGTCCTTCCCCTTAAGTGGATATGTATTGTTAATGAGGGGAGCGAATTGGATTATTGCATCGTGCAATTCGTGCAATGCTCAGGGTACTTTGAGGGTATTCTGAAAGTACTTTCAACGTACAGGCAAGGATTTTAATAATTTTTAAGTTATTGTTTATCAGTTAGATGTGAACTCATATCATGTTGAATGGGGTTCAGGTGGTCGTTGGTTCGAATCCAATCGCCCCGACCATTGAATTTACTTGACTTAGGTCACTTTCCCTTCCATCGACAAAAATCCAAAGATAACGCAGAGCTAACTTCCGAGCGAAAATTTCTTCCCGATTGTCGATTTAACTTCTACGAATTTCACCCACTTTAAGCGCCGCATTTACGTCCGCTTTGCGGGCATTATTCTCGATCGATGATGGTGAAATTATGGATGCGGCATTTGAAATGGACGAAATGCTTGATTTTTTGGAAGGCGTTTCAAGCAAGGCCGTATCACTGGCGGATCAAATTTCAGTGTGGATGGCATCTTAGACCTTTTTCGTTTATTTCGCGGCGAATTCCGAAGGGATTCAAGTCGTCAACGCTGAATCCCTTCGGGATGTTCGCTTCGCCGCCATCATGATTTGAAGATTATCAAATCATCCACGACCACGGAAACTCCCGCGTCCGGGCCGCCTTCAAAGTCGCCGTCGATTTCCAAGGCGACGGGATCACAGTCTATGATCGGCTCAAAGGGCTTAACTTTGATGTTATCCACCCAGACGGCCGCTCCAACGCGTCAAAACCTGGAAGGAGTTGAGCGCTACTGAGTTTGAATCAAAAAAATTAATATAAATGCCAATCACTTAAATTTGAGGAAGCATTCAATGTCGGTATCGTGAAAGGATCCGACCACAAAATGCCGGTCGCATTATCACCGCTGCCGCCTTCGCGCTGTGCTGAATCGACGGCGAATTCTCCGTCCAGCCAAGTGACGATTCCATTCATGATGATATGCGTCGCTAATCCTTGAGCGTAATTATCAGGCGTTGTTGACAGCCAACTGATCATTTGATCGATCGCCTCTTCATTCCAGTTCGTTAAATCTCCGTTTTCAAAATCGGAGTTGGGGAAAGCGAGATTGGCGGCGCCGCCGTCCCAGAAGTAGAAGTCGTCGGCGGCCATCCAGGCCCATCCGCCCGTCATGGTTTCTGCAATATAGATGCGGCCGGATTTCCCTTGATGTTCATCGGCGATGTAAAACCGGTATTCAGGATAATGCCATTCATCCACTTCACTGAATTGTTCGCGGAACCAGGAGATTCCCTGGTTAACCTGCTGATAAACAAAATCCCCATCGTCTTCAAACGAGCCGTTCTCGTCGATGTCAACCTGCAATTCGATTGTGCTGAAGCGATCTTCTCCCGAACCGGTCGCCGGGTCGAAGACGTCATCGATGCGCGACGATTGTTGACCGGAATTAAACGACATGAATACATTTTGAGAGGGATCGGGAATCGGAGTGATGACAAAAACATCCGATCTCAGTTCCACACCGGCGGCTACAGGATCTTCCTCGCCGATCAAATTCGTGCCGGATCCCATCCATACGCGGCCGGAGCGAGCGTACCCGTCCGCCGGTCGTCCAAAGAAGGCAAATATCGCCAACTCGTCGTCTATCGGATTTCCTTCCAAATTGGGAATAGGATTGACCGACCAACCAGGGATCGATCCGGAGGGATGATCTTCCGGAATGCGCGGGCTGGAGCCTTCAAAGTTCGGAGGGAGGGTGCCGCCTTCAAAGCCTTCTTCGAATCCTCCGTTGCGGATTATCGCATTATCCCAATTCATTCGGATGCAATCCAGGCTGATTCCATAATCGAGCGAGACGTCCGCCGCGACGAATTGAGCGCGCCGCCCCTCCAATCCAGACGTATTGATAATCGCCGCTTCCATGCCATTGTCGGCCGCCTGCCAATAATAGCCGTACAAGGGAACGTCTTCGCCTTCCGTATATTGTCCGTCGGGATCCTGGGTTTCGGTTCCCAAATCGACATACACAAAGATTCCGTTATCGCTGTCGTGCGAGCCGGGCTTGTCGAAGCGAGAAGAGGCGGGGCCGGCGAATGTTCCATAAATAAAACTTGAGATCGGCGTCAATTCGAAGGCGTCTGATTCAATAACCGCAACATCGGTCAAGCCATTGACATTTGTGTTTAAGAAGCGGGTGCTGTAGTAAGTCGAATTGATCTCTGCGTCTTCCGATACCAGTTGGTCGGCGGTTAGGCCGCCGCTGAGAATAGTCCATCCGCTCAGAGGAGGATCCTCTTCAAAATAACCGTTCGGGACGCCGTTGGGTACGACTTGACCGTCGGCGAAATTTAAGCGGATGGAATTAACGGCAATAAAATGAGAGGCGCTGTTATCAATAATTTTGATTTTGGCGGTTTCATTGGCGAATTGATCGAGAACGATCAAGATCGTTTTCCAATTAGCCGGTCGAATCACTGTGTTTCCGCCGTCAGGTACGAACGATGTATCTTCCGAAAGCCAATAATCGTAATTGCCGTCCGCTCCGATATCCACGCCGATATCAATCGTTTCTTGAGATAAATTTGCATATGCGTTTGAGATGACGCTCATAACCAGAAAAGCAGGATTGTTTCCCGTGTTATTCGTGGCGGACCAGCCAGAGACGCTCCATCCTACCAGTACAGCAATGACAAGCGATGCCGCTATACTTTCTTTCATACACTCCTCCTTTTGTTCATTGCAATCAATTGATTCGATTGATTATGAAACATTTTGCATGTCAAAGCAATTAAAAATTATGAAGATTTCATTAATTTTCCGTCAATATTTGCGTTGTTTATTTATATATATAAACATGTTGTTTATTTGACTTAATTTCGCAGGACTTATTTAGAAAACAATGATGGGGAGGAATCAATCAGATTGTAAAATGCAGAGTTAGAATGGTTTATTGTTGAACGGAATTGTTATTTTCTGATTGAGCGCCGGAGACGCGATCTCTTGCGCATCCCGGTGCATCCAGTAGATCTTTAATTCGTCGATTTGATCCGCATTTCCGAAACCAAAGTGTAGAGTTTGCGAGTTTTGCGATAAATATCCCGATCCTCCATCGACTATTCGCGTCCACTTTTCGTCTCCCTTTCGAGCGACCACGCAAACGCCGAAGGTTTGAGCGGAAAATCCTTCCAGTTTGACCTGCAGCCAGTTTCCTTGGATCGAGCGATTTTCCAAAAGCCGTGGAGAGTCGTCGATGCAATTGATGACGACATCCATATCCCCATCCTGATCATAATCGAGAAGGGCGGTTCCACGACCGGCGATCTTTTTCAAAGAGGAAGAGATTGCGCTGTCTGTAACGATGTCGAAATGGGCGCCTTGGTTTTTGTAAATCGATAAGCCTTGATGGTAGTTTCTTCCAAAATCGAGTTCATCGATTTGGGGGTAGGTATGGCCGTTGACGGTAAAGTAATCCAAGAATCCATCCGAATCGAAATCGCATAATCCCGTCCCCCATGTCGTGAGCCATCGGGTGGGACCGATCAGCCCCCAAGGCCCTGTCATATCGGTGAATTGAGCATTCCCATTGTTTTGAAAAATCACATCCGATTCCTGCTCGTAGGAAGTGACGAAAATATCTAGAAAGCCATCGTTGTTGACGTCTCCAACGGCCACTCCCATACTGGCGCCGTCACGCCCGTTCTCGCATACGGCGGCTCCCGAAAGAAAAGAGACGTCTTCAAAAAAACCGCCATTATTTTTTAATACGTGATTGTAGGTCGAATCGTTTGCAACGTACAAATCAAGATCGTTGTCATTATCGAAATCCAAAAAAGCCGCTCCCATGGCGCGCCCTTCGGAAATATTAATCTTCGCCTGATCGGATTTTTCCACAAAATGTCCGGAGCCGTCATTGAAATAAATTAAATCGGGCTGATATTTGAATCCCATGGGACCCGCCATAACAACCTTGCCGTGATAATTCGCGCGTAATGCGCCATGCATTTCAGGATCGAATTCCACATAATTCCCAACAAACAAATCCAAGTCGCCGTCCCGGTCGACGTCGCCGAAGGCCGCCGCCGCCGCATAATCGTCGTTTTCGAGCCCCGATTCTTTAGTAAATTCTGTAAACGAGCCGTTTCCATTGTTGCGATAAAGGGCGTTCGCACCATAGTTTCCAACAAACAGATCCAGCCAGCCGTCATTATCCACGTCGCCGAAAATGGCGCACATGCCGTATCCGAGATCGCCGACGCCGGCCTGCTGAGTGACATCGGTGAAAACGCCGCCGTCGTTTCGAAAAAGAGCGTTTCGCCATGCAGGATCGGGGAGATTGATGTCGGGGCGGCCGTTGACAAAATAGATGTCATCGTCGCCGTCGTTATCATAATCGGCTACAGCAACGCCCGAACCCATGGCGTCCACAATCCATCTTTTGTCATGATTGCCAAGCGTGTGGCGGAAAACATGCAGACCGGCTTCTTCCGTGCAATCCACAAAACGGATGTGAAATCGGTTTTGCGGCTCATCTTCTTTCTCGAAAGGGGCGATTTTCGGGAGAATTTTCGCCAACGCCTGGAAATGGGGAGATTCGGCGAATTGCTGTTCATATTGATTAAATAGAGAGACGCTTTCGCCGATGCGGTTCAAGCGAAGCAGCGTCCAAGTTTTCAATCCAATATAGGTGTCGGTATTTTGAATGTCCGGCCCGGCGATCGTTTCAAGGAGGGAAAGGCAGTCTTTGAATTCATCTGCGTTGAAGCGAAGTTGGGCCAGCAGCAATTTCAGATTGTCATCGGTTTTTTTCTGTCGGTGGAGGTTCTCCAAATAAATTTTGGCTAGATCTTCTCGCTCCACCGAAGTCAATTCCATGGCTAGTTCGGCGCTCAATGCAGGAGAGATGTCATAAGCGTTTTGAAACGAATGACGCAGCCGCGCGTATTTGTTTGGATTCCATCGACGAGTCTTGTCAAGCATCAATTGGACGCGTTTTAACTCGTCTTCTTTCCCCAAACGAGCGAGCGGCGTCCGCATCGCGCTGTATGCCTCCCGAAAAAAAGGATAGACAGCCGCAGCCGCCTGAAGATGATGGACGGCCGCTTCATAATTGCCGAGTCGCGTTTCCAGTTTTCCCAATTCAAAAAGAGATCGAAAATGCGTGGGTTGGATTTGTATCACCTTGGTTAGAATCGTCTTCGCCGAATCATTGTCCCCCTCTTCCGCCAGAATGCCTCCCAGGAGAAACAATCCGTCGGAATGATTTTCATCCAAGTCTAAGATCCGCCGGATGCGTTTTTTGGCCTCCTCGATTCGACCGGAGGTCCTAGCAATCGCTGCGCATTTATAGAGTAAATCGAGATCATTGGGCGACGCCTGCATGGCTTTCTCGCTCATTTCAATCGCCGCGTCGACATCTCCCGCCCGCCATGACGCCTGGGCGAGAAGAAACAAGAAATCCGCATCCGCATCGGTTTTTTCCACGAGTCTTCGCAAGAACGGGATCCAATCGCCTTGAGGAGAAAGCTGCTTCATCGCGTCGGTCAATCGTTTCGTCTCTTGTTTCGTTAGCAAATCATTTTTGGACGAAAGAGAATCTAATGCCGCTTTGATGTTTCTTTCTTGCAGCGACCGAATTATGACATCGATCGAGTCTCCATAAGCCCAATAAACAGAAATCGATAAGGAGAAAATCAATAAAATTGGCATGAGGT
>JAFGTC010000313.1 GCA_016934335.1 Candidatus Omnitrophota bacterium | reverse complement strand
CGCATCGAGCCGATCTTTTCGTGATAGGTCAACTTGGCCGTGTTCTGTAAATAAACTTCCAGCGAATCTTCTTGATCCTTGTTATAGAAAAATGCGGCGTCCGTCAAACGGGCTCGAAATACGCGCTCGTTTCCTTCCTGCACGATGTGCAGATTTTCCCGCCCGCCGTTTCGCACGCCGATGAAATGATTGCTGATGCGGCCGTTCGCGTCGCGCAGCAGAAAGTAGCGCTGGTATTTTTCCGCCACTAACTTGAGAACTTCTTCGGGAAGACACAAAAAGTCTTCGGAAAAATCGCCCAGAAACACGGTCGGGCATTCTACCAGATCGGTCACTTCGTTGAGCAGCGCATCGTTCTGATCGACTGAGCCGTTGTGCCTAGCGGCGATCGCCTCGATTTGCTTCGCGATATGCTCGCGCCGCTCGGTTCGATCCAAGGCGATCGCATGCTTTTCCATGATGCTTTTATATTCCGCGGCGCTGGGAATTTCAACGCTGGGAGATTCATCGAATCGCCCTCCCCGCGTCGTGCGCCCCGACTGAATTCCCGCATAGTTGAAGGAAACGATGTCAGCGCCGAATAAACAAACAAACCAACGGATCGGGCGTGAAAACGTAGTTTTGGCGATCTCTTCGCCGACATGCTCCGAGGCCAGCCAGCGCATCGGTTTGCGCGGATCTAACTTGCTCAGAATCTGCGGGATTTGTTCGGCCAGGACTTGCGTGGAGAAAAGGCCTTCAATTTTCTTTTCGGCGGTTGCGAATTCCGCCCCGTTGATTTGTTGATATTCAACGTCCTCTTCGGTAATCTGGTTTTTCCGCAGAAAGCCTTGCAGCGCTTTGGGATTGGATTCAATGATGTCTCGCCGGGGGCCGCGCACGGTCTGCACCAGATTCTTTTGCTTGGGCGCCATCTCTTCCACGAGAACGGCCAGACGACGGGGCGTCGCCAAGAATTGCATGGATTTGTATTCAATTCGCAATTCCTCGAGCGTCTTCACGATTAAATCCGAAAACGACTGATGCACGCCCTCCGCTTCAGACGAGGGAAGCTCCTCCATGCCGATTTCCAAAACAAACGATTCCGGAGCGGCGGGTTCGGAAATCTTCTCTTTCATCTCAGGCGCCTGCCGGGCGGGGAAGAGTTTCATATTGGGGAATCCCAATTCTTCCCGCCGCTCGACATAGAGAGATGCGCAATCGCGGACGATGTCGCGGATGCGCTTAAAGGTGTTCACCCGTTCGGCGACGCTGATCGCTCCGCGCGCATCCAAAATATTGAAGGTATGCGAACATTTGACGCCGTAATCGTACGCCGGGGCGATCAATTTCTGATCGATGCATCGCTGCGCTTCTTCTTCATAAATTTGATAAACGGCGCGCAGTTTCTCGATGTCGGCGACTTCGAAGTTATACACGCAAAAATCGACTTCCTGATTCTTGAGAAGATCGCCGTACTGAATCTTATCGTTCCAGGCGAGATCCCAGACCGAATTGACGTCTTGAAGATACATGGCGATTCGCTCAAGGCCGTAGGTGATTTCGCAGGCGGGCGGATTGAGAGTGATTCCTCCGGCTTGCTGAAAATAAGTGAATTGGGTGATCTCCATCCCGTCTGACCAGACTTCCCAACCCAGCCCCCACGCTCCTAACGCGGGCGATTCCCAGTTGTCTTCCACAAAACGGATATCGTGTTCAGTGGGAGATAATCCGATGAGTTTCAAACTTTCCAAATAAAGTTCCTGGACATTTTCTGGAATCGGCTTGAGGATGACTTGATATTGGTGATGCATCTGCATCCGATTGGGATTTTCGGCGTATCGTCCGTCATCCGGCCGAAAGGAAGGCTCGACATAAGCGACATTCCAGGGCTCCGGACCCAGAACGCGCATCAATGTGGCGGGATTGGCCGTTCCCGCGCCCACCATCTCGTGGTGCGGCTGCCATACGACGCAGCCCTGCTCAAGCCAAAATTTCTCTAAAAGAGAGAATATCTCTTCAAATGTGATTTTTTTTTCCATGTGTGCACCAAATTCTCTTATTACATATTTAGTATGTAATGTGGATTAATCCCTTTATGACAGGTAAAAATAATTCAATTTGCCGGGATGATCAATGTTTTCATTCGGCAGATCGGCTTGCCATATCCTGAAGCGGCCTTATAAAAGAATAACTCGCGCTTCTTCTTTTTCTAGCGATCCGGATGCTTCCCCCACTCATGCGCGCGGCTGGGATCGTAGTCGGGATTCATCGCCGGCATCTGGGCGTTCACCGATTTTCGCCATTCCGCCAGGCGATCTCGCAGCGCGATGGCTCGATCCGGCATCGACTGGGCGAGATTGCGCGTTTCTCCGATGTCGTCGCGAAGATTGTACAATTCAATATGCGAGTCGTCGTAAAATTCTATCAGTTTGTAATCTCCCAGCCGAATCGCCCCCGCCGGCGCCGAATGATGATAGTGCGGATAATGCCAAAAAATGGCGTCGCGCTTCAGCGATCCGTCTTGCCTCAAAAGCGGCGTCAGGCTTTCTCCGTCAAGTATCGCGCCCGCCTGTTTCTTTATTTGGGCTATATCAAGGAACGTGGGGTAGAAATCGACGCTGGAAACCGGTTCGCGGCAAACGGCGCCCGCTTCGATATTTCCCGGCCAGCGGACGATCAGCGGAACCCGGATTCCCCCTTCGTACAGCGTGCCCTTTTCGTTGCGCAAGGGGTCGTTCGTCGAAACGATGGGGCCGTCGCCGGTGTAGATCTGGCGCAGCCCTCCGTTATCCGAAAAGAAGACCACGACCGTGTTCCGATCCAGGTTGCAATCCGACAGTTTCTGTAAAACGCGGCCGACGCTGGAATCGACGTGTTCAACCATGGCGGCGTAGACGGGATTGTTCACTCCCGCGGCGGGCTTGGATTTTTCCTCGTATTTTTTGATCAATGCCTGCCTGGCCTGCAGAGGGATATGTACGGCGTAATGAGTGAGAAATACGCAAAACGGATTGTTCTGATTGGCTTCGATGAATTGTTCGCACTTCGTCGTCAGCACGTCCGCCATGTAGTCGTCTTTTTGAATATCCATTTTCGGGAATGTGCGAAAATTGAAATGCGCGCCGGATGTGACCATCCAATCGTCAAATCCCTGTTTGTCGGGGAAATGCGTCTGTCCGCCCAAATGCCATTTGCCGAATACGCCGGTTGTATATCCGGCGGGTTTAAGCGCCTCCGCAATGGTGAGAGCCTCTAAAGGCAGATTCTGCTGCCGGTTGATGGGAACCCGCAGTTTTTCATAGGGACGCCAATGCCCGGGAATAAAATCGGTTAAGCCCAATCGCGCCGGATATTGGCCGGACATGATGCTGGCTCGCGTCGGTGAACAAACCGGACAGGCGGCGTAAGCGTCAGTGAATTTCATGCCTTGACCGGCCAGTTTGTCGATATGGGGCGTTTCATGAAAAGAGTGGCCGTAGCAGGCGGGATCCGGCCATCCCATATCGTCGATGAGAATAAAGACAAAATTCGGCTTCCCGTTTCGACCGGCGGCCTCGCCGCTGCGGGCCGCCATGCCGGACGCCGCCATAGCGGCCGCTCCAAGGCCTAGGTTCTTCAAAAAAAATCGGCGATTACGATTAAACTGAGCCATGGTTGTCATTTAATACCTGCCTCCTAAGAATCCTTCTCCACCACGAAAATCCATCGTCCGCGATGCGCGTTTGAAATATCCAGCACGAGGCTTCCGTCTTGAATGGTAGACGGAACGACTTCGCCGCGGCTTCCAAGCGTAGGGCCTTCTATCAGGCACTCGACCTGTTCCGGCAAATTTTTGATGGGCAGCCGAATTTCTCCTTCGCCCTGGATCATAATGATATACAACGCCCCGCTCTCCACGCGGCGCGCTTCGGGAACCGGCGCGAACGAGATCAGCGCCGTCGGCGTCTCGGAAAATCGATATTCACGCCCGTCAACGGTGATCGAACGGCAGTTGTGGCCCGCGAAAGCGATCAAATCGCCGGCGTCGTCAACTCGAAACGCGACGACGCGGCCGCCGTCGTAACTAACAATTCTTCCATGGATTTTCATCTCGACCAGATGCAGATCTTCCGGCGGCGGGGGATTCTTCGCCAGATAGTCTCGGTCGCGTTCTTCGTTTCGCGCAAAGCCGCCTTCCCAATTTTCCTCCGTCGACTTCAAATGAGGCGCAATCGAAATCGCTCCATTGGGGAAATGGCAGGCGAAATAATCGCCGGTGCGCGATATATACTCTGTATTGTCATTGCCTTCCTCGAATTTTCCGCTGGGAGGATAGGCGCCCAGCGCGTCGAGAACGTCAAACAGCGTTCGCACCTCATACCCCAGACTCTTTGCCTGATCGTCGCGCGGTCGAAAGCCCAGGAACGTAAGCTTTCCGCCTCCGGCCAGTTGTTTGTACGCTCCGACCATCAGGTTTTGCACGGCGGCGACGGCTTGCACTTCGCTTCGCGGCCGCACCGGATAAATATGATCGACCAGAAAATGCGTCAAAATGATCTGCGGCTCTACCTCTGACAGAATTCCATCAAATTTAATCCGCTTGCCCGCGGCGATTCGCCCCTCGTTCAAGCCTGGATCATAATCCACGCCGAAGAGATTTTGCCATTCATCAAGAACCGGTTCGCCTTCGCGCGACAATACCGGCGGCGGCCCGGACCAAACGATTTTCCCTCCCGTTTCAGCAAGTTGCTTCATCATTTCCAACAATTGTTTGGATGGAAACGGTTCGAAGACTGTCATTAAAGTGGAAAACGTCCGGCCGGCCAATTCGATTTTTCCATCCTTTACATGGCCTAATTCCAGCAATTTGGATTGCGTGATGGAGTTGGCGTATGCGTACTGGGTCATCCAACTTCCAAAATGCTCGTCGACGCTGACCAAATCGATTGGGTACAGCGTCAACACATCCACGTCGCGGTGCTGCGCGTCCTGGACGTTTCCAAACGCCGGCGCTCCGGATGCGCCGGCCGCCGTCACGAGCGACGAACGTCTGCGATGCAGTTCGCCGGGCATCCCCCAATGCGCGGAATACGAGAGGGGAATTTCATTGATGATCCCCGTCGAACAGGCCAAGGCGATGCCTGTGTAATTCCGATCCAGCCACCCGCATTCGCAGTGATCGTTCCCGCTGCCGGTGAGGAACTCGCCCCATTTGAAATAATCCGAACAAGCGGCGGCGGATTGATGAACCGTATTCGACCACAGAAAATCGGATGTGTATTCGTAATTCATTTTATAGTCATGACCCTGGCCGCCGTTCCAATAATCGATGGTGGGGCTTTCGGCCCAGGTGGCGTGAGCGACCGAATGCAGGAGATATCCGTAGCGGCTTTCCGCGTGCTTTTTCGCCTTCGAAAACAGTTCGACGACTCCGTCCTGCAGCAGGCGGTAATAGCGCGAGCGGAACAACGCCGTTCGGCGGATGTCTTCGGAGGATCGTCCAAACACATGCTGTATCGGCAGTTTGGCCTGCAGGTCGTTGCGATAGTCTTCCTGCCCTTCCGTAAAATAAATCAGATATTTGGCGAAATCTTGAAAGTCATCTCCGTAGCGATCCGCGTAAGCCTTCGTCAAACCATCGCTGACGTAGCGCATGGCGAATTCGCCGTTATCGTGATGGTTGAAATATCCCCAATCCTGTTGGATGTGCATTTCATCGGAATACAAGGCGTTCAATTTGATGCCTGCATCGATGTATTTGTCGACCAGCGTCTTGAGAAACGGATAAGCGTTTTCGCTGAAATAATCCATTTCCGGCGTCCGGTATTGCTGCACGATCAACACCCGGTCGAGCGGACCGATGCCGGTCATGCCTTCTCCATATACGCGGATTCGTTCGACGCGGTAGTCGCCGCGGTCTTCCGCCATGCTTTCCCAATGTTCTACTTGAGCCGTCTCCGAGATTTCGACGATCGAATTCGGATCGACGGCTAGATAAGGCGTTCCGGATATTCGCTGCTCTTTGAACGCGAAAACGCGCACGCCCTCATCCTGAAGGTGAATGGCGCCCTTGTTATTGGCCCATTTCTTCTGCTGCCAGAGTTGCACGCTGTATGCGCCTGTTTTGGGATCGCGCAGTCCCTTGCGGTAATGCATCCATTTTCCCGATTCGCCGGTGCGTTTGGCGTACGCAGGGCCGATCTCCAGCGGGCTGAGCAGGCTGAGTTCCATCCCCAGTCCGTACTTCTGGGCGAATCGGCTGATCTTTCCAATTTTCTCGATGTATTCATCCATATCGGGCGTCAGTTTGCGGGGCGTCTGCTGGCCGGGCCGGTATTGGCTGAAGAAATGATCGAAGGCGATGATCAGCGTCTTATGCGCATGTTTTTGCGCGCGTTCGCAGATCTCGCGCAGACTCTCCACTCGTTTATGATATGATGTGCTCAGATCGATCTTTTTATCGGGATCGGTCAAATCCTCCAAGTCCTGATCGTTCACCAGGATGATCCCCGACCGCCCTTGCTGAAACGCCCACGGCCCCGGGTAGCGGATTAAATCGGTCTCATATACGTCTTGTCCGATCGCTTCTTCTTGAGAGGAAGCGCCGGCGGCTGACAATATACACAGTGATGCGGCGGCGAGAAATACGAATAGAAATGGATGGATTTTCATTGGAATTTGGATCCTTCTGAATTTTATCATGACTGGAAGCAATGTATCACAGATCGTCGAATTAAAAAACAGGATGAAGCGTAGAAATCTTTTATCGCAGTTCGTTCTATGGATGAGTCGCCGCCCGGCGAATCACGGGATGTCTCGGCCGTTCGACGCCTCCCAGATCGAAAACCATTGATCTCGCGTCATCGATAATTCCAGAGACCGCACTGCGGATTGGACACGCTCGATTTTCCCCGACCCCAAGACGGGAACAAAATGCACGGGATGCTTCAGGATCCAGGCCAATGCGACCTGATCGATGGAGGCGCCGCCCATCTCCTCGCCGATCCGCCGCAAAGTTTTCGTAAGGCGGTCAATCTGCTCCGTATGATCCGTAAACAATCTCCCGCCGCCGAACGGCGACCAGGCCATCGGAGCGATGCCTCGTTTTTGGCATAGATCGACGCTCCCGTCCGCTTGCGCCTCCATGTTCAAGACCGAATATTCAATCTGGTTTGTAATGAGGGGGAAATCCATGGCCGAGGCCATTAATTCAAACTGGCAGGGAAGAAAATTGGAAACCCCGAAATGCTTCACTTTGCCGCTGCCGCGCAGCTTCGAGAAGGCGGAAGCGACTTCCCGGGCGTTCATCAATGGATCCGGCCGATGAATCAAAAGCAGATCGATGTAATCCGTTCGCAGATTCCGAAGTGAATTGTCCACGGATAACAGGATGTGTTTTTCGCTGGTGTTGTAGGATTTGTTGGGATGCTCCGGCGTGATCAACTGGATGCCGCATTTAGTAACTATCTGCACCGACTGCCGGTCGATCAATGCGTCGGCCCAGGCTTCGCCAAAAAGATTCTCGCATCGATATTCGCCGTAAATATCGGCGTGATCGAAGGTCGTTATCCCCAATTCAAGACATCCGTGAATGAATTCGATGGTCTCTTGCTTTGTCTTGTTCCAATCGGCCAATCGCCAGAATCCCTGGACGATGCGGGAAAATTCCGGCCCTTCCTTCGCCATGAGCATTTTTGGAATGTGCATCTTTCTTCTCCTGTAATCGACTTATCTTCTCTACGCCCTCCATTGGAGAAACATGGTTCTTATTTGATATCTTTTTTCGGAAACTGACAAGATGAAGGAGGGGGCGATGGGCGCATGCCGGGATCTTGAATTTATTTTTTCTATCGCCCGGCGCATTACGCTCCTGTCAACTTGCCCGCCGCCCTGGTATTCTGATAAGTATATAAAAAAATAAAAAACTCAGGCCCCCATGACATACGGATGCTTATTCGATATAAAACGCTACGCCATCCATGACGGACCCGGAATTCGAGTCACTCTCTTTTTCCAGGGATGTCCGATGACATGCTGGTGGTGTCATAATCCCGAAGGAATTCGCGCAATCCCCCATGGTGCTGATTCGGAGTATAATCCAGTCAAGATCATTCGGAAAATGTCTATTGAGGAAATCTTGCGCGAAATCGAAAAAGATATTTTGTTTTTCGACGAATCCGGAGGAGGAGCGACTTTTTCCGGCGGAGAGCCGCTGATTCAAAATCAGTTCTTATTTGAAATTCTCTGCGAGTGTAAAAAAAGAGAGATTCATACGGCGTTAGACACAACAGGCTATGCTCCAAGCGAAATCGTGCGATCGATCATGGATCATGTTGACTTGTTTCTCTATGATTTAAAATTGATGGACGAAGCGCAGCACGAAAAATATACCGGCGTCTCCAACCGCATCATTTTGGAAAATCTGGAAATGCTCGCCGCCGAAGGGAAGGAAATCATCATCCGGTTTCCTCTCATTCCCGGCATAAGTGATGCGGGCGGCAACCTTTCCCGAATGACGGAATATTTATCGTCTCTAAAAAATATCCGAACCATCCATATCCTTCCTTTCCACAAAACGGCGCAGCGCAAATATAAACATTTACATCTGGAAGATAAAGTTAAAGACATTCAACCTCCGACTCCGGATCAACTGGACGCCGTCCAACGTCGATTCGAACAAGAAGGATATAGGGTGCATATTGGAGGATGACATGAACAGCCGCATTAAAAAACTTCGGGAGCAAAGCATAAAGGCCAAGCCTTCCATTTCCGTCGAACGAGCGGAACTGCTCACCGCGTTTTATCAAAGCAAAGAAGCGCAAAAAGCGTCGGCGCCCGTCAAGCGAGCCATGGCGTTTCGTTATATCATGGCGAATAAAGCCTTGTGCATCCAAGAAAACGAACTGATCGTCGGCGAACGAGGCCCCTCCCCCAAAGCGACGCCCTGCTATCCGGAAATCTGCATTCATTCTCTAAACGATCTTCACATCCTCGATTCCCGCCCCAAGATCCCGTATTCCGTCTCAGACGATGTAAAAACAAAATACCAGAATTCCATCATTCCCTTCTGGTCGGGAAATTCCATCCGCGAACGGATTTTCGAAGAAGTGCCGCAGGAATGGATCGGCGCCTATGAGGCCGGCATGTTTACGGAATTTCAGGAACAGCGCACGCCCGGTCATACTGTTCTCGGCGACAAGATCTATCACAAAGGATTCCTGGATCTTAAACAGGAAATTCAGCAGAGCGTCGACCGTCTCGATTTTTATCGTGATCCCGAAGCGCTCGACAAGCGGGAAGAATTGAGGGCCATGGACATCGCCGCCGATGCGCTGATCCTCTTCGCCCAGCGTCATTCCATTCGTCTTTTGGAACTGGCGGAGACGGAGGTCAATCCCATTCGCAAAGAGGAATTGACCGAAATGGCCCGCATCTGCTCTCGCGTTCCCTCCCATAAGCCGGAAACGTTCTGGGAGGCCCTGCAATATTACTGGTTCGTCCACGTCGGCGTCATTACCGAACTCAATCCCTGGGATTCCTTCAATCCGGGAAGGTTGGATCAGCATCTCTATTCCTTTTACAAAAAAGATATCGAAGAAGGGCGCATGACCGAAGAGAGCGCCCGCGAACTGCTGCAGGCCTTCTGGATTAAATTCAACAACCATCCCGCTCCGCCCAAGGTTGGCGTGACAGCCGAAGAAAGCGGAACCTATACCGATTTCGCACTCATCAATCTGGGCGGCGTCAAAGTGGACGGCGCCGACGGCGTCAACGATTTAACCTACTTGATCCTGGACGTCATCGAAGAGATGCGCCTCCTGCAGCCCAGTTCCATGGTGCAGCTCAGCAAAAAAAATCCCGACCGATTTATCAAACGCGCCGTCCGCATTATTAAAACCGGCTTCGGGCAGCCGTCGGTCTTCAATACCGATTCAATTGTGCAGGAACTTGTGCGCCAGGGAAAATCCGTGGAAGATGCGCGCTGCGGCGGCGCCAGCGGCTGCGTCGAAAGCGGCGCCTTCGGAAAAGAAGCCTATATTCTGACAGGATATTTCAACATCCCCAAAGTTCTTGAAATCACATTAAACAACGGCGTCGATCCCCAAAGCGGAAAACAGATCGGCCTCCAGACCGGCAATCCCCAAACTTTCAAAACCTATGATCAATTCTATGAAGCCTTCGAAAAGCAGCTGCAGCATTTTGTCGACATCAAAATAAAAGGCAATAACATTATCGAGCGGCTCTACGCGAAATACATGCCCGTCCCTTACCTCTCTCTGCTGATCGACGACTGCATCGCCGGCGGGAAGGATTATCACTCGGGAGGCGCTCGCTACAACACCAGCTACATCCAGGGCGTCGGCTTGGGCAGCATCACCGATTCTCTTACCTCCATCCAGTACCATGTGTATGATCAAAAAACCATCACCATGAAAGAATTGCTCGGTGCGCTTCAAAATAATTTTGCCGGTTGGCGGTCTTTGCGAAAAACCTTTTTGCATCATACGCCCAAATACGGCAATGACGACGAGTACGCCGACGTCAACCTGCGCCGGGTTTTCGAAACCTACTACCATGCGATCGACGGCCGCCCCAATACGCGCGGCGGACGACATCGCATCAACCTGCTGCCGACTACCGTTCACGTTTACTTCGGAAAAGTCACTGGCGCTCTGCCCGACGGGCGCTT
>JAFGTC010000037.1 GCA_016934335.1 Candidatus Omnitrophota bacterium | reverse complement strand
TCCACTCCCAGCACCCGGCTCAGCAGCGCCTCCACCGCATCCAACAGCGCATTCTGCGAACTGTACCCCAACGTGTTCAGCGCCAGGAGTAAATTCTTCGCTTCATCGCCTGAGGTATTGGCGGCATGGACGGTTGAATCGATTTTGGATGTATTCTTGGCCGTTACGCCGATATGACCGGGATCGGTGGTTGTTATGTCGCTATCCAGGATAAATGATTTTGCGTGACTATGTACAAGATTCGTCGCGACGGTTCCCTGTAAAGCGATAACCGTGCCCGATCCCCAGGCGCTGCCGCCGGAGGCGTCCACGCGGCTTTTCGCATCCGCCTGAATGCTCGCATCTTCAACGGCTTGCACCGTAATATTCGATAGAGCGTCTATATCCGAGTTATAGATATGACTTTCCGCTTCTCCCCGGACGTCATTCAAAACGACCATCCCCCCATAGGCCTTGGCGTTGGAATCCGCCAAATTTCCGAAATTAGGAAATAGATCGGATAGTTCGGGCGCGCCGGTAATTCGCACCCACAATCCCGAATTTAAATCATCCGCCGTCAGTGCGCCTAAATCTACATCGGGAAGCAGGACGCCCTGATACTCGTAAACGTCTCCTGCATAGGCGCCATAAGTATTATCACTCCAATTGGTCCCCAGGCGCACTCGATCGCCATGGATGAGTGTTCGCTCTCCCGATTCGGTCGTATATTGGTACTCGTTTTTATTGAGATTTTCCGCCAGCTGCGTGAACGCATCCATGTTGTTGACAACAACCGTCGACGCCGCGAGTTCGCTGGAAGAATGAATTCCGGCCGCATCATGCGCCGCAATCGAGATATTATCCGCATCGACTTCACCGGCTTGCGCGGGATAACTTACTAAGACCCAGTGCGATGCATCGGAAAAATTCTCTCCCGCCAAATTCACTTCGAGAAGAAATTCAGCCAAAGCGTCCAATTCCAACAAATCGGCCAAATCCATGAATCCTAGAGGATCAATTTGCTCCAGCTGCTCCAACAAATCCTGACCGACATATTCATAGACTTCCCCGGCGCTCCCCCCGCCTGTATTGGCATCGAGTTTAACGCGCGCTCCCGGCAGCAAATATTGCCATCCGTCGCTGGTTGTATAATCGTACTCGTTATGATCGATATAAGCTTTCGCCATACTGCTGACGCGGTTGCTGGCTAAAACGGCGCCCGCCGACATGCCGTTGACGCCGTATTTCAAATTCTTAAATTCTTTGTCTTTATTTTCATCCTTGCCAAGTTCCACAGCGGCGTCGATCAAGACGCGGTCGTTCTTGGGCGTCGAAGAGACTTCGTTGCCGACTGTCGCGTTGACTTGCGATTCCGTTTCCGCAGTCAAAAGAAGATCGCCGTCGGCGCTTACGGCGGAATTGGAGATATAAGTCTGTACTTCAGCAGGCTGCTCGCTGGTCAACCAATCCGTTCCTAACAAGGCGTCGATGGCTTCGAATAAAATATTCGATGAATCCCATCCGATCGCATTAAAAGCGACCACAATGCCGATCGTCTCCTTGGCGTTCGCCTCCGTATACAAAGCGGCGTCGATCAGCGAATCGTTGAAGCCGGAAAGAACAATATTCCCCGACGATCCGGGATCCGTAACGACCTGGCTGTCTGTAATGTAAGCGTTGGCGCGGCTTAACACCTGGTTGGCGGCGATGACGCCCCCTTTGCTTTCCGTGCCGGCGGCGACGACGCTGTTATCGGCCGCCGTAATATGAGCGCTTTCCTGCGCCGTCAATAAAATATTGCCCTGAGCTGTAACAAGGGCGTTATCGATATACGCTTCCACATCGCTTTTTACATCATTGCGAACGACCATGGCGTAATAGCCTTTCATGTCGCCGCCTTTTAGATCAAAAATTTTCATTGCGGCCTTGGCAATGCCGGTCGGGATAATATTGGAAGCATCCAGTTCCTGCCAAAGGCCGTAATCGCCGATGTAATCCTGGCTGCCAAGATCATATTGGCCGCCGGTTCCCATATATTTATAGATTTTCTCGGGCTTGCCTTTGGAATCGTCATAATCGCCGGCCACCCGGACTTTATCGCCGAACTGCAGCGTTTGCAGGCCGGAATTGGATGTGTATTGGTAATCATATAAAAGCGTATCGATGAAATCGTTGAGAATCCCGACGCCGATGTCATTCGTCGCTTTCGAAGAGGTAACCAGCGACGTGCTCGAGTCGATCGCGGCCGCATCTCTCGCATAAATGCTGATGTTTCTGCCCGCATCGACGGATTTAACAGAATCCGTGTTCTCGATGTAGGCCTTAGCCAGGCTGCTGACCATATTACTGGCCAAGACGCCGCTGGCCGCCATGGTTCCCGAACCATAAAAAGCGGCGGCCGCCGAAGTGGCTTCGGTGCTGAGTTCGGCGTTCAAAGACGCCGACGAAACCGCGGACAGGGAGATATTATCGCCTGCCGTCACGCTGGAATCGAGAATATAGGCCTGCACTCCCGCCGGCTGCTGATTGCCGATGTCAAGCCCCAACAAGGCGTCGAGCGTATTGAAAAGTATGTTCTGCGCTTGATAACCGATCGTATTGAAAGCGAGAATGACGCCGACCGTATCTCCCTCGGAAACCGTAGCGTTTAAATTTTTAGCGTCGATCCGCGAATCATTCTTGGCGTCAAGTTTGACATAACCGATTGACGCCGTTACGGCGCTATCCTCGATATAGGCGTTGGATTTACTCAACACGAGATTGGTCGCGATGACGCCGTTCACGGCGATCGATTCGCCTTTATCTCCGAAGGAACTGCCTCCCGATGATTCAAAGGCACTGTCCACTATCGCTTCAATGATGGCCGTTTCAAAAGTGTTCAGAGTAATATTTCCCGTGTCGGCGTCAACTTCGGCATTATTGATATACGACTCCACTTCACTTCGTACATCGTTGCGCACGACAAGACCGCCGATGGTGATGGAATCGGAGGGTGTGAAATTATTGCCTTCGGGAATTAACTGCGTTTCGGTTGCTTCCTTCCAGAAATCCAGATTCGTGTAATCTTCCGACCCGAGATCGATTACGCTGCCATCCTCCCCCATGTATTGATACACGCTTCCCGGATTTCCCAATTCTTCATCATAATCATTGGCGATCCAAATCCGGTCGCCGAAATCGACGGTTTTCACGCCGTCTTCCGTGGAATATTTCGTCGTCAAGATAAGGCCGATCACGTCGTTAAAGACGTTGGCGCCGCCGTCGCTGGTGGTGATCGACGAAGATACGATCTTGCTGTTGGAATGAATTTCGGATTGATCCTGCGCCGCAACTGTAATGCTCCCCTTGGCGTTCACTTTCCCCGCGGCGCCGGTGTAATCGATGTATGCTTTAGCGGTGCTGCTCATCCAATTGCTGGCCAACACGCCGCTGGCCGCCATTCCCTGCGCGCCATAAAGAGAAGACGCCGTCGAAACCGCCGCATTGCTGACCGTTGCGTTGATTTTCGTTTTCGATAGGGCGGTCAAAGCAAGGTCGCCGGCGGCGGAGACTGTGGAATCTTGAATGAAAGCAGTTACGTCTGCTGGATTTTCGGCGTCATTGACATCCGTTCCTAGAAGCGTATCGATCGTCCGCGTAAAGAAATTATCGATTTCCCAACCGATCGCATTGAATGCAATCGAAGCGCCGAACGCTCCAGAGAGCGAATCGGTTGAGAGAGGATTGGTTTTGGAATATATGCTTATTTCGGATTTCGCATCGATCGCGGATAAATCGGCGGCGTAAAGCGTTACATCCCCCGCTCCGACGGTTTCAACGCTTCCTCCGGCGATGTAGGCTCTCACATCGCCCAGGATCTGGTTGGCCGCATAGGAGCCGCCGAAACTGGCGTCCACCTTGAGAGATCCATCGATTATAGAAGTTCCAGTCAAAGAAGCCGCACTGACTGTCGCACCCACTTTCATTTCCCGTTCGGCGGAAATTCCAATGTCCCCGTTTGCTGCCGTCACAGTGGAATTTTGGATGAACGCTTCCGTATCCCGCTCCAGCGCATTGCGCGCCAAATTCACATCGACCGATGCGCCGACAGCCAGAAGATCCAGATCAATGGAAAGTTCGGGGGATTCCGCCATTAACGTGGAAAAATCCCGCGCGGCAATCTGAACGCCGGCGATATCGGCGGTTGTTACCATGCTGTTTTCAATAAATGCCTTTGTTTCTCCGGAAACATTATTAAAAGCGTTTCGTCCCTTAGCCGAATAATCCGTTCCTGTTTCCGCTCGCAAATCAAGATGACCGACATTGATCACGGCGTTCGAAATGGAGGCGATCGCGCTTTCGGTAAATGTGTTAGTCGCCGCGTTTACCGATTCAGAATCAACGAATCCTTCGGTAAGGGCATGCATCGTCAAACTCGATCCAAAGATGGACGCTCCGCCGCCTACTTCCACGCTGGCCGTTGAAGAAGAATCAAGAGATGCGCTCGATAAAATCGATGTTTCATTGACATCGATCTTTCGGGTGACGTGCGAAGTAAGGGAGATGTCGCCCGTACTTTGGATATCTCCTTCGATGGAGATCGAAGCGCTTTTGGCCTCCAGAGCGCCGGCGTCTGTCACCGTATTGTAATCTTCGGCGATGGCAGTCAGATAGACATCGTCCACATTGCCGATCGCGCCGCCGTCATCGAGAAGAATGGTTTCCGCTTGAACCGAAACATCCCCCCCGCCGAGAGACAATATCCCTTCGATTGTCACGGAATCATCCCCCGCGCTCCCCTGGATATTGATCGTCAGAGGGGCGGAGGCATTGATCGAATCGATCGTGACCGAATCGCCCAAGAGGGAGCCGGTAATATTCACGACGCTTGTTTCGCTTAATTCTTTATGGGCGACTACCGTTGATGTGTTGTTGTCTACGACCTGTATTTCGCTGCCCGAGACTTGCAGGTTTAAATCCGCGGCCGTATTGGGATCGGCGGTATAATCAAGCGTCTCGCCCGATAACAGAATGCGCGGCTCCAAGGCTTCGAGAAGCATCTTCTTTTTGCGAGGAGCGGCATATCGCTTCCTCGAACGGCGGGGCAGATATCTCGCGATGAAGGAACGATCAAAAACGGGAGGCGCTTCGCGCTTTTGGAGCAGATCGCTCCCAACTGTTTTTACTTTATCCCACCAATTACATTCCGATGTTTTTCTCTGGAAAGGCATGAACGGATACGCCATGACGACATACTCCTTCTCAATATCCTCAAGATAGTAAAACAGCCCCGCAACTTTTACTACAAAAATTATAAATTAAAATAGACGCATTTGCCCCATACCCAGACTTTTAGCACAATCGTACAACAGGCTGTCAAACGTCAGCCCCGTCTGGTTTTCTTCATCCAAAAAATCGCCCGATTGGGAAAGACAACAACATTAAAATAGGTAATCTTGCGTGCGGAAAAAGCAGAAAATTATATAAATCAACATCTTGTATTTTAGCGTATAAAAAGAAGAAAAAAAAGACGTTATTTAAAATTTTATTCGATTCTGTAAAATTCAGAGGAAATCCAATTTGAAAAATATTATTTTTTCGCGATATATTCACAGGATAATGCAATATTACATTACAATGTTTGAATAAATCGTGGATTATAAAACAATATTCATACGTTGTTTATAATTTTTGCAAGATTATTTGGGAGGATTGATGGAACTAATAAAAAAAATGGGGGAATGGAATCAGGGTCTAAAAATAAAATTTGTAAGAGAGATATAAAATCAGTTTTCGAGAAATTCCACAAATCTATCGTATAAAGAAATATTTAAGCAGCCAATCAATGCGCCCCCGTTTTACAAAATACATGCCGGAGAATCGCATGACCGCTTTCATCTTCTCTCGATACGGAAGACGGTAACAATGCGTGAGACAGTGTTTGCATTTTGGCTTTGGATCGTAGGGACACGCTGCAAGTCGACCCCGCGCATAATCGAGTAAATCTCTACATTCATCGCATAAAAGATCTCCTGTTTGACGCTCATGATTATTTTTACAAAAAATGCGCACAAATTCATTCAAAATCGCCAGATCTTTTTTTACAGATTCTGGATCAATCAATCGCATCCGCCTACATATCACTGTCCCTAAAGGTTTTTGATGGTGCGATTTTTTTTTATCGTTTAACGAAAGATTCACCATATTCAACCTATTTTTTCCATTGAATTTTCTAAATCTGTCTTCGCTAACTCCGCTAGCGTGATTTTCTCAAAATGACGGCGTACCAATTGATTGACCTCCTCCACAAGTTCTCCTAAAAGACAATCCTGAACGCGGCACGTCGAGCGGCCCAGCATGCATCGGCGCGTCTCTAAGGGACCGTCAATCGCCTCATAGATCTGCATCAGGGTGATTTTTTCGGGGGAACGATTTAATATAAAGCCGCCTTTGGGGCCGCGTACGGCCCGAATGAAGCCGGCTTTCGCCAATCGTTGATGTACTTTCTGGAGATGGTGCTCCGATACAGATAATATTTCCGCAATCTCAGGCGTGCGGAGAAGTTCATTTTGCCGCTCCGCTAAGAGCCACAACGTATGAAAAGCCAATGAAACCGCATCGGAAACACGTAATAAATTGTGCATCAACTTATGATCCGCCTGCTATCTAGTATATAAGTTCCATTATACCATATAAAACATTGCAAACAACCGCAAAAAAAACACTGTTTTTCAAAAGACGAATCCCCTTACTGTTTTGTTTGATAGACAAGTGGAACCACAAGCACCGGGCACTCCGCATGACGCGTCACCTTTTCTGTGACATTGCCGAATAAAACCTTCCGCAAATTGGATTGCCCCTGTCTGCCGATGACAATGAGATCGCAGTCGATTTCTCTGGCATACTCTAATATAGTCTGATAATCCTTCCCGACTCGAATTTCGACATGAGAAGAAATTCGCTCCGGAATATGAGGCAGATAATCTTCGGCGATTTTGTCCTGCGTGTCTTGCTTGGCTTTTTCATCGATTCCATCGATTTCATACAAATATGTCTTCCAAAACTGCGCCTCCACCTCAGGGATGACATGGAGCAAATGGAGAGTACAGTTCGGAAAGCGAGACGCTTCACTCAGAGCGAACTGAAAAGCGAATTGAGCATTCGACGAGAAATCCGTACAAAATAGAATTCTTTTGCATACACAAGAAAGATGATCCGCGCCAGTCATCTCATTCACCACCTTGATTGGATATATCAATGAACCATTTCCGGTAAAAACAAGCATAATTGAGGAAACATAATCAATAAGACGGCGGAAATCACCAAAACGAGAAGAAACGGCATCGCTCCCTTAAACACTGTCTGCAAAGAGATGTCTCGCTCCATGCCGCTGACCACATAAACATTGACGCCGACGGGAGGAGAAATGACTCCCATCTGCGTTACGACGACAATAATCACGCCGAACCAGATCGGATCAAAATGCAATGCGCTTACAACCGGGGAAAAAATGGGGATCGTTAAGATGATTAAAGCCAAGGCATCGACGAAACAACCGCAGACGAGATAAAAAAGAATAATAAATCCCATAATGATCCATCCGGGCAAAGGCAAGCCAACAAGCCATTCGGCCAATTCAAAAGGAATTCGGGTAATTGCCAAAAACCGCCCGAACATGGTGGCGCCTGCGACGATGATAATCACCATGCATGAGGTGCGAACCGTTTCCTGGATGGATTTCAGCAGCGCCTTGAACGTCAAACTCCTGCGCAGCGCCACGATAACCAGACTTCCCGCCGCGCCTACGGCCGCCGCTTCAGTGGGCGTAAAAAATCCCTTAAACATTCCTCCCATGACAAGCACGAACAAAATGATTGTTTCCGTGACGCCCCCGAGCGAGATGAATTTTTCTTTCCATGTCGTCTTGGGAGCGGAGGGGCCAAGTTCAGGGCGGCGCAGACAATTGATATAGATGGCGAGACAAAACAGAAGCGCAATAAGAAGACCCGGTACGATTCCTGCAATAAACAATTTGCCGACCGACTGTTCGGTCATGATGGCGTAGACGATGAAAACGACGCTCGGCGGGATCAACATTCCTAAACTGCCCCCCGCCGCCACGGTTCCGCTGCCTAATTCCATATCATATTTATAGCGCTTCATCTCCGGCAGGGCGACCGACGCCATGGTGGCCGCGGTCGCCGGACCGGAGCCGCAAATTGCGCCGAAAGCCGTGCAAGCGCCCACCGTCGCCATCGCCAATCCGCCCGGCAGAGGCCCAAGCCAATGATACGCCGCATTGAACAATCGGCGGCTGATGCCGGCGTGAAAAGCGATTTGGCCCATAAATACAAACAAAGGAATAACCGTCAAACTGTATGAGGAAAAGATGTCGTAAAACTCGCTGGAAATCATGCTCAACGATGCATGAGGCGTCACTACCAGCGCGAATCCAAGTCCGCCCACAGCGGCCATGACGAAAGCCACCGGCATACTGCTGATTAACAAAATCAATAACAATAAACAGCCAAGAATTCCAAATTCAACGGGAGTCATGGTTTGATCATTTCCTTGCCTGGATGAATCATGTGATCGAAGATGATAAGAACAACCACTCCGCATGAAAACGCCATAACATAGAGAATCCAAAATGTGGGTATTTCCAATGTGGCGGTGGCTTCTCCGCTCAATCGCAGCGCTTTGCCGTATTCGATGCACCTCCAGGTAAGAAGACCGAATAGAGACATCGATAACAAACGAGCGATCGTATCTACGAGAATGCGCCAAGGTCGGCTCATTTTTTGAAATAAGAATTCGATAGCCACATGACCTTTAACAGCCGTCGTATAGGGCAGAGCGCATCCCATGGATATAGCGCCGGTGATTTTTACAATATCATAGGCGCCGACAATCGGATGACCCGCGATTCGGAGAAGAATATCTGCGCAAGTAACGCCCATCATGAAAAGAATTCCCAAGCCGGAGACGACGGTCAACACGTAAACCACCGCCCGAACAGCGGATGTGAAGCCTGCAAAAAATTGTTTCATTGATTAACAAATCCAATTAATATCATCCAGATCGATTATTGATCCGCAGCCGCCAGCATATCTTGAATATCCTTCAAAAAAGCATCGCCAGGCAATTCTTTTTCTTGGGTGTTCTGAACATATTCACTCAAAATCGGTTCGACGGCTTTTTTCCAATTCTGCTTTTCTTCATCCGAAAGTTGAATGATTGTACGCTGCAGTTCTTTTACAAAAGCCCAACCGTTAGCATCCGCTTCATCCCACGCCTGGCCGTGTTTATCCACCCATTCGTCGCTCACTGCATTGAAAATGTCTTGAATATCCTTGGGCAGAGCCTCCCACTTGGATTGATTCATGACGGCAAACATGGCGGTCGTGTAGCCAATAACAGATGTATCAATAACATAATCAATTACTTCACCCTGCTTCCAGCCCTTCAAAGTTTCTACCGGGCAGAAAGTCGCTTCGACGACGCTGCGCTGCAGCGCTTCGTAGGTTTCAGGCTGACTCATCCCCACGGGAACGCCGCCTAAACTCGAAACAATTTTGGAAGATAAGCCCGTCGCGCGAACTTGCAGGCCCTTCATTTCCTCCAAATTATTCACCGGCTTCTTGCTGGCCAATAATCCTGGTCCATGAGCGTGGATGTACAGAACATGGACGTCGGAAATTTCCTCCGGATTATATTTCTTGACCATAGCCGTGGCGATCCGAGTCGCCGTCAGTCCGTTAGGATAGCCCAGAGGCAGATCCAATCCCTCCAATAAAGGGAATCTCCCACGGGTATAGGCGAAGCAACTCATTCCGATATCGGAAATTCCATTGACGACGCCCTCATAAACCTGGGGCGCTTTACTTAATGAGCCGCCGGGGAAAACAGTGATTTTCACGCGGCCTTGGGAGCGTTTTTCAATCTCTTTGGCCCAATCCATCGCCGTTATACATTGAATGTGAGTCGGTGGGAAGAAAATGCTGTAAGATAACTCAATCGTCTCATTTCCGGACGGCCGTCCACAGCCGGTCGCCAACAAGACAATCGCAGCGCCGAACAACAAGAACATATAAAACGAAGATTTTTTGTGTGTAAACATGATCATCTCCCTTTCTGAAATAAATTTTCATCCTATCTATTGATTTTTGAACTTTTATATATAGGGAACGCTTTGCTTTTTATTTTCAATATCCCGCTTCCCTATTTTGGCACGAAGATCTACAAAAATATACCTATCGCCAGGTATGAAAGACGCAAAATCAGTGATTATTTTTTTGATTATCCATTTCTTTTAGAATTACTTGTAAAAGAAAAAAAAGTTCAGAGGGACGTTTTTCATCTTTCAAAATATTTACAGAGATGATTTAATGTATCGATTATTCAGAAATTGCAATTACAAGAATTTGTATTGGCCGGTTTATGGAGAATAAGGGGTCTAACATGAATAAAATCAAGGCATTCACTTTGATCGAACTTCTCATTGTCGTGGCGATTATTGGGATTCTTGCCGCTATAGCCGTGCCCAATTTTCTCAACGCTCAGTTGCGCGCCAAAATTGGAAGAGTTGAATCGGAATTTTCTTCAATTCGAACGGCTTTCGAAATGTATCGCTTGGATCAAGGGGGAGTACTTCCGGACGCATGGAACATTGGAGGATGGTATGTCGCATGGAAATGCTTTACCACGCCTGTTTCGTATCTACCCAATGTCCCAACCGATATTTTTCAACCTACACAACGCGAAAAATTCGTCAATGGGCATAATTTCTACGAATTCGGCGTAGCCTACCGTGACAAGCCCGGTACAGGAAAAGACTATGCTCTTGCAAGCCTGGGCCCCGATTATGATGACGATACGACTTCATTAGGATCATATCCCAATTCCCCCAAGTGGGTTTCCTATTCCTCCTCCAATGGGCTGATAAGCGACGGCGACGTCCTCTTTGAGACTCATCCCGGTTTAAATCCCGTTCGATGGTAATAGAATCGAAAAAGAAAAAAAATACGGAGCCTTTGGCTGGGCAGCCGGACTCCGCTTGAGCAGAATAATGGGAGGTAGGTATAGGGAGGGTGTGTAATCCTCTGATTTTTATATTTTTAAGATTGTTATAATACCCTTACGTTTTTCAGTATAGTGTGCTTCGTCATTTGCGCTGTATAATGTAAAACGTTTATAGCACCGTTAAGTAACAAATTTCTCTTTAATTTCTTTATCGATCCAAGTTTTGGTGGTTTACTATCGCAAAATGAAAATCCTCAGCTAAAATTTCCCATCTACTTTATATTATATTGATTTATCTTCAATTTATTTCAATTATTATTCATTAGACGTCTGGAAGAGTAAATTCGTTCAAAAAAAATGAAAAAAATAGCGGGGGCAATTCATTCTTGTGTTGGTAAACCAAATTCATCTCGATATTTCGGCCAATTTCTATAAATCGCCCAGTTAAAGCGAGAAGCCATCGCATATCCCCGCAGCAACGGATCGACGCATTTCCATTGCCCCGGCATTTTCTGCTGCTCGGCAAGACGCCGCATGGTTTCTCGTGAGTGGACGTATGGATGCCATCCGTAAACCAATAGAGTTCCGTTGGGAAAAATATTTTCCAATTCACGCCTAGATGGTTGATTTCCAGTTTGGAATAAATCGATATAAAATGTTAAAAAATTATCCTTGTATGATTCCGCCCATTCTTCTTGCTTAGGCTTTGGCGCTTTTTCCCAAAAAGGATCGAAATCTATGAGCGGGAAATAATACTTGGGTTGAACATAATAAGTAATGATAAAAAGCCCAGTTAATCCTGCAAATAAACAGCGAGATTTCAACACGAATTCCCTGGGGAAAACGTCACTATTCGATCTTAAAGGAAATCGATTCAGGATGAGGGAAGAAAACATGACCAACATTAAACATTCCCAGGCAAAAGGAAGAAATCCCAAAAATCCTATAATCGGCATCTCAAAGTAGCGAACGGACGGCAAAATCGGCACAGTGTAAAGCCATTTCGCTCCCGCCCAATAGTTCCAGAATTCCCAAAGCAATCCGCACACGGCCCCGGAACCGAACATCAGCCAAACCGTTCGGCGCGCTCCAGCCGCCCAAAGACGCAATAAACTGTACCCGCCGGACCAATAAGAGATCGGCTCCAGCATAAAAACATATCCAATCCAAACAAATCCAAAGAGATAATGACGAATTTCTCTTTGGGGTATCAAAAGGGGAATCGACACGCTCAAGATGCCAAAAATCAGCCAGAGATAACAGGTCATTTCCTTGGGACGCCGGTTGAAATCCAGTGATTCATGTGAAGGCCAATAAGTGAATGCGAACAGATAAGTCAATAAGATTGCAGGCGTTATGGTGGCATAAGCGAGAAAATAACAAATGTATCGATAGACAATCGATGAGGGAACGCCGATATAGAGCCAGTTTTCCAAATAGCAGTTATAGAATTCAAAAACCAGCCACCAAAATGCCGATATCACAGCTAAATATATAAAAAATAAAGGTTTATCCGCCAGCCAGGAAACGCCTCGCCGCCGCTTGATGAGTCCGTCCAGCAATAGGATGTATCCCCACCAGACAATCAACGTGAAGTGAGTATAAACTGGTTCGATCTGGAGAAATAAAAGAATTTCCGAAAAAAGAATAACGGCCAATCCAAGCCAAGACCACCATGGGATTTTGGGCGTCGGCTCCCCCCATTCCAGCAAATCATCCGGTGGATAAGCGCCTGGGGAATGTGGGGAAGAAAAGAAATTCTTCATCGACTTTTTTTATTTGAAGCATCAGAGATCGATATTCTATTAAATTCCGACGGTTAATTTTTTTTCGGGCGCCGTCGTCGCCAGTTTCATTATTTTTTCCTGCGTGGCTTCATGACGATCCAGTTCTCCAACGAGGCAACCCCGGTTCATGACCAGAATGCGATCTGACATGCCCAAGACTTCCGGCAGTTCGGAAGAGATCATCAAAATGGCCGCTCCTCGTTCTAAGAGTTGATTCATAAGAAGATAAATTTCCCGCTTGGCGCCGACATCGATGCCGCGCGTGGGTTCGTCAAAAATAAACAGTTTCGAGTTGGCCAAAAGCCATTTGGCGAGCACTACTTTCTGCTGATTTCCACCGGAAAGATTGTTGACGACAGTCTCCATGGAAGGAGCTTTGATCTGGAGGTTCTCCATATGTTTTTGCGAAGACTGACGTTCTTTGGAGCCTTGAATGAAAAAGAATCGGCAAAATTCGCTTAATTTGGGAAGGGTGATATTTTCCCGAATGCGCATCCCCAAAATCAATCCCTGCCCTTTGCGATCTTCGGTCAGAAGACAAATTCCGAGATCAATGGCTTTTCGGGGATCATGATGATGCAAAGGCTTCCCGGCAAATTTGATCTTGCCGGATTCAGGCGCATCGGCGCCGAAAATTACACGGGCTAATTCCGTGCGCCCTGCTCCGATCAATCCTGTCAATCCGACGATTTCACCTCCGCGGATCGAGAACGAAACATCTTTTACGAAGCCGCGGCTCAGATTCTCCACCTGCAAAATCGGATTCCCCGGCCAAAACGATTGTTTGGGAAATTCATCGGTAATTTTGCGGCCCACCATGCGTTCGATGATCCCATCGCGATCGATGTCGCAAATAGGACGAGTGTCAATCCACTCGCCGTCCCGCAAAATGGTCAGGCGATCGCAGATTTCGAAAATCTCCTCCAAGCGATGAGAGATATAAATCACGCTGATTCCCTGCTGCTTCAAGGTTCGAATTAAAGCGAACAAACTCTTGAGTTCATGAAGAGTCAGAGTGGCGGACGGTTCGTCCATGGCGATAATGCGCGCATCGACGGATAGCGCTTTGGCGATTTCCACCATTTGCTGCTGGGCGATCGAAAGTTGACTGACGGGAAGATCGACATCAAATTGAATCCCCAATCGATCCAAGATTTCACGAGCCTTTTTCTTTTCGGCGCGAAAGTCGACCATCCCCATTCGAGTCGGTTCGCGCCCCAGGAAAATATTCTCCGCCGCGCCTAATTGAGGAATCAGATTAAATTCCTGATAGATGATCGAGATGCCTAAACTCTGCGCCCGTTGGGGAGAATCGATAACCACTTTTTTCCCATTGATTCGAATTTCCCCGGAATCCAATGTTTCGGCGCCGGCCAAAATTTTCATCAGGGTTGACTTACCGGCGCCGTTTTCACCCACGAGCGCATGGATTTCACCTTCCTGGATATCGAAATTCACCTTATTTAAGGCCTGAACGCCGGGATAGGATTTGCATATATCGATCATTTGAAGAATCTGAGTTTGATTATTCATTCCAAATAAAACCTTTTCCTGAGAATTTATTGAAAATTAGCTTCGATTTTCATGAACACCAAAATTCGATACCATAAACATTCTTCTTTAAGACTACAGAAACCTATGATCTCTGTCGAGATAAAGAATGCAAAAAAAACTTGTGCAAAATCGGCGCCCTTCCTTGCATTCAATCGCTAGATCGATTATTTAATATAAAGATCATAATATTTATTATAGGAAAGGGGAAAGTCTTATGAGGAAGAGCATCGGATTAGTACTATGTTTGGTCATTGCGTCGTTGGGCGCATACGGACAGAGCGTGCGTGAATACACCTGCAACAAAGTGACAGGCGATCCGCCCGTCATCGATGGTGAATACACGGAAGAAGAGTGGGCGGGCTCCGAATGGACGGGAGATTTTTATCCCTTGAGGCACAGCGCCAATCCCACAAGCATGTGGGGTAATGTAATAGACGAGAAATGGCAATGGAGAGCCTTGTGGGATGATGAGTACCTTTATTTCTTGGTTTCAGCCGAACTGAAATACATCAACAAAAACGGTTGGACATGGGCTGGAGATATCATCGCTCCTCTCGAGGCGGATGACACGGGATACGCTGGTTGGGGCGTGGGCACCAACCTCGATTTCGAAATTTTTCTAACGCCCCAATGGGACGAAGAATTGACTGCTTTCCCCAATGAAGCCGGCGCGAATCCTCCCGGTTATCAATGTTGCTATTTCCCGTTGCTGGAAGATGTCGAAGGAGATGTTGAATACGCTCCGAGCAACTTTGGAATCCGCAACACGACGGAAGGGCCTCCATTTTTCCATACCGGTACAGTAGGTTCTCAAAGCATAGGCGGTTGGAATCCGATTTATGATCCTGCCGAAGCGGAAGCAGCTGGCGTCAAGCCTTTTATTTTAGCCGCCCTGCCCCACCTGATCGAAGGCGCTGTTGAAGGAGAGGAAGTCGTCGGCATTCCGGTGTTGGAGATTGCGTTTCCGTTTTCGCAATTCAGTTTCCCTGCTTTAACCGACGTAGAAGTAATCGAAGATGTAGACATCATCATGGAAAACATGATTATGATTCCAGATGAAAATGGGAAATACATTGCTGATGGAGATGAATGGCTCGTCAATGTAGCCGGATATACGGATGGCGCTGTCGCAGAATCGGGATTGGGATTAATATCTTGGAACGACATGGGAGACGGCGGCTTTCATAACGCCCCGCGCGGCATACTCCGATTCACCGGAGCCGTAAACGTGTCCTCTTGGATGCTGCATTAAATGAAATAGCATACATAATCGTTCATTTCGAAGATTTTTTTGTTTTTTCATCGAAATGACCGGAAGAGACTGATTCCCATAAAAAAATGACGCGGAGTAACGTACAATGGTTGCTCCGCTTTTTTTTGAAAACAACAACAAGGGAGAACAATAATCATGAAAACGACGCGACGACAATTTCTGCAGGCGGCCGGAGCGGGGCTGACGGCAAGCGCGCTTTCCGCTCGCGCTGATCAAAAAAAGCCTAACATTCTATTTATTCTTGTTGATCAACATCGAGGCATGGATTTGCATTGCATGGGCAACGACGATTTATTGACGCCCAATCTGGATCAGTTGGCCGGCGAGGGAATTCTTTTCAAAGATGCGATCGCCAACGCTCCGCTTTGTACGCCCAGCCGCGCAACCTTGTTGACGGGAAAATACCCGATCGCGCATCGCTGCATCTCCAACGATCTCCCTCTGCCGACCGATCAGGAAACCATCGCCACGGTTCTTTCCCGGAGCGGATACAAAACCGGCTATATAGGCAAGTGGCATTTAGACGGAATATCCCGGCACAAATTCACGCCGCCGGGGCCTCGAAGACATGGATTCAACGATTACTGGGCGGTGTACAACTGCCACCATAACTATTTCAAGACTAAATATTACTTGGATACGCCGGAATTGATTGAGCGAAACGGATACGAACCCGATGTTCAGACCGATTTGGCGATTGAATTTCTGCGCGAACATCGATCGAATCCGTTCTATTTGACCGTTTCATACGGACCTCCCCACGCACCGTATGAATTGGTTCCGGAAAATTATAAAGTTTTTTACGATCCCGAAAAAATCCCAATTCGCCCCAACAGCAAAAATCCCAACCGAAAAGCCGTTTCGGGGTATTACGCGCATATAACCGCGCTGGACGTCTGCGTCGGGAAACTGCTGAGAACATTGGATGAACTGAATCTGCGGGAAAACACCATCGTCGTCTTCACTTCCGATCATGGCGACATGTTATGGTCGCATGGACGCATCAAGAAGCAGCAGCCCTGGGAAGAATCGATCAACGTACCTCTTATCATCCGTCATCCCACTCAAATTAAAAGCAATCAACAGTCCGATTTGTTAATCGGGACTGCCGATTTAGCGCCGACGCTGCTCTCGTTCACCGGTTCGAAAATTCCGGAAGAGATGCAGGGGCTTGATTTATCCGGGCAAATTCTTGAAGGCAAGGGTCCGAAGCACGAATCCATTTTCCTGGTGGATATGCTGACTTGCGATCAGGCCCGCCAATGGAACGGGAGGCCCTGGCGTGGGGTGAGAACGGATCAATACACCTATGCGCGATTTTATGATGAAGGCTGGGTGTTATACGACAACCAAAAAGATCCGCTCCAGATGGATAATTTATACGATAATCCAAAGCATGCGGCGCTTCAGAAACGTATGGAGCAGGAATTGCAAAAATGGCTGATTCAACTCAAGGATGAATTCTTATCAGAAAATGAATTGCTGGAGAAGTTGAATTTAGCCCAGGCCTGGAAAGAGCGAAACGAACATTTTCAATCCGGCAAGAATTGGTAAGTACGATTTTGTAATAAGATGTTCAGTTCATTTTATTTAGAACAATCTCGCGCGGCTTGCTGCCCCGGGGAGGTCCAACAATCCCGTTTTCCTCCATGAGATCGAGAAGGCGAGCGGCGCGTCCGTAGCCGATTTTTAAACGGCGCTGCAGCAGAGAAGTAGAAGCGGCGTCATTTTCCAAGACGCATTGAACAGCTTCATCGTAAAGGTCGTCTATATCCGAAGCGTCGCTGGTCATTCCGGTTTTGTTGCTGTCATCCAGAGGTATAAATTCTTCCTGGACATAATCCACATCCTGCTGTTCTTTGACGAAATCCACCACGCCTTCGCATTCTTCCGTAGATATAAAGGAGCACTGCAGTCGGATGGGCCTGCCGGCGCCGCTGGGCGCAAACAACATATCTCCGCGCCCCATTAAAGACTCCGCGCCTTTCATATCGAGAATCGTACGAGAGTCGGCGGATGATGACACCTGAAAAGCGATGCGGGAGGGGAAGTTATTCTTGATGACGCCGGTGAGAACATCCACGGAGGGGCGCTGAGTCGCCAATACTAAATGGATGCCGACCGCGCGAGCCATGGCCGCCAAACGCGCGATGGAGGCTTCCACGTCCACCCGGGCAATCATCATCAAATCGGCTAATTCGTCGATCAGAATGACTATATAGGGAAGAAATCCAGGCAGAACCAGAGAAGATTCGCTTTCGGGAATGTTTCCCTTCTGCTGATCCATGCGTTTTTTATTGAACTCTTTAACATTACGTACGCCAGCCTTCTTAAGATAGCGATAGCGCTGCTCCATCTCTTCCACCGCCCATTGCAGCGCGGCGCCCGCTTTCATGGGATCGGTGACTACCGGCGATAAAAGATGGGGAATATCGCGATAGATGGCCAACTCGACCTGTTTGGGATCGATGAGCAGAAGTTTGACCTCATGAGGGGCCGCATTATACAAAATAGAAGTGATGATGACATTGATGCAAACCGATTTACCCGATCCGGTGGCGCCCGCCACTAACAAGTGAGGCGCTTTAATCAAATCAAAGACAAACGGTTCGCCGCTGATCTCTTTTCCCAAACCAATCCTCAATTTTGACGTCAAAGCCTGATATTTCTCGCAGGCGATCATTTCTCGCAAAAAGACGTCGGAGCGATACCGGTTGGGGACTTCGACGCCGACGGTTCCCTTCCCCGGGATGGGGGCCACAATACGAACACTTTCAGCTTTCAAGGAACGGGTTATATCGTTAGCCAGATTTTCTATGCGGCTTATTTTGATGCCCGGCGCCGGCTCCAATTCATAGCAGGTGATAGTCGGGCCGTAATTCACCTCGACGACCTTGGCGGTAATATTAAAATCCTTCAGGGTTTGCTCAAGCAGTTGCGAGTTATGAATAATTTCTTCTCGCGCAATTTCAGGACGCGTTTGATTGGGTTTTTCGAGCAGCAAAACCGACGGCAATTGATATTCGTCATTCGTGGGCGTCTCGATCAGATTGACTCCCAAATCGGCTTCTTTTATGGGTTCTTCTTCTCGCGTGATAATTTTGAGGCCTTTCGATTCCTCCACTTTCAATGGAGGCAGACCGTCTTCTTCCTCAAGCGGCCTGAGACTATCCAACTTTTCCCTGTCATGCGTCGTAATCATGGGAGGAGGCGAAGAGCACTCGCCATTGGCCTCCCGTAACGGCTTCAAACGAATTCCATTTCGATCGAATTCTGGCGCGGAGGGGGCCAAAAAAGAATCGTCCTCCCCATCCTCGCATTCTTCCTCCCATTCTTCCAGTTTTTCTCTTTTCCACCGCCGCGAAGTAAAAATAAAAATGGCGATGCGCCTGAAAAAGTTTGTGAAAAGAAAAGGAGTGCAAAGCAGCGCCGAAACCGCTAAAAAGGAGCCGTTTACGATTAACGCGCCGGCATGCCCCAATTCCAGCAGCCGCCGGCCGAGAACATAACCTATGGCGCCGCAAACCTGCCAAATTTGTTCATCCCCGACATTGGGATTCATGATTTCCGTCATGATCCCCAGAAAACTGGAAGCGGTAATCAATAAAGCGACGCATCCAATGATGCGAATTTTGCGCGTAGGTTGGTCGGCGCCGCGTCGAAGGCGATCGACGCCCCACAAAATTAACAGCGCGGGGACGCAATATCCGGAAGCGCCGAACAGAAAAATGATCCCATAGGCCAGCCATGCCCCCGGCTTTCCGATCCAGTTTTGAACAGACGCCGATTCGGCGTCTAAAGTCGCATGCGACGCCAAATCGGATGGATGATATGAAAACAGAGCCAAAAAACAGATTAAAGAGAATGCGATCAGAGGAATCGAGATGATTTCCCGGCGCCGCTCCTGCTCTAAATTCTGCCAGGCTTCTGTAACCGCTTCCTGGGTTTGATTGGTCATTGTATAGACAGTCTCCGATACCCGGGAAAACCATACAGGCTTCGTTTCTTTCTTTATGCGTTTCTTTTTTGTCTTGCGAGCTGCCATACGGCTCCCCCTCGCTCCAGTATCGACCAATCATCGGAATAGATTAAGCATTCCCATTAGGAAAATATCCCTAACCTCGTGGAGCAAAGTATTTTACAGCTATTTCTTTGTCAAAAAAAGCGGAAAGGTTTTTCATGGGATTCGCAGAATGATTCATTTAACCGTTTGATTTAAGCAAGATTACGAAAATGCGCCTCAAAGACGCTGCGCAAAATATGAACATGTGATCACGGCATCATGCGCTGTTGATTGATGCGGAGGTTCTTTAGAGCTTGCGTGTTGTCGGGATCCAATTCCATTACGCGTTGAAAAAGTTGCGTCGATCTTTCCAAATCGCCTCGTTCTGCATAAAAGACGCCAAGATTCAGCAGCAAGGGGGGAAAATCGGGAATATGCTTCTGCGCTTCGAGATAAGCCTGAAACGCATCGTCATCCATTTTGTTGTTTGTATAAAATACGCCCAAGTTGTACCAGCCCATGCCGATCTCACGCTGTTTATTCCAACTTAGAAAAGGATTGAAGGTCATTACCGCGGCCAAAAGAAGACATAAGATCGCGCATCTTCGAAAGAAGTTCGTTTTCTCTTTCAAAACTATCAATTTAAAAGAGGAAGCGCACATTTTCTGAATAAACATCACGCCAATCAGAGCGAAAATGGGCAGCATAGAGGCCAAAAATCGATCCGAAGCATAAAAAACCAGGGATAACAAGACATAGCCGGCAATCAGACTCAATAAGAAAGATGGAATACGATCATCGGATCTTTTACTATTATAAAATAGTAAAAACGGCAAGCCTAAAATTCCCAGAAAAAGCGCCAACGCCGTGAACCAGGATAATACGCGAAGAAAAGGGAGCCGCTGCATCTCAAAATGGGCCGAATAATTAACGGCCGGCGGTTCGACATAAAAGGCCCATAGGAGTTTTTTGACTTCTAAAACGAGAAATTCACTTGGATTTTCAACAATCCACGCCTCCGTTTTTCGAATCCAAAACGACGATGCTTCCGAGGGAGAGAGTTTTTTGCCCGCCAGTTTCGAAGCCAGTTCGATGCTACCAAATTTTTGCTGTTCGATATCGTTGGAAAGGCCCTCGACCGGGCCCAAGCCTCCCTGCGCCCGGCTGTTGGTTCCCATGTAAAGAGTGACGCCCGAGTTGGCGCTGATGGGAACAAAACTGCCGCCAATGAAATAATTTCGAAGAGCCGCCGGCGATGCGCCGATCAAAAATACGCTTGTAAATATGAAGGCGAGGGCCAATCTTTTGGAAAGATTCTTTCTCCATAAGAGAAAAGGGCGCCAGGGGCCTGAAACATGGAGAATCAGAAATGGAAGCGCAAAGATCAAATTTGCTCGGCATAAAACCGCCAGACTATAGATGAACGCGCCTGCGATCAACCAGCCGATCTTTTGCCGTTTGATCCAAAGGATATAGAAAAAGGCAAACCATAAAAACAAGTGATTGCCCAGCGCAGCGGCCAATAGTTTGCTTTCGAAGAAAAGAGCATAATGAGAGATTGCGTATAACAAAGCGGGCGCGCACGCCCAGCGCCAAGGCAGAGTCATTCTTGCGATAAGGTATACAAGAAATACAGAAAAGACGCCGATAAACCCCTGGATGCGCAACACAGATTCAATTCGATGAATGCCGGCGTGATGCAGCAGCGCCAGCGCATAGGAATAAAGGGGGGCTTGATAATAGGGGCCTTCATTGGGCAGCAAGACGCCTTGCTGATAGATTTCCCGCCCCATCTCCCAATACATGCGCGCATCGTTGAGCGGATGACGCGCATCGGGAAATTCCGTCAAATATTCATTCAGATAATCAATTCGCAGCAGTATGGCAGTCAGCATAATCAAGCCGACAACGATGAATTCGGCCAATGGCGGCCGCCGTTCGTTATTGCTGCGCTGCGACATGATTTGTTTCATCCGTTCGTATAATGAAATCATTCTTGATGTAAGGTTTGTTTATAATAAAGGTCAAACATCGAATCGAATTGGGGACTGAATTCCGGGGTATGACACTTTACGCACAACGATTTTTCAGGCGTCAGTTTTATATGCCCCATTCCATATTCATCAACATGCCGGCGTCCGGGGCCATGACACGTCTCGCATTGCACATGCATTAAATGATCCGATTGGGGAAATTGCTTGAATCCCTCCGGATGTTCAAAACCGGTGACATGGCATTTCACGCATTCAGGAATCCAATGCCGGGTTTGCTCTAGAAGTTCGAAGAAAGCGGAAGCGTGACGTGTTTTCTTCCATTGTTCATATTCATCAATATGGCAGCCCATACAGATTTTCGCTCCGAGATAACCGTTTTCTCCATCATTTTGAATTTCCAACGAATCGTCGTTGAGATTGAGAGCATTCACCATGCCGGTATAAGATCGATAAAGGAAATTCCGCATTGCATCGTTAGAATATTTACTGGGATACATGGGGATTCGCTGATATTGGACATCTTGAATTCCCTCCCCCTTTTTGATGTCCATGACAATCTTGCCGACGGCGCGCCCTTTGCCCGGAGCGTTGGTCAAATAGGCATCTCCCGCCTTTTCAATCCGAATGCCAAAATCGAGGGCTATGACTAGATCGATTCGAGGGCCTTTATAACCGGAAAACCAACGCTGAACCGTCGGCGGCGGTTCATGCGCCAATAAGACGACGGCGTCCACATTTTCATCTCGACGAAGACGCCGCACTATGGGCGGGATGGATTCTCCGGCGGGAAGAAACGTAAACTCGCGGTTGATTCGCTGCTTCTTTTCCAAAAGGGAAGACGCTCCAACGAAGCCGATCTTCAGACCATTGCGTTGAATTATTTTATAGGGCAATAACCAGTTTTCGTCCGATTCGACGTCAGAGCCAAGGAAAACATCCTTTGACGGAAAAGCCGGCTCTAAAACGGCTGAACCGTAATCCAAATCACCGGGGCCGCATAAAACAACATCGTATTGAAGGAGATTCATCCCACCCAGGTTGGTTTGCCCCACGGCGGCGTTGACCGAATCTTCATCCGGCAGCAGGAATTCTTTTTTCTTTTTTTCATGACGCAGGGGCATAAAACCGCCTAAATCCACCAAGATCGCATCCGGCTCTTCTTTTCGAGCGCGTTCAAGAAATCCCGCCCGCGCCTCCAAACCGCCTTCGATATCCGTAGAACATCCGCACTGCTCCAAACGTCCTAAGGTCTTACATGTAGCAAAAATTGTAACCGTATCACTCCAGGCGCATACGCCGATCACGACGGCGAATAATCCAGTCCATCCACTAAATTTCATAACCATTCCTAATCAATTATCTGATTTTTACAAAGTTCCCGGGATAATGCTGAACAATGAGAGGCTTGTCGCCGATGACGCCCCAACGCTGATCGGCGGATTCCGCTTCTTCGATGGCGCGCTCCAGTTCCGACTCGGAAAAACCGTAATCCAATGCGCGGCCGATATTGGCGGAAGGAAGAAAGCCCACCTGAGCGCCATCATCGCCATTCACAAAAAAGTAGCACTGCAATTGCTCCTTTCCGCCGATATGGATGCCCAGGCGCCGGTCGACTCCAATATCTAAAACATAGTCGATCTGCGCGCCTTCTATTTCTTCGTAAGGGGACCTGTGATGGAAAATGACATGAGCCCGGTCGCCGTCCATTTTCGAAAGCCCAAACACGTAACAATGCGCGCCTGGGAAGTATTGCAGAAATTCGGAGGCTCGCGGGGATTTCATCCCAATATGCAAAATACTCTTCGGATCGATGGTGATTTTACGAGAATGGGCGCGAGCAAGAATCGTAAAGAGGCCTGGCAGCACAATAGCCGTAAACACCGCGACGCCCACGGTGGGCCACAAGGGCGTCTGAAACCAATGAACCGGGAAGACAATCAGAATGATCGTTCCGGCCGCCATGGCAATATATTTATCTTTTTCCAGGGAGGCGGGGGTGCGCTTGTCCCAATGGATCAGCATATCGAACGGCCACCAAAAGAACATGATGCCCAATAAACTGAAATAAATTTTATACCACAACGGCGAAAGGCTGGGCATTAACCCTCCCGCCTGTAAAATAATCGACATGAACAGAAGAAAAAGCGAGAATCCTAAACCCAACAATAAAATGTTTGGAGACAATCGTTTCATAATCATGTAAAATAATCCTGTATTTTCTTTATTAATGAGGATGATAATGGTTTCAGTGCAAAATCGTCAATCAGCATATAGTAATGCAACGTTCAATTGGCGCCAAAGGTTTTCGACCGTCGCCCGGCGGACGCTGCCGCCGGAAATCAATTGGCTCATGGCGCAGGCGCTCGAAGATCCGGACATCATCTCATTAGCGGCGGGATTTGTCGATCAGGAATCTTTGCCTCATGAAGAGTTTGCCGGATTGTTGCGCGAAGTGATGGAGCAGGCACAAAACGGGCGCGCGGCGCTGCAATACGGCACGACTCAAGGCGACTTGGAATTCCGAATCAAACTCATCGATCGGCTGCGCCGCGAACAGGTCATTTCTTCTAACAGCGAAATCGATGCATCCCATTGTCTCGTCGGCTCGGGTTCTCAGCAAATACTCTATCTGGCGGCGGAGGCGCTGCTGGATGAAGAAGACATAGTTCTTCTTGAGGCGCCTACCTATTTTGTTGTTTTAGGCGTTTTCAAATCGCGGGGCGCGCAAACGATTGGAATTGATACGGATGAACACGGTTTGATTCCCGAACGTTTGGAAGAATGCCTGGAACAATTGAAGCGAGAAAAACGATTATCTCGCGTGAAGATGCTCTATTTGATGAGTTATGCGACGAATCCTTTAGGCGTCACTCTGCCTCAGGAGCGTCGAAGACAGATTCTGTCGATTCTTCAGCGATATCGAGACGGCGGATTCCCCATTTTATTGGTAGAGGATGCAGCCTATCGCCGGTTGGTTATTGATGGAGAATGCCCTCATCCTATCAAACGATTCGATGATTCAAATCAACAAATCCTTTATACGGAATCTTTTTCCAAATCTTTGTCGCCGGGGCTCCGTTTGGGATTTGGCGTCGGGCCGAAAGAGCTGATCGATAAAATGATTGATATAAAAGGAAATCATGATTTCGGCAGCAGCAATATGGCGCAGCAAATTATAAAAACCGTCATGCAATCCGGTTTATTCGATCAGCACCTAAAAACGCTTCAGAGCATCTATCGGCGCAAACGAGATATTGCGTTAAACGTTCTTGAAAAATATTTTCCGCCGGAAGCGAAGTGGCTTCGTCCCAGCGGCGGCTTTTATACATGGGTTGTCTTGCCCGAAGCTGTTGATACGAGCGCAAAAGGTCATTTCTTCCAAACGGCGCTTCAAGAAAAAGTACTCTATGTGCCGGGAGATCTCTGTTATTCCTCCGATCGCCCTGAATCGAAAAGATCATCCGCCATGCGACTATCCTATGGCATGATCGGAGAACAAGCGCTGCAGGAAGGCTACAAACGATTGGCTCGAGCGATGGAGAAAGAAATATCCACATTAACGGCCTGAAAAATTATCCGGTTATATCATTCTGTCAGAGAAAAAGATCAATAAGGGAGGACGTCTCCTGTCAGGGGGTCGATATACGTTCGTCTTACCGAAAGACGCTTAGCGCGTGAAGAAGACGGAGCGATCCCGACGCCGCCGGTAGATACGCTTTGAAGAGCTGCCGCGAGCGGTTCTAACTGCCGTTTTATTTCAGCATCCGTTTTCATAAACCTCCGGTCCAGTTCAATTTGGACAGCGTGAACATGGGGATCTTTCCGATAGGCCTGGGTAGTGAACGCTCCCTGATAATACAATTCCGAAATCACCCGAATATTGCTCTTTTCCAGGACAGTCCGAATAATGCTGAGCATTCCGGCATCGCATGTCGATCCGTTGCCCGTTCCAAGATAAATGACAGGCATATCGCCTTGACAGTGTTCCGGCTCCGGTTCGGCGCTGTGCAAACTGATCAGGATCGCATGTCCAAATCGATGCAGAATTGCATCGATGCGCGCTTGCAACTGATCGTGGAATGGAAACCAGTACAGTTTGAGTCGATGTTCGATTTCTTCGGGATTCAGCGGATTCTCGTAAAGAGCGTTTAGAACCGTTTTATTTTTTACAAAGGGAACAATCACGCCTCCGTCTTCGTAGATTCTCGCTCCCGGCCAATCGGGGGAAACGCGCGAATCCACCCGATCGGGCCCCCGGTTTAAATCAACAACCATTCGCGAATAAACCGAACCAATCCATTCCCCGCCGACTTCCGACAGCATCATTTCGCCGGCGCGATCGATATGATTATCCCAACGCCGCGCCGCCGCTTCGACGAGTTTGGAATGGCGCTGCAATTCGTCAGGCGTCGCTCGTCCAAGATGCGGCGTCTCGAAAATGACATTTCTGGATTTTCCTGACTGAAGAACAAACGGAGGCGACGATTTAGAAGAATTCACCAATTCACCCTTCCCTAAGACTGTTTAAGTTTGATATCTTCATAGTACTTGCGGTTTTCCGCGATGCAACATTTGGATTTGATTTATCTATATCCTATGAGAAAAGAATGGAGAGAGACCTTGAAGCGGAGAGATTTTCATCGAACAGCGCTTGCCGTGGGAGCGGCGGGTTTTCCGGGGATTCAAACCTTATCAACAGTGGGAGCGAATAATCGCATTCGAATAGCCGTCATCGGCTGTGGAGTTCGCGGCAGCCAGCATATTCCCGATATCATTCAATGCCAAGATATGGGCGTGGAGTTGAGTCACGTCTGCGACGTCTGGAGCATTGCGAGAGATCGCGCGGTTGCTTCGGCGCAAAGCAGAGGCCAGAAAACCGCGCCTAAAGCGGTTGAGAATTATGAAGATATACTCAACGATCCGAGCGTGGACGCCGTAGTCATTGCCACGCCCGATTTCAGCCACGCCAAGATTTTGAAGGAAGCGGCGGAAGCGGGCAAGGATGGATACTGCGAAAAACCTTTCGCCGTCGACTTAAAAGAAGGCGTTGCGGCGGTCAACGCCGTGCGCGCCAATAAGCGCGTTGTACAGATCGGCGCCCAGTGGCGCAGCGATGGAAATTACATTGCAGGCGCCAATGCCGTCCATTCCGGCGTTTTAGGGAAAATAACCCGAATCTCCATTGCGCAAAATTTTATCCAGCCCCGGTGGCGAAAAGATTATTCCGATGTGAAAAAAGACGACGTCAATTGGGATTTATTCCAATTGCATCACGCCAAAAAGCCGTTCAGCGCCAAACGCTTCAAACGATGGTATCTCTACCGGGATTACACAAACGGTCTGCCCGGCCTGTGGCTTTCGCATTATCTCAATGCAGTGGCCTGGTATATGCAAGATCTGTTTCCCTATGAAGTAACAGCCAGCGCGGCGGTGTTATTGTGGAATCAGGACGATCCCGACGACGACCGCGAGACGGCCGATACTTTGAGCGCAATTCTCGATTACCCATCCGGATTCCAATTGAATATTTCCATGAGTTTATGCAATTCGGCGGACACTCATTTCATCGTTTACGGCACAAATGGAAAATTGGACGTTCAAAAACGCATTCTATCGGGCGACGGCGGCGCAGGAGACGAGCAAATACAAGAAGCCAAGACGCTGGAACCCGTGAAAAATGTCGCCAGCCATATGCGCAATTGGCTGGAGTGCATACGCACGCGCGAAGATCCATGCTGCAGCATCGAATATGGATTGTCGCATTCCGTGGCGGGGATTATGGTTGCGGAATCCAATCGCGTCGGGAAAAGGCTGAAATACGATCCTCAAAAACGAGAAATCCTTTATGGATGAGTGATAAATACAACCTAAACATCGATTCAATTTACCGGAAAAAGGGCGGTCTGATCGCCCTTTTTCCATTTGGGATAAAAAAATTATGCAAAAAATTGTCTCAAAGAGGCTGACAGGCTGACAAAAACTCGCCGGCGTAATAACTTCTAAAATAGACGTACTTAATTATGCTGCTCTGTAATTTGACGAGCAGGAAGCCGACATCGAGGTGAAAAATCATGATTGCTTTTGATCGCGATACGCTGCGAGTTTTAACGATGGGTCTTAATGATGAAGAGATCGATGATTTGAGAGAATTGATCATCTCCAAAGAGGGAGAAATCTATACGGTAAAAAATGATATGGATTTATGGAGCGAAGCGCGAAATACCCAATTCCACGCCTGCATCCTTGGTCAGTCGGAGGAACTGCCGCATCCCACTTTTCGAATTTGGCTGCTGCGCGGCCTGCAGCCGAATGTCAGAATCATAGTGTTGTACGACGAAATCGGTTCGATAGAGACCGATCCTCTGGAAAACAGTGAGCAAGTCGAACTGATTCAGCGCCCCGCCGATCCAAACGATTTGAAGACTTTATTTAAATCCATCGAGTCTGATCCGTCATGCCAAGAAGACCTCCCCATGTACGATAGATCCTCAAAATCTACAGTAGAAAGTCTCATTGAATAAGAGACGAAAATCCTACTACAAAAACACAAATACGCAGCCTTTCCCTCCTGGATCGACTCGCCTTTTTTTCAAGAACGGGCGAGTCTTTATTATAATCCCGAGAAAAAGAGAACCTGGCTCTGGAAAGCTGATGATTTGCGCCTCTAGCCCGGAAGCGATGTCGGATTCATGATGAATGAGATTACAATCAAAAAAACGAGCATCAAATTCATAGATTCAAGATCACGAGGGAGAATCGATTGGTCCTATTGTTCGCCGTCACGCTATTTCTCAGCGCAATGCTGTTGTTTTGGATCCAACCCCTCTTTTCCAAAATGGTTTTGCCTTATTTGGGAGGGACTCCCGGCGTATGGAATACATGCATGGTCTTTTATCAGGCGGCGCTGTTGGCTGGATACGCATCGGCCCACGCGATGATCCGCCGATTCGGCGTTAAGCGGCAGGCCGTTCTTCATTGCCTCTTTCTGGGCGCCGGATTCTTCTTTCTTCCCATATCCGCGAATTACGCTTCTCCGCCTCCCGCTGCGGGAGCGCCGATTTTGTGGCTCTTGCACCTATTGTTAGTGTGCATCGGCTGGCCGTTCTGGGTGATTTCGTTCACCGCCCCCATGCTGCAGCGCTGGTTTTCGTTTACTCGCCATAAAGAGGCGCATGATCCCTATTTTCTTTATGCTGCGAGCAACTTGGGAAGTTTGGCCGTTCTATTGGGATACCCGATTTTAATAGAACCTTATTTCCGCCTTTCCAATCAAGCGCTTGCTTGGAGCGCCGGGTATGTCGCATTGTTTTTTTTATCGCTTATCTGCGCAGTCGCATTGTGGAGAACACCTTCTATTTCCATTCATATCGAGAAGCGGGAACAGCCAGATAATCAAACCAGGATTTCGCAAACAGGGATCTCGCAAACCAGGATCACGGCGTCCGATCGCCTGCGCTGGCTTCTTCTGTCATTGGCGCCATCCAGCATGATGCTGGGAGTGACCACCTATATGACCACCGATTTAGCCGCCGCACCGTTGCTGTGGATTGCGCCGCTGGCCATTTATCTGAGTACGTTCATCCTCGTGTTCGCGAGGAAGACTCTTTTCCGGCGAGGCCTCCTATTGAGAATCCAGCCCTATCTGCTCGCCCCGCCGGTTTTATTGTTTTTTTGGGGAAGCAAAGTCCCGCTTTTTATTAACTTTCCCATCCATTTGACAGCCTTCTTCATTCACGCCATGGTCTGCCACGGCGAGTTAGCCAAACGCCGTCCTGCAACTTCACATTTGACCGAGTTTTACTTGTGGATGGCGGCGGGCGGGATGGCGGGTGGACTGATCAACGCGATTGCCGCTCCCTTTCTTTTCGACGCGCCCCTTGAATATCCGCTGGCCATTGCGGCGGCCGCCATGCTGCGCCCTCGACAAAGCAATCCAAAACCGAATACGCGGCGGTTCGCCTACGGTTTATTGGCAGGACTAGGGATATTGCTATTGGGGCCTCTGATCGGCAATCCGGATGCGGCTTACCATGTCGGAATCTTCGGATTGTTGATCGTTTCGTCTCTTTTCGCCGCCTATTTTTACGGTTGGGTGAATCGCCCGATTGTTTTAGGCTTCCTATTGGCCGTCTTGATCGTCGGAGGTTTTCGCATCAACGACGCTTATCGCAAAGTGCTTCACCGCGAACGTAGTTTTTTCGGGCCGCTGCTCATCAGAATGGATCCCAAAGAGGAATATTTTCTTTTTTACCATGGAACAACGCTGCATGGAGCACAAAGCCGGCATCCTTCAAATCACATGAACCCGCTGACCTATTTCACCGAAGCCGGGCCTTTCGGGCAAATCCTGTCTGCCATGAATTCCTTGTCGCCGGCGCCCCGAACTATGGCGATCGCCGGATTGGGGGTCGGCGCCATCGCCGCTTATGGCCGGGCGGGGGATGCGATCGATTATTACGAAATCGATCCCAATGTCGTTCGAATCGCACAGCATTCGGATTATTTTACTTTCTTGAGAGACTCCAAAGCGGCTATTCAAATTCATTTGGGCGATGCGCGATTGACCTTGGAAAAAGCGCCCGATCTATCCTACGACGTCATCATCATGGACGCTTTCAGCAGCGGCTCCATCCCCACCCACCTGCTGACGCGCGAAGCCTTCGAAATGATTCGAACAAAGTTAAAAAAAGACGGCGTCTTGATCTATCAGATCAGCAACCGATATTTGAACTTGGCGCCGGTATTGGCGGGGCTTGCCCGAGAGGCGGATTGGAGGGCGTTGATCCAACGCGACCTGGATAAATCGTACGTTGAAAAAGAGAAGATGATTTATCCATCTATTTGGGCGGCGATGGGCCCGCCTTCCGGCGTCTTGGAAAAGTTGTCCGAAGATCCTGCCTGGGAGGAATTACGCCCTACGCCCGGCTTCCAAGTCTGGACCGATGATTTTTCAAACCTATTGAGCGTGATTAAGCCCCCGCGGTGGGATTGAGGAGCCACTTCGGTTCAATGCAGAAGGAACCGGTCAAATTTGGACGAATGTTCCAGTCATTCAGAATCTTCCCCTTAAAAACCGCTTGACGAACCGAACGCCGCCAGCCATTCTTTAATATTAGACTAAACATAATAGTCAAATCTCAAGACCAACCTTGGTATTCTTCCTTCGCCCTAATTTTTTGTTTCTAGGAGTCTCGCTATGAAAAAATTCATGATTGCCGCTGTTGTGCTTACCTTGATTGCGCTCGTCCCTATGGTCATGGCCGATGAATCAGAAAAAGAAAAAAGCCTCTACGATTTTACGATGAAAGACATCGATGGAAAAGAAGTGAAGATGAAGGATTTCAAAGGTAACGTTCTTTTGATCGTCAATACGGCCTCCAAGTGCGGCTACACGCCTCAATACAAAGATATGGTGGACGTTTACAAACAATATAAAAAAGAGGGGCTGGTTGTTTTGGGATTTCCAGCCAATGAATTCGGTCGCCAAGAACCGGGCGCCGATAAGGAAATCAAAGAATTTTGCACCTTGAATTACAAAGTAAATTTTCCCATGTTTTCCAAAGTAGTGGTCAAAGGCGAAAAGCAGAATCCGCTTTTTCGCTATTTGACGACGCAGAAAAATCCCGATTTCACGGGCGACATCAAGTGGAACTTCGAAAAATTCTTGATCGCGCGAGACGGCCGGCTGCTTCATCGTTTTCGCAGCAAAGTAAAGCCGACAGACAAAATTCTTAAGGAAGCCATCGAAGAAGCTTTGAAGGAAGAAATTCCCAAAAAGGATGATTAAGAGAATCCGGAAAAGCGTATTCGCATGACATTTTTCAAAACCGCACGGCTTGCGCCGATGCGGTTTTTTATTTCTTACTAAACGGTTTAGGTATGAATTATTTCAATCTGAAGTTATAATAAGTTACATGAGACTGCCTTGGCGCAGTTTCGACGCTTCGGCGTATGATGATCCCAAAATCGGGAGGATAAAATAATGGGATTGCAGCAAGAATTGGGAATGCCCAATCCAATCTCCGATACCGCTCACGAAGCGATCATGAATATCGTGTTGACCGGCGAGATGCTCGCCAAAGAAGGGCAGCGCATTTTTCGCCCTTTGGGATTAACCAATTCGCAGTTCAACGTTTTAATTCTTCTAAAGCATCAATCGAACCATGAAGGCATCACTCAAACCGAACTGGGAGCGCGGCTGCTGGTCAATCGCTCCAATGTGACCGGCCTGGTCGATCGCATGGAGGAAGCCGGCTGGGTGCGGCGCGCGCCGGCGCCGGGAGACCGGCGAATCAATAAAGTTCAATTGACAAAAGAAGGCAGCCATCTTTTGGGGAAAGCGGAAATACTCTATTATTCGAGAATTCGGGAGGTCATGGGGGGGCTTTCCAAAAAAGATTTAGGCGCCATGAATGGGCTTTTGGGGCGCGTACGAGAAAAATTGTACGATTAGCATTCGATCTCTTTATTCCGAAAAATAGAGCGATTTAGATAGAAAACAACATTATTATTGAAGGCGTCATTCATTTTTTCCAACGCTACGGCGGCTGCCATGGGACGTCATCGTACGTCGCCATTTCATCCAAAAGACGCCCCCCCAGTTCGGCATATACTCTTGTTTCAACCCCCGCCTTGTTCATGTATTCGCGAGGATCCGACTGAAGATTGAAAAGTTCGAGAGATTCGCCCGGCATGGGGCGCATGATTTTCCAATCTCCGCGTCGAATGGCTTCGATGGTGCGGCCCTGGAAGGCGCCGCCTTCTCGCCGGATGAAAAAAAGATCCCGATCAAGAGGCGGTTGATTTCGTCCCAGAAGCGTTGGCAGGAAAGTATGGCCGTCTATCTCGCTCTGAACTTTGATTCCAGCGGCGTCAAGCACCGTCGGCATAATATCCATGGTCAAGGCGATGCGGTTTGAACACGCTGCCGCCGGGATGCGCCCCGGCCAGCGCACAGCCGTAGGAACGCGAATCCCCCCCTCATACAAAGCGCCTTTTTCGCCGCGCAGTGGATCGTTGCAGGCGCCGAAATGCAGACGCCCGCCATTGTCGCTGGAAAAAACCACCAATGTTTTTTCGTCAAGGCCGGCATCATGAAGGGTTTTCATCACTTTTCCGACGCCGTCATCGAGATGTTCGACAAGCGCTCCAAACTTGGCGCGCTGCGGATCGATATGGGGCTCGCGCTGTTGGATGCGTTTGAGCCAATCCTCTCGAGGCTGGATCGGGCTGTGCGGCGCATTGTAAGCCAGATACAGGAAAAACGGCTGACTGGAAGACGACTGGCGGCGAATATAATCGCAGGCCCAATCGGTAAAGAGGTCGGTGGCATGCCCTTGAGGATCAATTTCTTGGTCATCCAAGCGCATGTAATTGATTCCATGCCGGCGATGATTAAAATAATCATCCATCATATCGCCGAGAAAACCATGGAAAAAATCGAAGCCTCGCTGATTGGGCTTGTTGGGGGATTCCAGGCCCAAGTGCCATTTCCCGACCAGAGCCGTCGTATAGCCGGCGCTGCGCAGCCTGTCTTGAAGCGTAACGCAGTGGGGATCCAAATACCCCCATGAATTATCGGCATGGGTGCGGATGACTCCTGGAACGCCCACTCGATGGGGATACCGGCCGGTTAACAGTGAGGCGCGCGTGGGGGAACATACAGGGCAGTTGGCGTAAAAGCAATCGAAGCGCATACCTTCCGCAATGAGGGCGTCGATATTCGGCGTTTTCAAGTCGGGAGCGCCGTAAGCGCTGAGATCGCCATAACCAAGATCATCTACCAAAATCACAAGAATATTGGGGCGCTTCTTACCGGCGTAAGCCGCTTCCGAAATCAACGCGCCCGCCGCCGCACCGGCCGTCAAGGATAGAAATTCACGTCGATTCGAATGCGCCATGGAACAATCCTCCCGATATTTAGATTGCATTTCCGCCGTTTTTCAGAGATCCCTCGTCTGATCGTCTTTATTTTATAGTGCGGAAAACAAAGCGATTTCGCAAGGGAAGTGAGAACGGGGCGGCTTATTCCTGCTCAGCCGAGTCGGAGGCGTCAGGTAGTTTTTGCCGATGAAAAAAGAAGGGGCTATGGCTGAACTGCTTGCAGAGAAGATCCGGAGAGATCTCCTTAAGAAAGCGAGACGGGATTCTTTTGGCCCTGCGCCCGAATTGAACGCGCTCCTGAGTAAAACTTAAAGTAAGGTGTCGCCGGGCGCGCGTCATGCCGACATAACAAAGCCGGCGTTCTTCATCGACGTCGGTATTATCTTTTAAGGAGCGAGCGTGAGGCAGAATTTTCTCTTCCAGCCCGCATAAAAAAACATAGGGAAATTCCAATCCTTTGGAGCTGTGAAGAGTCGCCAGTAAGACAGCTTCGCCCTTGCGCCGTTTATTTTTCCCATTCTGGTTGGGTTCATCGCCCAAGGATATCGTGTCAATAAAGTCCATTAAATTCCCCTTGGGCTGAGACTCGGCGAAGGCCGCGGCGGCGGAAGCGATTTCTTCGACCATTTCAACCTTGATCGCAGAGATTGCCGCGTCATCGATCGTGCGCTCCAACTCCTCTCTGTAACCGCTGCGTTCGATCACCATTCGTACTAAATCCGGCACGGGTTGATGAGGAATTTCTTGATGCAATTCGTCAATGAGACGGACGAAACTTTGAATTCCGCTCATGGCCGGACGGGAGACCTCGTCGTCATTTTTCGCCTGGCGCAGCGCTTGAATGACCGGCGATCCCTTCTCATGAGCCGCATCCGTCAATTTGACAATCGTATTGCCGCCGATTCCGCGCCGCGGCACATTGACGATGCGTAGAAGGCTGAGATCGTCGCGGGGATTATTGATGACGCGCAGATAGGCGACGATATCCTTAATCTCCTTCCGTTCAAAAAATTCATACCCGCCGACGACTTCATACGGAATCTTGGCGATGCGCAAAGCGCTTTCGATCGCCCGCGATTGAACATTGCTGCGATAAAGAACGGCGAAATCGCCCCATGGCGCCTTAGTGTTTTCCTGGATGGCCTGGATTCGCCATGCGATGGTTTTCGCTTCGTCGTTTTCATCGCGGGCAATAAAAGCATCTATGTTTCGCCCGCGACCGCGATCCGTCCAAAGCCGCTTTTCCTGACGCTTGGAATTGTTTTTGATGACGTGATAAGCGGCGTCGAGAATCACTTGAGTGGATCGATAATTCTGTTCCAGTTTGATCGCCTTGGCGTTGGGAAAATCTTTGGAGAATTGGAGGATGTTGCGAACCTCGGCGCCGCGCCAGGCATAAATGCTCTGGTCATCGTCGCCGACTACGCAAAGGTTGGGCTTTTTCCCCGCCAACAGACGTATCAAACAATATTGCCCGTGATTGGTATCCTGATATTCATCCACGAGCAGATGTTGAAATCGTTCCAGATATTCGCGGCGAATATCGGCATGGTCGGTTAGAATACGGATGGGAAGAAGAATGAGATCATCGAAATCAACCGCTTGACAGGCGCGCAACTGCTGCTGATAGCCTTGAAAAACATCGCTGAAAACCAGGTCGTATTTATCTCCGAATTCCGAGAAGCGGGAAGCGCCGTCAACCGATTTATTTTTGAAACTGCTGATTCGAGACAGCAAAAGGCCCGCATCGAATTTTTCTCGTTTTTGGGGATGTTCGCGAATCAGGGTGCGCACCAAAGAAAGCTGATCGCCCTCGTTGTAAATCGTAAAATTACTGCGATAGCCGATATGTTTACCGTGCTCGCGCAGGATCTTCAATCCCAGAGAATGGAAAGTTCCCAGCGTTAATTCCGCCGCCTGTTTGCCCACTAATTTGGCGATGCGCTCGCGCATTTCGTTCGCCGCTTTGTTGGTAAAGGTCACGCCAAGAATCTGCGACGGCGCTATTTTGCGTTTTTTGATCAAATAAGCGATGCGATAGGCGATGACTCTCGTTTTCCCGCTGCCGGCGCCGGCCAGTACTAACAGGGGGCCATCGCCATGCGTAACCGCTTCATATTGCTGGGGATTTAATAAATTCTTGAAGCCCACGGATGTTCCTCAACCAGAAAATAAATAGGAATGTTCTTTCCAAGAAAGGGGAAATGGATAATAGCATCAAACTTGATTGAGACGAATATCCAGAGTGAGATTTTTTTCAATGCTATTTTATTGATTGGCGTTTAAGAAGATGATTCGGAGCATGTTATAATCAAACTTCGCGAGCGCGGCCCATCAAATTCCGCGAAGAAGATTTCCTCCCAGCGGCCAAGGAGAATCTTCCCTTTTTCTACCAGAACCTGTTGGCTGTTGCCGGTCAAAATCGCCTTGATGTGCGCCGCCGCGTTGCCTTCGCTGTGGGCGTAGCCCGCGCGCCAGGGAACGGCTTTTTCGAGAGCATATTCCACATCTCGCATAACATCGGGATCGTATCCTTCATTAACGAATATCCCAGCCGTCGTGTGAGGAACATATAAGGTGCAAACGCCGTCGCCTGCGTTCATTTTGGACAAAGCGGCCTGCACTTTTTTGGTAATAGGGAGAAAATCGGTTCTTGAACTTGTTTGAAGAGTTATGGTTTCTTTTTTCATAATATCACGCCGTCGCCGATTTGAATCGAGATATATTTCCATTATGCGATTCAATATAAAGTAACATTCAGTCCGGTTCCCAAGGGCGCCGGGCTATTCGGTTTCTTACCATGTTCATTTTTGAAGATGCTTACCGATTCCGGCGTAATGAGCAAGACGTCCTGAACGCCGTCGCCGGTCATATCGCCTAGCAATAAACTGTCTTCGCCTTTTTCGGCTGAAGACGATCTTTGCGGTTTGGCCAATGAAGCGATGCGCCGACCGCGGCCATCGTAGACGGCTCGGTTGTGAGCTACAAAAATCTCGTCAAATCCATCGCCGGTCCAATCAAGCAGTTTATGATGGCGGCAGTAATCGGAGACAATTCGGCCGAGGTGAACGCCGCTGGCGTCAAGAAGCCATAATGGACTTTCTCCCAGGGGCTTATGATCGATATCGACAAGAATTTGCGTTTCTTGCTCACCGGGAATCACATATCCCACGTTGATCGATTCAAAATGATAGCCGGATTTTTCCCATAGGACCTTGCCATTGCCGTCCACCATGGCGATATTATTAGCGCCGCAGCAAGTAAGCGCCAATCGGAATTCGTCCGGATTGCGTCCTTCGCGTACAACCCGCATGCAATCCAGATGCCCTCGGCTCTGATCGACGGATTGAGATTGGAAAACCCAACGAACGCTGCCATCAGAATTAAGCATGGCATAGCCCGCCATGATTTCGTCGCGGCCGTCGCCGTCCAGATCGACCGGACGCGGCTGGTGAGATGTTCGGAAGCCGCCGGGATCTTTCACCGTCCATAGCAGATCGCCCGCATGGTTAAACGCCCAGATTTGACGATAGCGATTTTTAACCAGCACATCCGTCGCTCGACCTTTGCCGGATAAATCACAGAACACAAGACAATCGCTGGCGCCTTCCGGAATCGGAAAACGGCGCTTTTCTTGACCGGTCGCACCGTCGAGTTCGACAAGATGTTTTTTTGTCAATAAAACAACTTCCCGGTTTCCATCTCCATCCCAATCGTGAATCTGGCAGGCGACGTCATGATGCCAAATTTTGCGCCCAACATCCGGATCGCCCCATTTCCAAAGTATGGATCCGTCAAGTTTTTGGGCGACGGCGGTCGTTGTGTAATGGACGTCATTTTCGTTATAATTTTCAGAACTGACGATTTCGGGCTGCCCGTCATTATCTACATCGCCGGCGACCGCCCAAAGCCCGCCATAATCCTGGTCGAGAGGAATAACTTTCCATGGTTGGATAACTGGAGCGGAGGCGTCGTTGACATCGAATAATAAGGAAGCATCTTGAGCGCTTGCGGTGGTGAAGATGCCAGTCAGAAGAAACGAGTATATGAGCAGACTATTCCATTTCATGGGAAACGCATTCATTGTTTTGAACAATCCTTTCGATGATTTCAACGCATTCCCGCTTCGCGAAGCCACGTTTGGAATTGGTTGAAATCGCGGCGGATGCACTGAAGTTCATTTTTGCGCTTTTCAGCTCCCTCTCCGGGAATGTCATACTCAAAATGCATGGAGAAGGGACCGGTGAAATTGGTCTTTTTCAATAGTTGAAGTACATAAGGCCAATTGACCATGCCCTCGCCGACGGGAGGATAAGTTCGCCGCCAGCCTTTTTGGGGATCGCGCATCCACGCGCAGTCTTTCACGGCGACGCCGAATATGCGATCCTGGATCAACTGATAGGTCGTCTCCCACGATCCGGCGCTTCCCTCGGCGATGGCGTGAGCGGCGTCATAGTTGTAGCCCACCCATTGGGGATCGACCTCCTTGTAGATTTCATATAAATCCCACATTGATCCGCCGATATAATTCTGACCGGAATGATTGTGATAGCCGGCGCGAATCTTGTACTCCTCATTCATGGCCGCCAATTTTTTTAAGCGAGGTTTGTATTCATCGAGCTGCTCCATAATCGGACGATTCTTTTCATATTGCCACGTACCAATGCGATAATAGGGGATGCCCAGCGCGGAAGCCGTTTTCAGAACCCGCTCCGTTTTGGGATCGTCGGGATCGGATATATCCGAAGTAATCATCTGGACGTCCAATCCCACTTTTCGAATGGCATCGACCGCCTTGGGTAAATCCCGCTCTACGTTTTCGGGCAAGACATGCCCGCCGCGCCGCACGGTCAGATCCGCTCCGTCATAGCCCAGATCGGCCAGTAAATCAGCCAATTCGTTATAATCGCGAGAAAACTGAAGGTGTTTGCTGAAACAAATCAACGAAGGCTTCGACGATTTTATTGAAGAAGACGCAACCGCTGGAAGAGCCAGCCCCGCAACAGCCGCGCCGGCGAGAAAGGTTCGTCTTGGAATAAAAGATGGTTGCGACATGGTTACTCTCCTTGCTCGATATGATACGATATCTCATGAAAGACATCGACTTCTATGGATTATCTTTGCATGAAATCCCTGTTTGAAGCAATATGGACGAAGAATAATTTCCTGAAAATTTAAATTTGCATCAATCCAAAATCATGATTCCCTTTGTCAAAAACATATTTGTAATCTCAATTCTTCTCGTTCCTATAGGAAGCGCTCAGGATATACCGATGCCCGAAGTGGAAGCACTGGAGACCGCTGAAGAGGATCCCCGCGTTCAAGACGTTCTGAGCGATTTTCCTGAAGCGCGCTTAAGACCGAATTACTCAGAAGAGCATAAATTATGGATCTTTGAAATTCACCTCGGCGATTGGGGCGAAATGGGTATAGCGGTTGTATCACCAGAACAGAAAAAAGTAATCGAATTCGCTTTTCATCCCCCTGACGTCGACAACGACGAGAAGCAGGAACAAGCCCCGCTAAGCCTCTATCGTTTTTTCTGGAATTTTCGCCCTCGAATCGAGGGGCCGACTTTGGCATGGATAACGTTTTTGATTTTCGTTTTATTTTGGGGCGATTTCTCAAAAATGATTTCCCGCCGTAATTTAGACATCTTACTCTTGTTTTCTCTCTGTCCGTTTTTCAATGTGATCTGGCTGCACCCCAAAACGGCCTACGGCGGAATTTTTCTCATCACGCTGGTTTATTTTGGCTATAGTGTGATTCAAATTTGGCTTCCCAATAAGGAGCATGAATCCAATAACATACCCTCGCGGCGAATCACCTGGTTTGTTCTTGCGCTTGCGATGATTTTCCACATACAGAAAACCTACGAAAGCGGCATCGACGACAGCGGCGTTTGGTCGGTAATCGGCGCCCAGTATTTACAAAAAAGCGGGCAATTACCCTATGGAACCGAATTTGGGGAAAATTGCGTTTATGGCCCGTTGATGTATGCGCTGCATATTCCCGCAAACTGGATTTTCCCGCCCAATGTTGAAATTGATGTAATGCGCAGAACAGTGGCGATGGGAGAATATCCCCAATTTGAAATGCGAGGCGCTCAAACCATCGTTTTGCTTTTTGATTTTTTAACCGTGTTTGGCATGTATCAATTCGGGAAGCGATTCGTGAATCCACAAACCGGCCGGCTGTTAGCGATCGCGTATGTATTGAATCCCTATATTTTAGGAATGGGAGGAGCATTTGGCTTGCAGCAGACCAGTCATATGGTAGGAATTCCATTTGTTTTGTATTCGCTGATCTTCGCGGGAAATCCGGTTATAGCGGGTATATTGTTAGGGCTCGGGTGTGGATTGTTATATTACCCGGTCTTCTTGTTTCCCTTATGGATGGGGTGGTTTGTCCGCACGCAAAGTTGGAAGCAGACATGGAAATTTTCCATCATGTTTGCATGCATCGGCGTCGTTTGCCTGTTTATGATAATCGGCATGACAAACGCCAATTGCGACCTTGATCATTATTCTTCTCTTCGAGCGTTCTTTAATGATACGATATATCAACAGCAGTTTAGCGAGGGATATGGTCGCAGCCAATTTAGTTTTTGGGGGCAATATTCGAACATTGCTTATTGGGGGAAGCCTTTGGCGAACTGTCTCTATCTTGTATTTTGCGTCAGCCTGGTATGGATGCCCTATCCGCGAAACCGACGCGCATTGACCGCTCTAACCGCATCCGTGTTAATTGGAACGCAGCTTGTATTATCCCATGGGGGAGGAACGTACGTCGGATTTTACATCGCGCCGTTTTTGTTAATGCTGTTTTGCCCGAAAGATTCCACTGAAGAAAGGCATGAGTCGTCATGAAGAATCGAATTCATCGCAGACAGTTTCTTTTAACAAGCGTATGCGGGGGAATGATTATTCGACATGCCCAATCCAAAGAAAAAAACTTGATCCGCTCGATCCAGCGCGAGATCATTTGGAATGGTCGAAAAGACGGAGTCACTTGGTTTCATCCGAGAGCCTGCATCCTTCCTCGCGATCCGAATCCGCTGGTATTGATGACTTGCCAATCCATTACCGGTTCGGATGTGTTTGGACAGGTTCACGTCTCCTTTACAAGCGACCTGGGGCGGACATGGACGCCGCCCCGGCCCATCCACGCCTTCGCTCGTCATCCGATCGACGGCGGTTTGGAAGAAGGAGTCTGCGACGTCGTGCCTCAATACCATGAAAAAACGGGCGTAGTGCTAGCGATCGGCCATAATGTTTATTATAAAGACGGGAAACTGACTCGCCCCGACAAACAGCGCTTCCCGGTTTATTCGATTTACGATCCCCGGAAGCAAGAATGGTCTCATCGAAAAAAAATCGACTGGAGCGATCCTCGCGCGACGGCGATGTACACATGCGGCTGCGGACAACGGCTTGTTCTGGAGAATGGAGATCTTTTGATTCCCTTCTCTTTCGCGCCGAACGATCGGACCGACCGCGCCGTGGGCGCCGTCCTTGCTTCTTTTGACGGGGATGTGATAACCATAAAACAAAGCAGTGAAGAAATGCGCCTGCCTATCAAACGAGGCCTCTTGGAGCCGTCTGTCGTTCATTTTCAAGATCGCTATTTCATGACCATCCGAGCAGAAGACGATCATGGCTATGTGAGCGTTTCAGACGACGGCATGCATTGGCAAGATCCTCAACCGTGGAGTTGGGATACAGGCGAACCGCTTTCAATGTCAACGACGCAGCAGCATTGGATTAGTCACAGCCATGGCTTATTCCTGGTTTACACGCGCAAAGACGAGCAGAATATCAACGTGTTTCGCTGGCGATCGCCGCTTTACATCGCACAGGTCAATCCACAAACCTTGCAGTTAATCCGAGAATCCGAACAAATCGTTCTGCCTCTGGTCGGCGACGGAGTCAACAACGCTCAGCATGTCGCGCGAATGGGAAATTTTCATACAACCAACGTTACTCCCTACGAAACATGGGTGACGGTCGGAGAAACCCTGCCTGAAGACGAGTGGAAAGGCGATACCCTGTTAGCGCGAATCATCTGGGATCAGGCCAATACTATTTTATAAAGGATCAAGTTACGTCCAATTTTTCGACTTCTTTTTCCCATTGCGCGTACAGTTTTTCTTTTATTTTTAAGAGGGATTTGTAGCGCTTGCTGAATTTGGACATTTCAGACGGCTTGCGAATGAGCTCGCCGGACGCCATCTTCTCTTCAATCATGTCGATTTCCGCCTCCACTTCATGAATTTGGCTCTCTACGGATTGAATTCGTTTTTCTTTTTCGCGTCGCAGCGCATGAAGCCGGTTGCGCTCTTCGGCTTCACGCCGCTTCTGCTCCTTCTTTACATCTCGATCCAGCACGATTGTTTCTTTTTCCTGGGATTGCGCATCCTGCTCCAGCGCCCGCTGCTGCTTGGCGTAATCGAACTGTTGAAAAGTCCCGGGAAAGCACTCGACGGCGCCGGCATCCATCTCCCAAACGTGAGTCGCCAGACGGTCGGCGAAATAGCGATCATGCGACACGAAAATCAGAGTGCCGCTGAATTTGCGCAGCGTTTCCTCCAAGGTTTCGACTGTATCGATGTCGAGATGGTTGAGCGGCTCGTCCATAATGAGCACGTTGACCGGCCGGATCAAAAGTTTTGCGAGGGCCAATCGGCTTTTTTCTCCTCCGCTGAGCACTGAAACAGGCTTGAAGACGTCATCGCCCCGGAAGAGAAACGGCGCCAATACGTCGCGAAGACAGGATTGCATTTCGGCGGGCGCCACGGAGGATAATTCATCGAGAACCGATTGGCTGGACGCCTGCAACTCCGCCTGATGCTGGGAAAAATACGCTACATGAGTGTTGTATCCCCATTTCACGCTGCCTTCACTGGGCTTCATGACTTGCGCCATCAAAGACAGCAAGGTGCTTTTACCGGCGCCATTGGCTCCCCACACGGCCACACGATCCCCCCGATATACAGCGGCGCTGAAAGGCTTCAAAGCCCGAACTTCACCGTAGCAATGGCCGACATTTTCCAGAATCAAGACCTCTTTCCCGCTGCGCGGGGTTTCGGGCATGGGAATAGAGACGGTCGGCCCTTCGCCTTGAATCTCGATGCGATCGATTTTTTCCAAACGTTTTAAGCGAGACTGCGCTTGCGCGGCCTTATCTTTTCTCGCCCGGAAACGGTCGACATACGATTGCAGATGAGCGATTTCTTTTTCCTGGCTGCGCTGCTGGGCCAGCAATTGCTCTCGCAAAGCCTCTCTTTGGCGTTTGTACTCCGAGTAATTTCCTCGATAAAGACGGAAGCGACCCTGATCGATTTCAGCGATTTCGCTGACGACTCGATTCAGGAAATAGCGATCATGGCTGATGATGACGATTCCGGATTGACTCCCGAGAAGGTATTCCTCGAACCAGGCAAGGGAGGGAGGATCGAGATGGTTGGTCGGCTCGTCAAGGAGGAGAATATCGGGATCCTGCAGCAGCAGATTGGCGAGAAGAATGCGCATGCGCCAGCCTCCGCTGAATTCGGCGACCGGCCTCTCCCAATCTTCATGCCGGAAGCCCAAACCCAGCAAGACCTTGAAAGCGTTCGATTCGCGCTGATACCCCCCTTCTTCTTGAAATCGCTCCTGCATCTCGCTGTACCGATGAAGAAGTTTATTATATTGAGGATCATCATGGGGAGTATTCTGAATCGTTTCCAGGAGGGCGTTCATCACCTGTTCCAATCGGTTCAGCGGTTCAAAGGCTTGCCAGAGAACTTCCCGGACCAACTGTTCGGGCAGTTCGGGGCAATCCTGAGGGAGATAGCCGATGCGGAGACGATTAGAAATCTCGACCGTTCCTTCATCGAGCGATTTTTCTCTATGGAGTACGCGAAGGAGCGTGGTTTTTCCGGCCCCATTTGGACCGACCAGACCGACGCGCCTGCCAATTTCGATTCGCCAAGAGACATCGGTGAAAATGATACGTTCACCGAATTGCAGCTTTCCATTAATAATATTGATCATGGATTTCACTTCATTATTCGAGCAATTTGAGGCGCCGCATCGAAAGGCTCCGTCATGCCGCCTTTCGAGCCACGACGATCAACTCACCGGGATATTGTGACCCGAAAGGCGTTTTCTTGTAATCCGCATAGACGCATTCCAGTTCAAATCCCGTTCGAGCGAGAAGATGTTCGATCTCATACCGGAAAAAATAGCGTAAAATCATTTGATGGGAATATTGTTGGACGGCGCCGTTCTCATCCCGCCATTCATAGAGAAATTCAAGAGTCAAAATCTGTTGATGAAGATCGCGCGCCAGAAGTTGACAGCGTCGAAGCATGCGGCGCCCGTCCGGTAATTGAAAAGGCGGCTCTTCTTCCACCAGTTTCTGAAACCGCTTATCGTACAAATAAGGCAAAGAAGGATTAAATAAATCCAACGTCAAACGCCCCCCGTCGTATAAATGCCGGCGGATTGACGACAGGCACTTGATCTGATCGGCGACATGCAATAAATGATGGAAAGTCCGGAAGGGAATAGTCACTAAATGGAATTGCTTTCCCAGATCAAAATCGCGCATATCGCTTTGAACAAGGTCGACGCAGTTTTGTACAGATTCCGGCTCACGATCCAAAGAATGGCGACAAACGCGTAGCATTTCGCTGGAGAGGTCCAAACCGGTGATCTGCATCTTTTCCCGGGCGGTAGGAATGAGGATGCGGCCTGTTCCGCAGCCAAGTTCTAAAACCTGTTTTCCGCATTCTTTGGCAAGATCGACAAAGAAGCCGACATCGTTTCGTTTGCGATAAGGAACAACAAAATCGTAAGTGTCGGCGACGAGTGGATTATTGTATCCCGATCCACTGTTCATAATAGTTCCTGATTATTCCACATTCCGACTCTCTATATATAAAATAGCCAGCCTCAAGTATGAAAATATTTTAGAAACAAAATTCCTGGAATCGATTATAGCAAGTTATAACCAGAAAAACTCGCCTCGTATTCCTGAATGAAGACTTTCTTCGACAAATCTATCGGATATGCAAATTAATTCAGCATATTTAGGCACTGCCGTAGAAAAATCAAAGGGAATCTGGCAAGATAACCAGGAATGTGGATATATGCACGTTTAAAAATGCTGATTCGCAGGATAAGGAGACAGGGATATGAAATCAACAAGCATCATCGCTTTAGGAGTTGTGCTCGTAGTCGGATTATTTATCGGCTGTGCGGAATCCCAGAAAAAATCGGCGATGACGGGGGCTCATCCAAAGTTCGAAACCCTTTGCAGCAAATGTCATTCGCTCGATCGCGTGGAAGCCATGCATAAGTTGTTGAAGGAAGAAGAAATGAGAACCATCGTCGATCGCATGTCCAAAAAACCCGGATCGGGAATCGATCCCACTGACATCAATGACATCGTTCGAGAATTATACTGACAACTCTGATTAATTCTGTGTTGATGCGCATTTCATAAACGAAAAAAACATACTTTTATTTTCCCCCTTTCGAACCTTTTGTTCATCGAGGTTCAAGGGGGATTTTTTGAGCGGGAGACATAAGATTGGCGCCCTTTTCGACGCCGAGTCAGGATGCATTGGATTGACCAGGAATCGTACGGGTTTTATCAAAAAAATAATGCATGCCCTCCATATGTTTATCCGTCATTTTATATTGAATGCAGCGGGTGAAATAATCCCGGTACGAATCGGCGGTTAGAGGCGTTTTCTGCGCGCATTGCTCCGAAATGGCGTCGATATTCGATAAACCGCTTTCAGCCGCCAGAGAAAACGGTTCAATAAGCGATTGAGGATCCAAGCCGGGGCGAGTCACCCAAACCGCATAGACGAACGGCAGGCGGCTATACTGACGCCATAATTCACCTGCATCGTGGGCCTCCACGTTTTTGCCGTCAAACAAAAGAGTCGGATCGCCGATGGCGAGAGCCGCATCGGCAATATTCAATCCATTTTCAATCGGCGGCTGGAACGAAAAATAGCGGGGTTGACATTTCCAGAAATCCGCAAAAAGAATGCGTATCATCGTCACCGACGTCAACGAACTTTGATCCAGAGCGACGGTTTGAATTTCTGAAAGAGGCTTTTTGCAGAACAGGCAGACGCTTCGCACCGGACCGTCGCTGCTTATTCCCAGCCCGGGAATAAATCCATAATCCGAATGCCGATAAAGCGCAATGGAGGAAAGCAGCGCCACATCCAACTCGCCTCTTTCCATTTGCCTTCCCAGGGAGGAAGGAACATCCAGAACGATTTTTGCGCCGGGAAGAAAACGATCTAAATCGTATTCTAACGGTAATGCATTAACATATTTGACAATCCCGACGCGCAAAGAAGAAAAATGAACCAAAGTTGCACCTGCTTACGTGATAATGCCCCTAATAATTACCTCAGATCGATCACCTTAATGTCTCGCACTAAATTCATAGAAAGCAACTCTTCAATCACTGTATCGGGAACGGGAGCATCGACATTACAAACAGTGATAGCGTATCCGCCTCGTTCTTTACGCCCCAGAGACATATCGGCTATATTCACATTATGCTTCCCAAGAACTGTACAGACATGACCGATAACGCCCGGTTGATCGACATTCATGAAGAACAGAACGGTTCCGTAGGGCTTCCCCTCAATGCGGAAGCCGTCCACTCGAACGATTCTTGCATCGTCGGCGAACGTTGTTCCACTGACCGAGATGGACTCATCTCCGGCGGAGAGTTTGACGGTAATCAGGTTGGTGAATCCCTCGGCTTTCGGCGTTTTGCTTTCGGTGTAATCGATATGCCGCTGCTCCGCTAACAAAGGCGCATTCACGAAATTGACGGTTTCACTCAAAACCGGAGTTAATAAACCCTTTAATACAGAAAGCGTCAATAAAGACGTATCGTGCGTAGATAAAGGACCGGAATAAGTTACTTCCATTCGCTCCGGGCGCTTTCCAAAATACTGTACGGCGAACATTCCCAATTTTTCGGAGAGAGAGATATACGGTTCGAGAGCGGCCCGTAATTCTGGCGGAATCGAGGGAATATTGATGGCGTTTCGCACTTCACCGCCCGTCAAGGCGTCCAATACGTTGCGGGCGATATCAATAGCGACGTTCGTTTGCGCTTCTTCGGTGGATGCGCCCAAGTGCGGCGTGCAGATGCAATCATCCCGCTGAACGAGCGGATGATCGGCGGAAGGCGGCTCCGATTCATAGACGTCAAGCGCAGCGCCAGCGCATTTCCCGCTTTCCAACGCCCGCAAAAGAGCCTCTTCATCAATAATCCCGCCGCGGGCGCAATTAATAACTCGAACGCCTTTTTTCATTTTTGCAAAGGCCTGATCATCCAGGAGATGCGTCGTTTCTTTGGATCTAGGCGTATGAACCGTAATGTAATCGGACCGAGCGAAAAGATCATCTAAGGCGACCGGCTCAAATCCCATCTGTTTGATGCGCTCATCGGAGGTGAAGGGATCGTAGCCTAAGACTTTCATACCAAACGCCTTGGCTCTTTCGCCTACGACGCTCCCGATCCGCCCCAATCCGATAATGCCGATCGTTTTACCGAGCAACTCTTTTCCCGTATATTTTTTCCGATCCCAGCGGCCTTCTCGCAAAGAGATATAGGCGGGGGGAATATTGCGGGATACGCTCATGAGCATCGCCCAAGTATGCTCAGCGGTGGAAACGGTGTTTCCTCCCGGAGTATTCATGACGATGACGCCCCGCTGGGTCGCTGCAACGATGTCAACATTATCCACGCCAACGCCCGCCCGGCCGATAACCTTCAATTTATCGGCATGTTCAATAATCTCTTTCGAAACTTGGGTGCCGCTGCGAATGACCAAGGCGTCGTATTGTCCAATTATGCTTTTCAATTCATCAGGAGGCAGTTTTGTTTTCACATCAACATGAACGTCATCATGGCTCTGTAAAATGTCGACGCCTTCCTGAGCTAGCGGATCGCTGACAAGTACGCGATAGGGCATAATCATTTTTCCTCGTTATACAACGCACCCGCACTTTTTTTGCATATAAGCCGATCAAAAGGAAAGGCCGCGTTGAATTTGTATCGCATGAACGCCGTTTTGATTAAGTCTCTAATAAAAAATCGATGGAAATTTCAAATCACCGGCGATGCATACTCAGATAGAATACTTATATTAATCATGGAAGAGGAGGGCTTCAAGCGGAGCATACGCAGATGGAGTAAATTGATTGGGTTGAAAACTTAATCGACTGCAAAATTGTTTTTCGAATTGCCTTCGATGCGATATTGTGTAAAATCAGACTATTCAAAAAAATGATTCAAAGGATAAGACAACGCCCATGCAGAAACAAAACATAAGGGTGCGGATGAAAGAGGGAGAAAAAGTTTTCGGCATCCATACAGCGAATCATCTCAGCGCCCATACAGCGACTCGTTTGGCGAAAACAGGCTTGGATTTTGTATTTATTGATACAGAGCACACGCCCCTCGACCGCGAATCCGTCAGTGAAATGTGCTGCTTTTACTCCGCCCATGGCGTCTCTCCAGCAGTGCGCACTCCTTATGTCAATCGTCATTGGATCTCGATGACCATGGACGCCGGCGCGGAAGGGATCGTAGTCCCTTATGTAGAAACTGTGGAGGAAGTAAAAGAAATAATCCAATCGGTAAAATTAAGGCCTTTGAAGGGACAACGCGCCAGAGAACATACAACGGGAGAAAAGCCTTTACGGGATGCTGCGTTAGAGTATTTACAAAAATGGAATCAAAATAACTATGTTTTAATCGGCGTCGAAAGCGTCGCCGCTGTGGAAAATCTGGACTCTCTGATCGCCGTAGAAGGACTGGATGGAATTTTTATAGGCCCCCACGATCTGAGCATCTCGATGGAAATGCCCGAACAATACAACCATCCGGAATATCTCCAAACGGTGGAAGCCGTCATCTCCCGAGCCAGTGGCGCCGGTTTGATAGTTGGAATGCATGTCCAGCCCAAACAGGATCCCATGACTCGTCTGCATAAATGGATGAAACTAGGACTGAACTGGATCGTGTATTCCAGCGACGCCGCCATTTTAGTGGACAGCGTTCAAACGCAGATAACCCGCATGAAAAGCCTCCAACCCGATTAAACAAACAGATGTTCGTATGGATTCGATCTCGGTTTAGAAATTCACAACATAGGTTGTAAAGGGGGCTTTCTCTTCCTGATTAAAATGAGTCTCTTCCCTGCCCCCCGGATAGAGCCGCCGCAGTTCGTCGATGTATTGACGGTTGCTGCGTATTAAAAGAAAGCAAGTCGGCCCTCGCCTTACGATCCGGTTTTTCACGAATTGCTCCGGATGAAGCACATTTTCGCCCTTGGCGTTCGGCGCCAAAAAACGCAAGGTTCCGTATTGAAAATAGACATGAGGCGGCCCCAAAAAATACGTATATTGGGCGGGGCCCGCATCTTTCAAATAGCGAGCGACACGGGTCCATTCATCCAAATGCTGGGGCTTCGACATGATTTGATGAAAATATCGATGCATGCTGAATATCGACAAAACAATCAAAACCGCGGTTGTTACATGAAGCCTGGTCGGCGGCATCCAACTAAACAAACGCGAAAGACGAACTAAACAACCGTTTAATATCGGCGCCGCCGCAATGAGTAGAAACGGCAGCAATCCTACTAGTCTTTGATAGGATGGGGCGTGATCGGTCAAGGCGCCGCCGACAATCGGGATGCATAAAATCCAAAGAAGAAGAAGGCGCGACAATGGATGAGAGATCGTTCCCAGCAAGAGAAATATCCCGGCCGCAAAAAAGATTGCGGGGAAGGCGTCCAGCATGCCGCCATTTCCTTGATTTTCCAAATAAGGGCTGTTGTCGTGATACGAGATGGGGGCCAACAACGATCGCTCCAACTGAATCCAAATCAAACTCCCATTCGATAAATTCTCCGGATGTCCGCGGCGAAACAATTCCTCCCCTTCCGGCGAGAGCAGCGTAACGCCTTTGGCTCGAGAAAATGCGGCTTGAAAATCTGTCATGTAGACGCCGATCATGGGCGAGATTCCAATCCAAAACGCCAGGAAAAAAGCGACCGACGTTTTTAGAAATCCACGCCAGGACAACAAGCGAGTCATCCATAACAACCCGAGCGAGAGTACAATCAACGGCGCAAGAATTTTGGACGCTTGATAGGATAAGAAGCCGATTGCGGTTAAAAAGCCGGCGAAGGACAGCCAGCGCGCATCCTGATCCTGGATGCCTCTCACAAAGCCGTACATGACGGCCAGCGTCAATAAAATCGTTTGATTGTATCCAATCCCGATTCGAGAAAAATGAATCAGAAAAGTCGATGTCGTAAACAAACAGGCGGCCATGACGGCGGGAGCGGGTCGAAGCATGCGGCGGGCGAGCAAATAAAATAAGGGAATGCATGCCACGCCTATCAACGCGCCGGCGGCGCGAACGCCGAACAAATTGTCGCCAAAAAGCCACATGCCCCAAGAGGGCAACAAATAAAAAAGATTGGGGATCTCATACCACCCGAGGTTAAACGGATTCCAATTTCCCGAATCACGGACTTGGATTCCGTATAAGGCTACTTCCGCTTCATCGCCATGCACATCGGTAGGAACGGATGTGACGCCGAACAAATACAACGCCGCTCCCGCAAACAGAAGCAAAATGAAAATCGTATTGGCCCACGGATCGATAAGATGATGCTCCAGTTCGCTTTCCGTCGCTCCCTCGACAGCGTCATCGCTCTCTTCAAGACTGACGCTGCCCGTGGTAAAGGGAACAGCCAGAGTGACCGATCCGACGTGAAAAGCGGAATGTTCTCGATTGCCGCGCTTACGTGTTTTTGTTAACGCCGAGTAAAAAGCATAGAGCGTTCCTCCCCACAACAAGACGGGAATGAACCATGGAATGCGCCAGCCAAACGGCGCAGCGTTCAAATGATAATATTGGGCGATCAGAGAGAGAATCGGCAGCAAGAGAAAAATGACATAATCTTTGCGTCGGAGCGGGTAAATCCAATCCGATTTCGATTCCAGCCAACGTTCTTTGGACCAGTAGGAACTTACAGCATCGCGAAAAGATAAAAGACAAAGCAGTAAAGCGGCAGCCCAAAAAATCCAACTGGGTCGATGCGACAAGCTTCCTGCGGCCTTAGTTTGGGTGAAATAAAGAACACTGAGAAGAATCAGCAGCGCCCCGATAAAGGCAAGAAGCGCCAAACGGGGATACTGTTTCGAGTACCGCGTAAAAAAGGCAAGACCGGCGGCTATGATCAACCATATAAAAAGACGGCCCATTGAATCCGAATCCGGCTTGGGCTTCGTCTCTTTGGCGGCCGCCGCAGAAATTTGATTTGGAGGCGGTGAAAATTTATTCTGAACGGCGCAGAGATAAAGATTTTGACTAGGAAGAAAAGCCGCAGAGCGGACGCAATTCAAGTTTTTCCGCAGCGCCTGCTGCTCCCCCGTTGGAGAGATTTTTTCAATTTCCTGCTGATCGGAATCGGCGACAAGTACGGCGCCGTCTGAAAGAAGCGTCAATTTGGAGGGATGATCGAAGCCGCGCAACTCCGCACTGACGGCGCCAGCGGGAGTTACGACCAGCAATCGATGGTTGTCAAAATCAGAGATGAGCGTTTCGCCTGACGAGAGGCGAACTGCATCCGCCGGCTGCTTCAAATCATGATCGTAACTCCATACCAAACGGCCGCTTTGTGTGATTTCAACAATGCGCCCCGCCGAGGAATCACAGACTAATAAATTTCCATTGGGGAGAACATCCGCATCGGTCGGCCCTTCAAACGTATAGGAAATATCCTGCTGCTCCATGGAAGCAGTATCAAAAAAGAAGACTCTCTTCCCTTCGCGCGAGGTAAGCAAAAAACGATTGGATCCATCCAGAGGACTGTCAACATCGTCCAAAGGTTCAAACACGGCGCGATAGACTTGCCCGCCCTCGCCGGAATAAATAACAAACTCGCCTTGCTGCGTGACTACGGCAAACTGAGTTTGATTAGGCAAAATCGCCAGATCGCTTGGAACGCCGGGCGTCGGGAAAAAAGCCTGGATGCGCCATTGCGCGTTCAGCAAAACAATGCCGGAGGCGGCGGGAAATTCGCCGGCAAGATAGGGCGATGGCGCCGCCTGCGCGCAGGGAAGCAAAAGCAGCAAAAATACCGCCGCACAGAAAAAAGCAGGAAGCCGCGTCGGCTTGGTGCTCAACCGCGACATCCTGCTTCCTTTTTCCAACCAATCATCCATCAATTTGTTACTCGCAGTCAGACTGTCTCATCGCTCAGGAACTGGCGTCTTCGTCCAGACCGCCTTCTTCCATAATCCCCTCTTCATAATCTTGAGGGTTGAGAATTTGCTGATTGTATTCAATCTTCGCGGCTGCGCTTACTTCGTTGATCCACGCTTCATAGGCGATCGATTGAAGCCTGCGCGCCAATTGGTCTTGCATTTGGCTTTGCGCTTCCTCTCCTTCAGGGGATTTCTTTCCAAGCACTTGTAGAATATAAACGCCTGTCATCGGCCCTTGAACCGAAGCCCCGTCTTTGGTGCGCTTATCCCGATAACATTTCACCAAGCCGGAAACCTTCCCAGGCTCCAGAGCCAGCGCCGTTTTCGTAAACGGCCAAGCCCGACCGCCGATGCCAGAGACAATGCCGTTTCCGGAAATTTCATAGGGGCCCCGGTAGGCGGCGTTTTTCCCGAGAGTTTTGTCGCCGGTTGGATCTTCGAAATCTTTGAGTTCAATCGCTTTGGTCGCCGAAACAGGCTGGGAGGAGGCGATGGCGGCGCGAATCGATTCCAACGCTTCCGCGCCGTGAGCAACGGCTACCTCTTCCGCCAATTTCAAGCGGTAATCTTTCTCGACATCCTCTTTTACTTCGGATAGTTCCGGCAGATAGGAATCCTTGATCTCTTTCAATTGGAGAACGTAATAGGCTTCCACCTTCTGCTTCTGATTGGGATTCATCGGATTCGATTGAGTCATGACGGGAACGACCGTATCGCTGATTTCCCCTTCATTTTCAATCTGAAAAACGGCGTAATTCAAGGATGGATGCCGGCCTACATCCGGAATGGAATCCTGCAGAGAGAACAAGCCGGTCGTTCCGGAAGACACCGATTCGGAAGCGGCGCCGATCTCGAGAGCAATTTGTTGATTGTAAATAAGATCGCTGAATTGGCGGCCTTCCAGACGCGCCAGCTGCTCCGCCTGATCCTGCAGACAATCCAGCTCCACTTGAGAGCGTATTTCATTCAATTCGGGAATATGCTCCGGTTCGCGGGCGGCGAGCCGGATAATATGACATCCCATCGAGGTTTTGATCGGACCGCCGAAATCGCCTTCTTTCAGCGTAAAAGCCGTGCTGAGCAGTTCCGTAGGCCGATAGCCGAATCCGCGCACCGATTGATCGTTTTGAGAGAAGAAATCGCTGGTCTGAATCGTTAAATTGCGATCTTTGGCGATTTCATCCAACGTCACTGACGCGCTTCGAACCCGATCCATATCCGCCTGCGCGGCCGCCAAAGCGATATCTTCCGCTTTATTCAGTTTGATATCCTCGATGATATCGCTTCTTGCTTCATCCAGCGTCTGAGGACGACTGTCAATGCGCCCCATTCGTTCAATGACAAAGAGATTTTCCATCGTGGGATATCCTACGACGGCGATGGGATTGTCGGGATCATTGCGAAAAGCGGCGGAGCCGATGACAGAACTCTCGCCGGGCGTCAAGTCGGGCAGATTGGCGCCGCGTTCAAACCAATCCGTCGATTTAATTTCATAACGGTCTGCGACCTCATCCAATGATTTCAAAGATTCCATTTCGGTTCGGTATGAATCCAAAGCCTTACGCTTTTTCAAAGTATCGGAGATCTCATCCCGAACCGATTCGAGGGAATCGGTTCCTTTTTCTTTTCGTTCTTCCACTCGAATCAGATGATAGCCAAACTGGGTTTTTACGGGTTCGGAGATCTGACCAATGGGCAATTCAAAAGCCGCTTCTTCAAAAGGAGGAACCATTCGACCGCGCCCGAAAAAGCCGAGATCGCCGCCCCGGTCGGCGCTGGGCCCTTCCGAGTATTTCTTGGCGGCGTCGGCGAATGACAATCCGTCTTCAATTTCCTTCCGGATGTCCAGCAAACGATTTTTCACGGCTTCTTCGCCCTGCTCGTCGATGCCGGGAGTGACTTTCAAAAGAATATGACTGGCCTTGGCTTGTTCGTCATGAGTATATCGCTGAATGTTGCCGTCATAATAATTCTGGATTTCCTCATCCGTTACTTCCACTTGGGCGATTAAATCCGCCATGGGCTGAACAATATAGCGAATCTGAACTTGAGGCTTGCTTGTATAAGATGATTTATTTTCCTCAAAATAATTCTGAATTTCTTCTTCGCTCACTTCGGCTTGGGCGGCGAATTCATCGGATTTATAGGTCAGATATTCAACCATAACCGAATCGGGAACGCGGTAATTTTCGCGATTTTCTTCAAAGAAGCGATTTAATTGATAATCGGAAAAAGTGGCTTCGTCCACGAAATCCGCCACATTAAAACGAGCATAAGCCGCGTTGCGCTGATCGGGAATCCGATAGTCTTCCTGATTCTCCGCAAAAAATCCTTGCATCCCCTCGGCGGTCGGAGTCACATCATCCACATAGCGGCTCGGTTCAAACGCGAGATAATCCACCTGGACCTTTTGCGCTTCACGTTCTTCAATCCGCTTGACTTCGTTTTCCGCAGGAAACAAGGAATTCGAAACCAACGTGCGAAGTTTGGCGCGCGTGAGAACGTCGCGCTGTTCTTCTTCAAATTGAATCGGCGATTTATTGACGCGTTGAAGGAGGCCGCGGTAAATGTTAACGTTAAAGTTGCCGGCTTCATCCTTAAAATAAGGCATGGCAAAAATGGCGTCCGATACTTCCGAATCCAAAGTCGCCAGACCGTATTTCTGGGCTTTTTCTCGATTTAAGGTCAACGTTATGGAGGTGTCCAAGGCCTGACCGCGAAGTTCGTCCCGGTCTACATCTTGACCGTACTGACGCATGCGATCCTGAATATTGTCCATCCATTGAGACCATTCGATCTCGCTGACAGGCTCGCCATTAACGCGAGCCACCCACTGCATGCGCTGAGGTCTAGCGCATTCCCCATAACCGTAAAGCACGATAAATGAGGGAATTACCAGCCACAAAGTGTACGTCATGATGTCTTTTTTGTGTCGATTCATCCATTCAAACATGGAAACTAATCCTCCTCGGCTTCGATCGAGAAGCCGTTTTGCTTTTATCGGAGAGGCATTCCCGCCGCCGCTTTATTACGGCGAATATGAAACGCCATATCTTTTTCAAATTGAGGGATTGGAATCTCCAATCCATTTTGATTCGACCGAATCATCAACGAGTCGCCGGATTCGCCCGAATACGCATCGAACGGTTCAACCAGGTATTCTCCTTCGGAAAGATCCGGCAATAACAACGTTGTCTCGGAAATGAATCCGGGAACGCGATCTTCCGAAAGATGAACCAATTGATGGAGGCGATCCTGCACCCAAAGCAATACCCGATCCTGATTTCCTCGAGCAAATCCTTGAGGACGCTGGACAAGGCCGTCCACCGAGTAATACTGAACTTTAAACCAATCCTTACCCGAATTTCGAATATGGATATTGTGACGTCCCGGTGGAATCGTCAACGAGGCCTTCCCCTCGGCTCCTATTGTAGAATCATTTTCCGCTGGAGCGAATGCCCGCTGATAAACCTGTTCTCCATCCAGTTCCACAATGCAGTTAGCGCCGGCTTTGGCGGCTTCCGAGATTTGAAATTGGAATTCAACGGAGCGATCTAAATCGAACAAAAAGATGGGATTAGGCGCCATATCCCGATGGGCGTCGCCGTGAACGAATTGCGTGCATTCCTCCAATCCTTCCACGACGCCGGATTCTTTGATCTCGAACCGCGTGCGGTTGGTCCGCCCCCATCCGATTTCAGGAATGAAATTAAAAGGCCCCCAATTCTCCGCTTGAGGTCTGATGACAGTTTCCATCGGCAGCAAATACTCGCGATCCCAATCAACGCCTTCGAGATAATTGGCCAGAGCGCGAAAATGAGGATAGAGGTTTTTGGGCCGCACCCAATTGTCCCACCACCAGGTCATCGCCGTCCCCGCATCGGCGGTCGCATGCACCGAAGCCCAAAGTTGGTTATGTAAACTGACTCCCGCCGGATCGATCTTAGTAGGCCCTCTCCAATCATAAGCCATCTCGCCGAAAAAGTGCGGCGTCCGGGGATATTCTCGAATTCGTTTTATCGAAGTTCTCTCCAATTTTCCTATCAAGTTATTTTCATAAGCGTGCGTTTGAAGAAAATCGAGGCCGTTGATGGTATACAGTTCCTCCCGATCTCCGGAGCCGCTTGTCGTCAAGAGGTGATCATAGGGATCCAGGCTGCGCAAATAACTCGCCATCTCTTCATGCCATTGCTTGACGATTTCAAAATCATAGTTGGACGTCAAATTGATCTCATTCCAAAATTCCCACGCCATGAGATGAGTGCTGCATCCCCAACGGGCGACCAAATATCGAAGGCGATTGCGATAATGACGCTTGGCCTGCTCATCGGTAAAGAATTCCCACGGTTCATCCAAAAAACCTCCGTTCTTTCGATTGAAGGGATTTTCATCCCAAATGGGATTGGTTTCCTTCGAGTATTGGCCGTGATGATTGATCACCCATTGGATATAAACGCCCCGCTTTTCCGCTTCTTGAAAAATGCCGTCAATGACGCGGGCGTTTACCATGTCATAGCGATCATATCCGAAATATCGTCCGTTGAGCGGCGTCCAGGTTAGTTCGGTCATCCCCCAGGGGCACATCCATATCCGAATCCAATTCATGCCCGCCCGGCTGCATTCATCCAGATAGCCTATCCAATTCTGCACCTGAGGATTGCCGCTCCATTGCACCCAACCCATATTTTCCCCCAAGGGAAAATAGGAATTTCCATTCTCGAAAACAAAATGGCGGCGTGAATTTTTCCCGATCCGTACAAACCCCGGCGCTTCGTTCGGGGTAACGCGAAAAACGCCGGAAGAACACTCCTCGGATTGAGCCGACGTTTTAGCGATCACGCGGTAAGTGTACAGCCCCGGCGACGAAGGGGTATAGCGAAATTTCCACCCTCCGCCGTCAAAAAAACAAGGGATGATAAACGGATCATTTTGATTCCGCTGAATTTCAGCGTCCACTTGAATATTCAGAGAATCGTAAGGATTTTCAAACGAAAGAGAAACAGGGAACGATGTTTCAAACAAATGATAGACGGGAATCGTAGGATCATCATCGCAAAACGAGGCGTTGTTGATCCCCCCCCAAAATGTGACAGATAATACAAGAAAAGCAAAGCAGCTTTTCCGATTCAACCCCAGATGTTGTTTCATCACAAAAATCCTTCTACTCCAATCCACACATTTCAAAATCTCACGAAAGATATTCTCTGAATTAACAAAGTTAACACTATACTCATAGCACGGCAAAAGCGCTAGGAGCAATGCATTATTATTTTACTTGAATGAAAATCAGGACGAACGCCTGGAGCGCATCCATACTTGGGCTTGTGTAAGAATATCGCGAATTCCATCTTCATCGGAAGATTCTATACATTCGTACAGTTCGCTTAACACATGACGAAACGAACTCAGCGAATCCAAGATCGCCCGCCGGTTCTCCAAACAAATATCCACCCACATGGACGGATCCCCCTGAGCGATGCGCGTCGTATCTCGAAAGCCGTTCCCCAGGACGGGATTGATCTGCTCCCCTTGCGATTTGACTGCCTGGCAAAGCAAAGCGGCCGTCAAATGAGGAAGATGACTCGAATAAGCGGTTAATTGATCGTGCTTTTCCGGGGACATTCGTACGACTCGCATTCCGATGGCGTTCCAGAGCGAGACGACCGTCTCGACGGCGGGTTGATGCGTCTGAGAAGTTTCTGTGACGATGCAGATTTTATGGCGAAAAAGATCAGACCGAGCCGCCTCGACGCCGGTTTTATGCGAGCCGGCCATTGGATGAGATCCGACAAAGTAACAATATCCCTGCGCCGCTTCTTCACATTCCTGCACCAAAGTTTGCTTGGTGCTGCCCACGTCCGTAACAACGGCTTCTTTTTTTATGGCGCCAAGCATGGACCTTAAAATTTGGGGAACAAGCCGAACGGGGGTGCATAAAACCAATGCGTCAAGAACCGGATCGATGGAGGAGGGATCACAAGTATAAGAATCGATTGCGCCGATCTTGCATGCCGTGCGAAGCCGCTCCGCCGAACGACCGACGCCGACGATTTCCATATCCGGATAAAGCCGCTTCAACGCCAATCCAAGAGAACCGCCCAGCAGCCCGACGCCGTAGATTCCAAAACGTTGAAAGGAAATTGGATCTTTCACTCTACCTATTTTTACTATCCCCCTTTTTGGGATGCGCTGCAATCGCTAGTCAAAAAATCACGCTAGATTGGACGCCGCATCTTTCTTAACGATATGCGCATGCGGGTATGAACCTAGAATCTTCAAATACAAACTGCTGTCTTTGATGTCATCCATGGCCTTTTTTAACGATTCGTCTTCGATATGCCCCTTGCATTCCAAGAAAAACATGTACTGCCACGCCTCTTGCTTGGTGGGGCGAGAAACAATATTTGTCAAACTAATAGAATGACTCTTGAACGGCTCGAGCATGGAATACAACGCTCCAACCTGATCGCGAAGAAAAACCACCATCGATGTTTTGTCGTCGCCGCTTGGCGACATAGGTTCGGAGCCGATCACGAAAAAACGCGTCGTGTTTCCCGCAAAATCCTCGATGCCGTAAACCTGGATGGGAACCTCGAACATCTCCGCCGCAACGCGGCTGGCGATGGCGGCCGATCGGGGATCATCCTGACATCGCTTCACGCCGGCCGTATTGCTGGAGGCGTCAACCTGCTGCGCATTGGGCAGGTTTGATTCCAGCCAATTACGGCATTGCGCTAAAGCCTGCGGGTGCGCGTAAACTCGTTCGATTTCATGCAATTCAGACTGGCTGATCAAATTATGCGAAATGGGAAAATAGATCTCGCCGACGACGTGATTGTTCGAATGAGCCAGATAATCGAGCGTCTGCCCGACGCTGCCCTCGATGGAATTTTCGATGGCGACGACGCCGTATTCAACCCGCCGGCATTCCACTTCATGAAAAACGCCTCGAATCGTATCCGTTGGGATGAATTCGGGAGAGCGGCCGAAATGCGCTTGCGCGGCGCAATGATGATACGAACCGGCCGGTCCCAGATAGGCGATGTGCAGATTCGTTTCCAACGCCCGGCAAGCGCTGATCACTTCTCGAAAAATCGATTCGATCGCATCTCCGGGAAGAGGCCCGGCGCTTTTCTCCCGCAAGCGCTTCATGACGGCTTTTTCCCGCGACGGGATGTAATACTCCGTTTCATGATGATTCTTGACTTTGCCAACATCTTGAGCCACCTTGGCTCGCTGATTCAAAAGATCAAGAATTTTCCCATCAATGTCGTCAATGGCTTGTCGCAATCGGTTCAACTGTTCTTCAAGAGATAAATAATTTAGTTCACTATCTGCCAAAGGAATCGCCTCCTTTTACGGAAGTAATCTTTATGTAAGAGGTGAAATTGTAGACGTAAGTTCAGCGATTTTCGAGAGAAATTTCCCATACGATCGGAATACGGATCAGAAAAAAGAAATATCGTCAAACGCTCCAGGTTCGCTGCATCAATTAATGAAGAACATAGGACATGGACGGCGAATCTTCACCCGGCCATGAATCGCCTCCCAATACCTGATTGACTAAAAACTGAACTTCTTCCACATCCACTTCATTAGTATCCAACAAAAGAGCGCGCTCGACTACATCTTCTCTCTGTTGAGGCGTCAGGATTCCCTGCTGGACCATCTTCATCAAATATCCACGGGAAGATTTTGTTAGTTTCAACGCTTCAAGAAATTGATAGACTTGATTCGTTTTTAAAGGGAACGAAACAAAAGGCCCCTCTTCTACTCGGGCTCGAATCCGATTCGCCACTTCAAAAGCGATATCAATTTCATGACCATTAAACCCTCGACCCTCAAGCTGCTCAGTCAGTTCCGATCGGAGAAGACTCCAGTCATCCTCATCAAGTTCCATTGATTTTGCGAGAATGAAACTGACCATCTCAATCAAACGTGATAACATAGTAATCTTACCGATCCAATATGGATTATTCTATCTGTGATAATATAGCACAAATTATCATAGATATTTATAGAAGAAGTATAAAACCTTCTCATTTATGAAACTAGCGTAATATCATATTTTTGGCGGGGAAAAGGCAAAAAACACTCTTTTCCCTGATTATTTGGAAATAAAACCTTCGAACATCTCCCTCCTGAAACTATTTCCACAATATACATACGGCTTATCTCATCCCCACATATCTGACATCAACTATAAATAAATAACATACAATCCCAATAAATTGTGATACTTAAACAAAAAAGATCCATTTCGAATTTCAGATTCTCTATTTTTTAAATAATCCCTTCGAGTGATTGAGAGGAACCGAGACATTCGAGACAAAAAGATTCAAATTCATTCATTGCGACCCAATTCAAATAAAGAAAAACCGCCGCCAAAACCTGATCTGACGGCGGTTTACTTATTTTTCTCACTGCTCGAAAAGCATCTTACGATTCTTCCAACACCCAAGGAGCACGATAAGCGCGCTTTAGCAGGAAATTCGCGCCGGCGTCGTTCAGAATCTTTTCATTTTCGGGATCCCACTGGATATCTCGCCCGAGAATCATGGCGATGTTGCCCAAATGAGCGATTGATATGGAGCGATGCGCGATTTCGATGGGAGCAGCCGTTTCTTTGCGAGAAAAGACGCAATCGACAAAATTGGTAATGTGATCGCTGCTCTCATAGAGGTGAATTTCATTATCCTCGATTTTCGATTCGAGGATTTCTTTCGAACTGGCGTCGTGACGGCCTCGATTGGCCCACACCCAGCCGTCCGAACCTTCAAAGGTGACGCCGCCTTTTTCTTTATCGGAAATAATTAAGGTTACGCCGTTGGCGTATTCACACTCAAAATAGTATTCCGTCGCCGTATTGTAGACGGGATGATCGGTGCACCATGCTGCGCGAGGATTTTTGATTTTAACCGGCCCGGTATATTCGGTGTTCATCCCCCATTGAGCGATATCGGGATGATGACCGCCCCAGTCGGTCAACTGGCCTCCCGAATAGTTCAAATTCCAGCGGAAATTGACGCCCACGCGCGCAGGACAATAGTAGTCGTCGGGAGCCGGTCCAAGCCACAAATCGTAATTGAAGCCGTCGGGAATCGGCGCCGGATCGGTTTGATCGGCCGTTTTTCCATAATCGGGCATTCCTCCAGGCAGGCCGCACCGAACCGTCTGCAATTTTCCGATTCGTCCGTTGCGCACCAGTTCGCAGGCGCGGCGGAAATTGGAGTCGGAGCGCTGCTGGCTGCCGGTCTGCCAAACGACGCCGTTTCGCATCACGGCGTTGGACATGGCGCGGCCCTCAGCGACCGTAAGCGACAACGGCTTCTGTCCGTAAATATCCTTGCCCGCATTCGCGGCGGCGATGGCGATAATCGCATGCCAATGATCCGGCGTTCCGATGTAAATTCCGTCGATATCATCGCGGGCGATTACGTCGCGAAAATCTTCATACGCCGCGCAGCCGACGCCTTCGTACGTTTGGTCGACAATCCGCTTCGCCACTTCCCGCCCCCGAATCGAACCATCCCAATAGCCCGGGCCTTCCCGGTTGACATCGCATACCGCCAAAACGCGTATCCGTTCGTCCCGCAAAAATCCGTTCATCCAATTAATGCCATTGTTCCCTGTCCCGATGAATCCCATCGTGAATTTATTGCTGGGCGCGGAAGCGCCAAAAACGGTCGAAGGAACGATTGTTGGAAATATAGAGGCTGCACAAGCGGCGCTTTTTAAGAAACCGCGTCGCGAATGGTTGCTTTTTATCATTTTGTCACTCCTCGTGAGAAATCTTGTTTTTTTTCAATTATAGAGGTTTTAGCGATCTGCGCTTCGCTTTGAGCCTTACTTTTGATGATCGGACGGTTTAATCCCCTTTTTCGCATTATCAAAACCGATGGGATTGGGATCGTAAACGCCTACTAAGTCCACATTGGCCCTGGCCGGCGTCTTCTCTTCCATCCCTAAACACCAAAAACCGGCGTTAACAAGAAGACGGCGAAATCCTTCGCTTTTCAGATCGCCGGCGTGCCCCATGGTTGTCGTAAAAACGCGGGCGGTTCGACCTTTTTCGCCGGTAAAGGTCTTTGTCCATGCCACAGGAACCAGTTCTTTCTCGAGATTGGGCTTGTCATCGGGATTCATACCCAATAAAACCTGCCCCATGATAACAGGCTTGCAGTCTCCATGAAGATCCGTAATTCCATAAACGTCGGACGGCCCCCAAATGTCGCTGCAGCCTTTGACGATCGGGTGATTTTCCATGCCCGCCGCGATCAGACCGCGAGTACTCTCTTGTTGATGCTTGCCGTAGTGATTGATCCAGGTTTCGCCCAGAACCTGGCGTCCAAAACCGCCGCGGAAATCCTCATCCTGATTGTTGAAAGAATACTTAGCGTATTTCGTATGTTTCTGAAAACGGAACGCATGCGTGGCCGTTCGCAGACCCATAATCGGCTTGCCGGAATGGATGTAATCGAGTATCAATTCCATCTGATCATCCGGCAAATCGCGAAAGCGGGTGAAAATCACCATCAAGTCAGCGCTGTTCAACGCTTCGAGACCTGGAATATTGTCATTCTGATTCGGATTGATGACGCCGCTGCCTGGATCGATGGCGAACAAGACAGTGCATTTGAATCCATGGCGATAGGCCAGGATTTTAGCCAACTGCGGCATGGATTCTTCCGATCGATATTCTTCATCGCCGGTGACGAAAACGATATGCTTCCCCTGCCCCGGCCCATCGTTCCCTTCATAGACCACCCATGGATGATCCGCCGAACAAGAAGTCTGGGCCCATCCAATTAAAGCCAAAAGCAAGAACCCAAACGACAATAAACCGCTCATTTTTTGCATCATGTTTTTTACCTCCGATTTTGTGATTATAGTTTCCATGGTTCGCGCATGGGGCGTGACAGCAGCCAATTCGCCGGGAGATCGTCGAGACAGCGCTCCGTCTCCGGATTCCATCTTAATTTGCGACCCAGCAACATCGAGATGTTTCCCAAATGGGCGATCGTAATTGTGCGATGCCCGATTTCCGCCGGCGCATAACAAAGCTTTCGCGATTTAACGCAGTCGAGAAAATTCCGCTGTTCGCCTTCGGGACACGTATAAAGATGCGTCTCATCCGGTCCGATCTTTTCTTGCAATATTTTAGGATCGCTGGCCTCCAGCGGCGCTCGCCATCCATGATTGGCGATCCACCCCTCCGTTCCTTCAAAACGCAAGGCGGGGGATTTCGAACGGATGATCATCGTAACGCCTTTGGCGTATTTGCATTCAATGCGAAATTGAGTCGCTGTATTGAACAAACCCTCTTTCGGAAATTCCCCCTTCCCCTCGATTTCCACCGGCCCCGTATATTCAGTATCGTTCCCCCATTGAGCCAAATCGATCATGTGAGCGCCCCAGTCGGTCAGCATGCCGCCGGAGTAGTCGAATACCCAGCGGAAGTTCCAATGGCAGCGGGCCGGACAATAAGGCGCCTCCGGCGCCTGCCCGAGCCACATGTTATAATCGAATCCTTCGGGAACAGGGCACTCTTCAAAACTGGCTTCCTGAAACGAATGACCGGTCGGCAGATCGACGCGAATCGTGTGGACTTTTCCGATTCGGCCGTTGCGCACTAATTCCATCATGCGATGGTAATTCTCGTCCGATCGATTTTCGGTGGCGGTTTGAAAAACGCGGCGATTCTTCTTGACGGCGTCGCTGAGGATTCGCCCTTCTTGAACCGTCAAAGACAGGGGCTTTTCGCACATAACATCTTTGCCCGCTTCGGCCGCCATGACCGATGGAATCACATGCCAATGATCGGGCGTCGCCACCATCACTGCATCAATGTCGTCGCGGGCGATAATTTCCCGGAAATCGTTGTAATCGTCGCAGCCTTTGTACACTCCCGCAGGTATTTTTTCCGCATAACGCTCTTCAATCATCCGCTTCGCATTCAGCCGGCGGCTTCTATCGACATCGCACACAGCGACGATTTGCGCATCCGGTTCGGGAAGAAAACGTTTAATATTTCGATTCACGCCATGGTCGCCGGTTCCGATAATCCCCAACGCGATTCGTTCGCTCGGGGCTTCTGCGCCGCCGCGTCCCAATGCAGAGCCAGGTATGATAGAAGGCGCAATCGCCGCCCCCGCCGCCGTCGCAGTCATTCGCCCCAAGAAATTCCGGCGTGATATTATTCTCTTCAGCCCCATGAGCATTTCTCCTCTCCGCAGGCAAATTCCATCCATGCCAGTACAGTATGGCACAAATTGAATTCGATTGTACAGCATCGCGCCGCCGATCAAGATAGAATTCCTCCCAATCCATTTCCCCTATTTTCGAACAGAAATCGCGACAGATTTCCATTTTCGCATCGAAACGAATCTCCAAATCTGATATGATTGGATGTGATTTTTGATAATCCGACTTTTTCAACATAATGGGACAGGTAAAAATGAAGAAAAACATGAATCGTAGAGAGTTGTTGAAAACGATGGGCGGCGGCATGGCGGCTTTGACAGCCGGGGGTTGTGCGAACATCCCCTCTAAAACCGTTCGCAGAGATAAACCGAATATCGTTATTCTCTTCGCCGACGATATGGGCTACGGCGATTGGAACCGGGGCGGCAATCCGACTATTCGAACGCCCAACTTGAATCGCATGGCGGATGAAGGAATGCAGCTCACTCAATTTTACTGCGCCAATCCGGTTTGCTCCCCTTCCCGCTCGGCGTTGCTAACCGGCCGCAATCCCATCCGAACCGGGGTGATACAAGTCTTTTTCCCCGGCAATGGGCGGGGCATGTCGCAGAACGAAATCACCATCGCCGAAGCCCTCAAGCCATTAGGATACAAATCGGCTTGCATTGGAAAATGGCACCTGGGCAGCACGCACGAATACCGCCCGCTTCGCCAAGGCTTCGATTATTATTACGGTCTGCTCTACAGCAACGATATGTACAATCCCGACATCTGGCGCAACGACGAACGGATCGAACACCCCACCGATCAGACGACCTTAACCAAACGATATACGGAAGAAGCGGTCAATTTCATTGAACAAAATCAAAAGAATCCCTTCTTCCTCTATGTTCCTTACACGATGCCGCATATCCCGCTTTTCGCATCGGAGAAATTTCTCGACACGTCTCGGCGTGGATTATTCGGCGATGTCATCGAAGAAATCGATTGGAGCGTCGGACAAATCAATGCGACGCTCGATCGTCTGGGCCTGAGTGAAAATACGCTGGTTATGTTCACTAGCGACAACGGCCCCTGGATGACTCAATACCAGAAAGGCGGGACGGCGGGGCTGCTGCGCGGCGCTAAAGGAGACACTTGGGAAGGCGGCATGCGCGAACCTTTCGTCGCTCGCTGGCCTGGCGTCATTCCAGCCGGGACGGTCTCCATGGAAATAGGCTCCACCCTCGATTTCTTCCCCACTATCATGAACCTGACCGGTGGTTCAATTCCCGATGACCGGCCGATTGACGGCGTCGATTTACTGCCCGTTCTTCAAGGTGGAAACGGGCCGGAACGGACGATCTATTTCTATCGCGGCGAACATCTTCGCGCTATGCGTAAAGGAAAATGGAAGATTCATTTCAGTTATCAAGAAAATAATTATGACGATTTCTATGCGGATCGCTGGAAATTGAAATGGACGACTCCTGAGACGCCTTTGCTATTCAATCTCG
>JAFGTC010000312.1 GCA_016934335.1 Candidatus Omnitrophota bacterium | reverse complement strand
GACGTGCGCGGCGCCTGCGAACTGCTCGGCTTCGATCCCTTGTACGTGGCCAACGAAGGGCGCATGGCCGCCGTGGTTTCGCCGAAAGACGCCGGCCGCGCTTTGGAAATTATGTCCAGGCATCCCATGAGTCAGGGCGCGGCTCTCATCGGCGAAGTCAAACCCAAATCCACCGCGCCCGTCCTCCTGACAAGCCGCATCGGCGCCGTCCGCATCGTCGACCGGCTCAGCGGCGAGCAGCTTCCCCGCATCTGCTGATCGATCCAGCTTTTACATTTTTCTATCCGCATCTTCTTCTCATACGATCTTCCGTATAGGCTATGGCTATACAGAAACCTGCCCTCGAGGTGAATATGAATTTTCAATTTTACACGCCGACGCAAATCGTAGTCGGACGAGGCGAATCGGCGCGCGCAGGCGATTTCGCCGCTTCTCTGGGTCAAAAGGCGTTTGTCGTCATGAGCCGCTCCTTATCGGAAAACGGCGCGGCGAAGCCCGTCCTGGATTCCCTGGCCGCCAAAAAAATCTCCTGCGTCGAATATATCAAGCCCCCGGGCGAACCTACCGTCGAGACGGCCGACGACGCCGCGCGCCAAGCCGCCGGCGCGCGCTGCGATCTGGTCCTGTCTCTGGGCGGCGGGGCCGTCATCGATCTCGCCAAGGCGGCCGCCGGTCTGGCGTCCAACGGCGGGGCCATTCAGGATTATCTGGAAGGCGTCGGCAAAGGGCTGCAAATCACCAGGCCGGCTCTCCCCCATATCGCACTGCCCTCGACAGCCGGGGCGGGCGCGGAAATGACGCGCAATGCGGTGATCCGATCGCAGCAGGGGCGCTTCAAAAAAAGTTTCCGCAGCCCCCACTTATACCCGACCGTCGCCATTCTCGATGCGCAGCTCTCGCTCTCGCTTCCCCCGCAGCAGACGGCCTACAGCGGCATGGACGCCATCACCCAACTGATCGAATCCTACATCTCCCGCCGGGCGACGCCCCTCACCGACGCCCTGGCGCTCTACGGCCTCGAACGGGCGCTGTTCTCCATCCGCGAAGTGTACAAAGACGGATCGGCCGTCGAGCATCGCGAAAACATGCTGCTCGCCAGCTCCTTGAGCGGCCTCTGCCTGGCCAACGCGGGGCTCGGCATGGCGCACGGCTTCGCTTCCGGCCTGGGAGCGCTCTACGACGCGCCGCACGGAAAGGTCTGCGCCGTCCTGCTGCCCCACGCTGTTAAATTCAACCGATGCGCTCAATTGGATAAACTGGCGCGCATCGGACGCCTTTTGACCGGCGACGCCTCCCTGCCCAAGGGAGACTGCGCCGACCTGCTGATTCAATACTTGTACGATCTGAACCGCGAATTCGGCATTCCCGCCGACCTGCGCGAATTCAACATCCCCAAAGACGAACACCCGCTGCTGATCAAAATGTCGATGGGCAACAGCATGTCCGGCAATCCCATCACCATCACCGAAAACGTCGCGAGGACGATACTCGAAGCGCTATCATGAAAAATCGAATCCTGACCTGGATCGAAATTCTTGTTTTAACCGTCATCGCCGTCCGCCCTTCGCTGGATGCCATGGGCGGCTGGCCGGCAATAACCTTCGGCTCCGCCGGGCCGCTTTCCCTCAATCCCGCCGGCGTCGCCAGTCTGTTGATGCTTGCGCTCGGATTCGCATGGCTTCTTCTATCGGCGCCCGGAGAACGAGCCGCCGCTCTGCGCCATCCCGCCGTTCTGCTCTTCGGCGCCTGGCTGATTCTCCTCATCCCCTGGGCCGTCGTTCCCGTGTACCTGCACGGCGCCTCGCGTCTGGCTTCCCTGCGCGAGTGGGTGCGCCTGTTCTCGCTGCTCCCCTTGTTCGTCATCCTGCTCAATCTATCCGCCCGCGGAAACGCCAACCGCATTCTCGCCGCTCTGTTTCTCTCATTGATCGTCCCTGCGTTGACCGCTCTCTACCAGATCGCATTCCACGAAGGCATGCTGGTGCAAAAAGCGCATCGCATCCAATCCACCTTCCCCCACCCCAATCCTTTCTCTTTCTATCTCGTCATGATGATCGGGCTGGCCTATTGGAAATGCCGTTGGAGCGAACGCCGCACGGGGTGGATTTTATTGCTGCTTCTTTCGCTGGGATTGTTGATCTCCACCTTCAGTTTCACCGGCGCGGGCATGCTCGGCGTCTTGATCTTGATGATCGCCATAGGCGAAAGCCGCCGGCTGCGTCTGACCATCCTAAGTTCTTTAATCCTATTTGCCCTTGTATTCGTCGCGACGCCTACCGGCCGGCAGCGCATCCGCACTATCACTCAGTGGGATAACCTCGACGAGATCGAACGCACCGGCCGCGAAACCTCTTCGATGGTCTGGCGTCTGCTCAACTGGCGCTTCCTCATCCGCACCTGGAAGAAAAGCCCCTGGGCGGGCTACGGACTGGACAGTTCGCCCATCGTCAACCCCAACCGCGCCTATCAGGGAACCGGCCCCGGCCAGGAGCCCCACAACGACTACATCCGCTTCTTGATCGACGCCGGCGTTATCGGACTCTTTTTCTATTTGATCTGGCTGGCGGGCATCGGACTTTTGCTCATGCGCGCGTACAGGCAGGCCAACGCGCCGCCCGTGCGCGGATTCATCTGGATCGCCGCCGCTCTCTACGCCGCCTGGCTGGCGGGAAGCGCCAACGACAATCTCATCATCGCTACGGCTTATCAATACTGCCTCTGGGCGGTATTCGCCGCCGCTTTGGGATGGCCCGCGGCGGCGCACCCAACCGGCGGCCACTGTGAAGAGCCAAACGCAGCGGTAAACCGGCGCAATGCTGCGCCGGACGCGCCGGCATGATCCAACGCGATTCGTTTTGATTGATTGAAAACTATGTCTACGCCTCTCGTCACCATTCATCCCTTCGATCCATGGGGAAGCAAAATCGGCGGCATCGAGACTGTGGTTCGCTCCATGCTGCAGCACGCCCCCGACGACTTCGATTTGTCTCTGGTCGGCGTCACCGAAAATCCCGCCGCCCGCCCGCCGGGACAATGGCAGCTGCTCGATTTCCGCGGCAGACCGCTGCACTTCTATCCACTCTTTGCTGTAGAGCAGCCCAATCGCCGCACTTGGATTCCCTTGTTTCTGCGCTTTCCCCTGCGCCTCCGGCTAAAGCGATTTCGCTTCGATCAGGCCGCTGTTGTCTATCACCGCATTGAACCGCCGGCTTTCACGAACATCCCGTCCAAAATCAACGCTCTCTGCGTTCACGGCGACCCCCGCGAGATGACCGGCCCCCGCTCCGAAGTGCGCTGGCGCTGCGCCCCCCGGCTCTATCGCCGCATGGAATCGAGAGCCGTCCGCAAATCCCATCGCCTGTTTGTCGTCAGCCGCGAAGGCGTCTCCTATTTTCAGGAACATTACCCGTCCAAAGCGCACGCCGTCTCGTTTCTGCCCACCTATTACCGCGACGATGTCTTCACGCTTTCCGATCCATCGCAAACCGATCCACTCCGCCGGCGATTCATCGACCGCTTTCAACTGGCAGGCGACGCCCGATTCGTTCTCTTCGCCGGACGCTGGGAAGAGCAGAAAAATCCCCTGTTGGCGCTGCGAACTTTTGCCGCGCTCTCCGCCCGCCATCCCGGCGTCCATCTGCTGCTGGCCGGCGGCGGAAGCCTCCAGCCCCAAATGGAGGCCATGATCCAGTCTCTGCAGATTTCCGGCAGAGTACATTTCTTAGGGCCGCTTCCGCCTCACGACCTGGCCGACGCCATGCGCGCATCCGACGCCTTTTTGATGTCCTCCCGATTTGAAGGCATGCCCATCGCCGCACTCGAAGCCCTCGCCTGCGGCCTGCCGACCGCCTCCACGGACGCCGGCGAAATTCGCCCCATCCTGCAGGAAGGAATCAACGGCCGCATCGCCTCCGCTCCCGATCCCGAATCTCTGGCCCAAGCCCTGTCGGATGTGATCGCCTCGCCTCATCGCTATCGCCGCGAAGCCTGCGCCCGATCCGTCGAAGCCTATCGCCCAGCTTCCATCCTCCCCGCTTTTTTCGACGCCTTGCGGAAGACGATTTTGCTATAATGCCGTCAAATAATTCAGAAGATACTTTTGTCATCCAAATTTCCAGGATGCGATGAAACCGATGGAAACCATAACGCTTTTCGACATCCCCGTTACAAACTGCACCTTGCAGGAAGCCGTCCGCTTGATCATGGATATTCTTTCCGGCGAACGCCCGGCGCTCATGCATTTCGTCAATGCGCACTGCATCAATGTTTCCCGGCGCGATCCGGAGTATCGCCAGATTCTCCAATCGACCGACTACATTTTTGCCGACGGGATCGGGATGAAACTGGCCGCCCGCATGCACGGACTCACCCTGCTCGACAACGTCAATGGAACCGATCTCTATCCCCCGCTGCTCGACGCGCTGGATGGATCGGGACGGCGCATCTTTCTCTTGGGCGGCGATCCCGGCGTCGCCGAAGAAATGCAGCGCCAGGCGCTCCAGAACCACCCCGACTTGATTTTCTGCGGCGCGCATCACGGCTTCATTCCTCCCGAGGAAAACGGCGCCGTCGCCCGCCAAATCACCGACGCCCAGACCGATCTGCTCCTCATCGCCATGGGCGTTCCCCGCCAGGAAAAATGGCTGGCCCGCCATTTCACCCAAACCGGCGCGACTTTGGCGATGGGCGTGGGAGGGTTGTTCAATTTCTATTCGGGCGCCATTCCCCGCGCTCCCCTCTGGATGCGAAGAACCGGGCTGGAATGGCTTCATCGCCTGCTTATGGAGCCAGGCAGAATGTGGAAGCGATACTTGATCGGCAACCTCGTCTTCCTCTATCACGCCCTCCGCGAGGGAATCAAAACGAGAGGATGAAAGAAAAAGCAGAAAATCAACAATATTCTATAACGGCGGCGATTGCGCATGCGATCTCTTCCATTTCGTCAGCGGAAACAGATCCTCGTTTTTTCTTAAAACGTTCAAGCGCTACGCCTCGCAGTTGAAGCGCGTCCACGGCGCTGTCTTTATGGAGTCCGTTTCTTTCCTGAGATTTCAACAAAACATGCGAAAATTTTCCCTTGAATTGATCGCGCCAGCCTGTAATCGGAGCGACCAGCCTTAAAGGGAGGCTCCGAAGCGCATCCGAACTGACTACGACAACAGGACGAACTTTCTTGATTTCCGCCCCTTTTGTCGGGTCTAAATCGACATCCCATATTTCACCGCGCACAGGAGACGCCTTAGTAGTCGATGAAATCGGCGGCATGAGTTTCCTTCCAGTCGTCATCCTCGTTGTAATGCTCGATTAATTCCTGCGCCTGCTTTTCAAGAATTTTCCGCCGTTGTTCCATCGGAATTTTCATAAAAGCCCGACGCTCGCGCAAAGAAAGATGTTCCCCCAAATTCACCGGCGCCCCCAAAAAGCGCTCCGCTTCAGATTGGCTGATCCATCCTTCCGCATAACCTTTAAGAACAGTTCTTCGCAGCCATTGCGGCTCTTCACGCTTCATCTCTTCCGGCTCCTTCACCTTCCACCCTTGTTTAGTCATGAATATATACCATTGACGGTGCTGGCGACCGGAGATAATTCCTAAATCCATCATACGGTATAGAAGAGCCTGGATGCTAAGTCCAAAGCGTTTCTTCAATAGAATCAGTTCTTCAACATCGAAGAAGCGGCGGCGCTCCCCCACAAGGCTTATCAATTCTTCTTTAGGCGCAAGGAACGAAGACGCAAACCGGTATGCCGCTTTTTCATTGGCTTTTTTCACGTCTTTTGCATCCCCTTTCAACGGCTTCAATACAACATGACCGAGTTCATGTAAAAGGGTCAGCCTTTGCCTCTCGCCGGCCTCCACTTTTCGAGCAATGACGGCGACTGCAACGGTTTGATTGTCTTCTTCAACAGTGGCGGATTGACCGTCGAATCGATCCCCTTCCTCGAGTTCCAGAACATGAATTCGATTCTCTTCCAATGTTTCCACCACGCTGGAAACAGGAGCAAGCCCCAGGCGCCATTTTTCCCGAATGGCCAAAGCCGCTCTTTCAATCGCTTGAAGATTACGCGACGAAAAGGCATGTATGGGAAAATCTGAAATCTGTTCTTCCTTGGAAAATCGCTGCAGTTTGATCCGATCTTCCAGAAGTTGTTTGATTCGATTCTGTACTTTCTCCTGTTCTCGGACGCGTAAAGCGGCCTTTGCGTGAAAACCGTGAAATTTTACGGAAAACGAAGGGATTTCGTAAAAATAAGCGGATTTCACTCCAAGCGTTGAGGCCATTACATTCAAGACTCGCAGAGACGGCTCCGATTTCCCCTTCTCATACTTCGAAAGAGACTGCTTTGTTACAACGCCTCCCATTTCAGCGGCCAGATCTTCAAGAGAAAATCCTCGCGCCAGCCGAATTTGTTTTAGCCTATCTCCGACGTTCATAATTCTATACTCTCTTTCCAATCCAGTTGACAGAATATCAAAAATAATACCAATTTGTCAACCAAAAATACTGGAATTTTAAACGGCAAACAAAAATTCTTTTTCCAGAGTAGATAAAATCCCAAAAAACAAAGCATCCCCCCCGCTCCCCCTCCATTCATTCCGCCCTGCGCTCCTCTCCATAACTCCATGCGGGTTTTCAAGACTATCGCAAATGAGTATAGTGCTATTACTTTAGGAGAGGATGAGATGCGCGAAAGCGCCCATCGGAATACAATGACGCTGTGATCGGATTGATTGGCTTAAATCGCGATCCATCATAATCAGGAATCATCCATGGAATTATTGTCTACCCTATACCGCGAATGGCTGCAGCAGGAGAATCGATTGCAGACGCTCGAAACGTTGTCATGCGATCTTCAAAACGCATCCTGCGATTCGCTCCCCGAAGAGCCGGCCGGCGTCGAAGAGATGCTGCATGTCATGGCCGCCTTGCCCAAACGCCCGATTCCCCCGCGCCCCGAGAACCCCGTCGCGGTCATCCTGGCCGGCGGGCGCGGTTCCCGCATGGGGGCGGACGTCACCCAAAAATGCCTCTGCCCCATTCACGGCCGCCCCGCCCTCTTATGGGCCATGGACGCTTACCGGAACTTCGGCATCGAACATTTTATCGTCATCGTGGGCGTCGGCTATAAAGAAGTGATCCAATGCCTGGGGACCGGAGATCCCCATATCACTTTTCTGTTCCAGGAAGAACAACTGGGAACCGGCCACGCCGCCCGCCTGGCGGCCCGCTACCTGAACTATTGCCATTTCGAAGGGAGCGTCCTGGTCACCATGGGCGACAAGTTCATTACCCGCCGGGGGCTGCAGGAACTGATGTTCAATACCGCGCTGGCGCAGTCGGATCTGATCTTGGCCAGCGCCTCCAAAAAAGCCTGGCCGGATTCGGGCCGCATCGTCATCGACGAAAACGACCGCGTCCGCGCCGTCATCGAACGCCCCGATGTGGTGCAAAGACAATTGATTTCCGATTTCTACGCCTGGCCCGCCGATCCCGTTCCCGGCGAAGAGTTCCGCCGGTACGCCCTGCATTGCTGGAATCGCCCCCAGAAACTGCGCAAAATCCTGAATCCCGGCTTCTGGGACGCTCTGAGCGGCGATGGCGCGCTCTCCAAACAAAACGCCCGCCTGCCCCTCGACAAATCCAATTTGATCTTCGAAATTTCCGACGCCCTTCGCCTGAGCCCCGCCGAGGTGGAACAACGCTGCGACCAGGTCAACATCTCCGTCTATATCTTCAAAGCGCAAGCTTTCTACGAAGCGGCGGAGCGCCTGCGCTCCAATAATGCCCAGGGCGAACTGTACCTCACTGACGCCGTGTATGATTTAACCAGCAATCATCACGCCGATCTCTACCATGTTACCGCCGCCCGCATGCCCGACGATTACGACGTCATGGGATTCAATACGTTGGAAGAACTAGCCGAAATCGAACGGAGAGTGCAAGACGATCAATAAGCGCCGCGCGCCTTCAACAGCCGAACCGGGAAACGGCGAGGAAATTTCTTACTTTTATTTTTTATGTTTTGTGGATTTCCTGGATTTATTCTATTTCTTTTCGTCGCGCACGGCCTGCTTTTTCGATTCCCGCTCTTCTTCCAGTTTTTGCAATTCCACCTGAAGATTGGCTTGAATCTCCTGCATCGCCTGGTAGTCGCCCTGCGCGGAAGCCTTTTGCTGATCGGCCATGATTCTGGCCTGTGCGATCTTGGCCTCATATTTCTCGTTGATGTCGGCGATGGCCTGCCTCTGCTCATCCGTCAGCGGGGGGCCGGAAGGCTTATCTTTCTCCAATCGCTCCATAGCCAATTCGTAAGCGCTTTTCATCAAATCATCTCCCTTATTGAAACATCCTTCTATATTCTAGTACATTACCCGCCGAAAACCTGCTTCACTTTATCAAAAAACGAATGAGATTGGGGATTGGTCTCCTCGCCGCTGATCTTGGCGAATTCCTCCAACAACTCTCTCTGGCGCGCCGTGAGTCTCTTGGGCGTCTCCACAACCACCCGCACCAGCTGATCTCCCTGCCCGTATCCCCGAAGACTGGGCATCCCTTTTCCCGCCAAACGGAACAACTGGCCGGTCTGGGCGCCAGCCGGGATCTTCATGGTAACCTTGCCGTCCAACGTCGGCACTTTCATCTCCGAACCAAGCGCCGCCTGTGGGAAGGATATGGGCATCTCGCAGATCAAGTCGTCCCCGTCCCGCTGGAACAAGGGATGATCCTGCACCATCAAAACGATATAAAGATCTCCGGAAGGGCCGCCGTTCAATCCCGCTTCGCCTTCGCCGGGAATCTTCAACTTCAGCCCCGTCATCGAACCGGCGGGAACCTTCACATTGACGCGCCGGCGGCTCATGGTTCGGCCGCTGCCATGACATTTCACGCAAGGATTCTTGATGATCTGCCCCGATCCGTTGCAGCGGTTGCAGGTGCGCGAGATGCTGAAAAATCCCTGCGACAGCCGGATCTGGCCCGATCCGTTGCATTGTGGACATACCGACGGCTTGTGACCCGGAGCGCAGCCGCTGCCGGTGCAGGCGTCGCATGCAACCTGCTTGGGGACTTCAATCGGCTTTTCAAGCCCCCGATACGCTTCTTCGAGCGTGATATGAAGATCATAACGCAAGTCATCGCCGCGGCTTACGCGCGTTTGAGATCGGCGTCCGGATCTCCCTCCGCTGAAAATCTCATCAAAAATATCGCCGAATCCGCCAAAAATGTCCTGAAAATCGCGAAACGCCGCGCCGCCGAATCCGCCGTTTCCAAATCCCCCCGCTCCAACGCCCGCATGGCCGTATTGATCGTAATTTCTTCGCTTTTCCGCGTCGGAAAGAATTTCGTAGGCTTCGGTGGCTTCTTTAAACTTGTCTTCCGCCGCCTTATCGCCTTGATTTCGATCGGGATGATACTTGAGCGCCAACTTTCGATAGGCCTTTTTAATTTCATCCGGAGACGCATTTCGGCCTACGCCCAAGATTTCATAATAATCGCGTTTATCTGCCATTATGGCCATATCCTATCCATAACTGCGCCTGAATGGCGCATTCCATCCAATCATTTTTGTTTTAATCTCGTTTTATCCCATTTAAATAGCAAATATCAGTCCTTTATCGTATATTATTATATTTTAAATATATGATAGTTCCGAGGAATAAGAATGAGGCGTTAAATCGATCCCGCAATCATAGAAAAATAATGCATGTAGGATGTAAAAACGATGTACCCGATATAACACGCCACCCCGAAATAGACG
>JAFGTC010000311.1 GCA_016934335.1 Candidatus Omnitrophota bacterium | reverse complement strand
TGGATTGAAGGGATTTGTAAAGGGGGAAATTACACTATCTTTAATTTTCTTTGATTCTTTGTACTTCAGGAGCGTGACCTGTTACGAATAATCTTCAGTTATTGAATTATATGTAAGTATTTCAGTGTGGAATTTCATCGCGTTTGCGCGCCGGCGAGGTTCTTTTAACGTTATCCGGAACTTTTAGAGCGTTTTCATCACCTTTTTCAAAGGATTTTACTGTGAAATTGTAGTGAAGCGTATCTTCTAAAAGAATTTCCAGATCCGAGGGGAAGAAATTTCCCGCTTCACGAAAGCGCCAATGGGTTAAAGAAGAAGGATATTCTATTGATTCGGAGATCAATTTGATCCATTTTCCATCGGATGCAATCTGCATTCTGAATGGGCTGGAAATGATCGGATAGGCCTGATTCAATGAATATTCCACGAAGGCGTCTTCAACGCTTCGAATAGGCGTTAGGTCTCTAATCTTGACTCGATATTCACATAACAACTTATTCAGATCGGAAACATAATTAGTGCCCAATATTAATCCTGCAAGATGAATAGCATCATCAAGGTTTATGTCCGTAATTTTAAACTCGATATCAATATGATCCGTCGCTAGATCCTTTTGATATGTATAAAAATCATCTCCGTCGAAGATGCTCTTGCAGTATTTATAGAGCATTTCGACGGGAACGGACGCCTTGTCTTTGTCGATAAAGAGCATTGGCACTACTCCTTCAACCGCAAAACGCGTGATGCCCTTATCCTCAGAGTAATCAGCCGTCAAGGTATGCTCCGCATCATATCCATATCCATTGGCGGCCGCGATGGCCGCGTTCGCAGCCATAGTGGAATGCTCCGCATAAGATTCATCATCTTCGCTGATTTCCGCTTTTTCCTTTTGCATCTGACTAAACCACTGAAAATGAGGATTCCCCGGTAGACTTTCAGAATGAACCTGAAAAACCACCTTGTTAATCTCGGCCCCACCAATTTGCGCCGCAAAAAGCATTGTCACAATCCAAACCGGCGCCATGAATCTTTTTACTGCTTGCCTGTTCATGATCTCTACTCCTTTTGATGAAGAATATGGTATGATCCAGCGGTTATTTTCCCACTGAATTTTCTTTTTCAACCGGTTTCGTTTCAACAAAAATGATCGGTACTTTGAGGTCGCCAAGGCTGTCTGTCATGATAAGCAGTGTGGTATATTTCAAATTCAATGCACTCGAGTCGCTGGTTATGGAGGCCCGAATCATGTTTTCAAAGTAATTCAATCCAGGAAAGGCATGAGAGTATTTTTCGAAACTGACTTTTTCTTGAGATGCGTGGATGGAAATTTCCTTGATGTTTACCGGTTTCGTGGAAAAGATTCGAAACGGATCTACTTCATAGCGGTGAGACGCAGTGTTATATCGGCAATTGAGAATGGAAGGTTGAACAACCGCATCCGGGTTTTCAGATATTAGAAACTGGATGCGCACATCGCGGTGGGAGCCATCTTCCACGCTTAAACGGATGGCGATTTCCCCTTGCAGGGGCATTTCACGATTCAATTCATATCTGGACACTTGGAAAAAACCTTGAAGAATATTTTTATTGTCGGGTAGAGAGAATAAAGTCAGGTTTATGCCCGGGATTGTTTTTTCTGGCTTCTCTATCGCGTTTTTCTTATCGGATAGCGATATTTTCACTTCGGATGCTGTGATGTTCTTATTGTTCAGCGTTCGGATTTCGAATGCGCGGTTGAAGGTATTGACACCGGGAGAAATGGCGACGGCTAAAAAGCGAGGCGACGTTTCGACGGTCTTGGTCGCATTTCCAATAATGGATATCGCTTGCCGCCCATTCTCCGATTGTACCCGCACAATATGTTTAAACGATCTGGGTTGGTAGGGAGCAACAAAACGAATGGAAAATTCCGCGGAGGCATGTCCATTTAATTGGGCCGGCAGCGGCGAGGGAATGCTGCAATTGCAATCCGCATCCGCCGACAAGGAACGAATGGGATCCTGACCACTATTCCTGATTATAAAATAGGATTCTGTGGAGGATCCGACCTCCACGTCTTTTAAAACCAATGCGGGCGGAATAACCTCTAATGAAGAAGAGGAATGATCACAACATAGATGTAACAATGGAACAAGGATAAGAATGAATATCCAATTCTGTCTGCGAGAAGATAATGAAATAACTATCATTCTGTATTCCATTAAAGAGGAGATTGCGTGCATAGTTCTCATCGTTTTATATCCCCTTCGTTGTATTTTCCTTTTTAATCCAGCGACTAAAAAAATATATCAAACGTCGGAAAATCTATGCAAAAAAATCCACACTTTTATTTTATGCAAGAAAGTCGGTATAATGAGTTCGCAACGAAGCGCAATCTTCTAATGCGCCCGTTCGCTCCATCAACATGCAGTTACTGCATCCCGTGTCGACGACTATCTGTGGTAAAGTTTGCGTTTCATAGGCCGAAATCCCCCTGTCATGATGAATCTGGTCTTACAAAAATGAAGCATATCACGGGGAAAAACAAATGTCAACAAAAATTTTCAAAAAAATAAATATTTAAATATTACCAAATCTATAAACTTGCGTATATTTAAGAATTTTCTGCTAATAACGATCTGCGAAATGCATTATTTTGGGAGGATTTTGAATTATATAGTAAGAAGGCTTGTTATTGCATGGACTGTCCGGACGTTCTTTATCTACCTATATTTCAGAGGACGGCTCTCAGGTTTTCTTGCAGATGTTTGAGGTTTTCGCAGCCCACGACGGCGCTGGCGATCGGCAGGGAAAGGGCCGATTGGATGGACCGGCGCACATCGCCATCCGTGCGCTGTTTTTTCTTGGGAAGGCCCAGGACGCGAATCGCCAACACCCCGATCTGGCTTCGATGCGCGCAGGGAATAACTTTTGATGCAAAGTCGGCGTCGACGGGCGTCATGATGAAATCGAAGGGAAACGTCTGCATCGCCTGAAGGACCAGATCCGGATTGCGGTTGGCGGATAAGCCGACATAGCGCGCCCACCCGCTTTGTTTGGCTTCCTGGAGGGCTTGCAGGGCGCCGCCGGGTTGAGCGATTCGGCGCCATTCGTCTTCGGTGCGCAGATCGTGAATCATCCACAGATCCAGCGCACCGGTCTGCAGTCGCTCGAGAGAGGCGCGCAGATCCTGCAAGGCGTTTTGTTTGTCGCGGCGGAGGGTTTTGGAGGAGAGAAAAATCCGGTCGCGGACGCCATGCAGCGCCTTGCCGATCTGCGTTTCCACGACGCCGTCGCCATAGGCGGCGGCCGCGTCGAACAATGTGACGCCGTTCAGGAAGGCGGTTTGGAGCAGCTCAATGGAATCGGTATCGCTCATCCGGTGCAAACTGCCGGCGCCCAGCCCCAACACGGATACGCGAACGGCGCGCTGCGGAATCGCTGTCGGTTGGATGGCGGCGAATCCGGCAAATCCTACGCTGCTTTGAATAAACGTTCTTCGATCGATAATTTGGCTCATGCCCTTCACCGTCTTTTCCTATTGCGCGAAAGGGATTTTTCGTTCGACGAAGGAAAGTGTATCATAGTCGAGCCTCCGCGCCTATTCGGAGGCGCCGGGCGAGGGCGTCGATTCGACGATATTGGCCAGCATGAGCAGGAGCGTAGAGGCTTTATGATCTTTGGGATTCTGCTCCACATATCGAGCGAGTTTTCGGTAGTGATAGCGAAAGTCATAGGCGTTGATGCGCATCTGGCGCAGGTTGGGCGCGGGAACGCGTTTTTGCTGCGACAGGTTGAGACTGGTTCGGAACGCGTCCAGCGATTTTATGTAATCCATCGAGAAAAATTTCGCCAAACCATAAGCGAACTGCGCGTATACGGAGCCGGGTGAAAATTCGACCAGATTGGAAAACATCCTTTCGGCTTGCAGGTATTGGCGCCTCGCAAAAGATTGGACTCCTCTATCGAACATGATTTGCGCGGGAGAGCGAAGCGCGGGGGCGGCGGGCGCTGGCACAGAGGGCGGCGAAGCGTTTTCGGCGGTTGTTTGATCGTCATCAAGCGCCGGAGTTTCTTGGTCCATTACGCCCGGCGCCGTTTCGGACGCCGCCTGTACGGTCTGATCGGCCGTGGATTCGGGGCGCTCCTGCGTTTTTTGAGTAGGGGGGAGAGACTCCGCTTCAGACTGCGCGTCCGCTTCTTCAGGCGCCGGGTTGACCAGGTGCGGCGGCGGCATGTTGGGGGGGATGTAAAACGGATTCCATGGAACGATAGGTCTTTGAAAATAGATCCTCGGCGGCGCCGGTTCAGGAGCGGCCGATGGGGGAGAAACGGGGAGGTTGTTTCTTTTTTTCCCTTGCGAATACATATGGTCTTCGATGGATTGAAAATCCCCGTCTCCGTCTTTGTTTCTGAATCCAAAGCCGCCGCGGCCTCCCGTGTTGTGTAATTCTCGATATTTTTTGGTGTAATTTCCCGGCTTGTAGAGTTCCTTGTAACTCTCTCTATAGTTGTTGTAAAAATCCTTATATTTCTCCGTATACGATTTCCGTTTTGGAGGCTTCTTTTCCTCGGATGTTTCTTCCTGAGCCAAAACGACGCCCGCCATGAAAACAAACGCGAACAATAGTGTGAAACATTTGAACATCGAAGCCATGAGAATCCTCCCTCCTAAATTGTATCATTTATTAGGGGAAAAAACAGAAAATGTTTGGATTTGGCGTTGTCACCTTCATGGCTCGTGAAAATCAAAACAGGTCGAGGCCGGCCTGCGTCAGTAAAAACAGAAGAGCCGATGCATCCTGATCGTCCGGACTGCGTTCGACGCGCCGGGCCAGTTTTTTATAATGGTACTGAAAATCGCCGGCGTTGATGGGAATTTGCCAGAGTGCGGCGTAGGGAGCGCCCTGGGCGTCGGCGATCGCGTAACTTCGTTGAATGGCCTGCAGCGATTTGTGATAATCGCCGGAATAAAAGAGCGTAAGTCCTTGAATGAAGAGCGTGTGCGGTGAATCGGGCGCCAAAGCGACGATCTTCTCGAAGGTTTTTCGCGCTTTGGGATAATTTCGATGCGCGTATGACAATAATCCTTCGTCATAAAGCAGTTGAAGAGGGGAGCGGGGCTTTGGCTCGCCCGCTTCCTGCAGAGCGATGAAAGACAGCGCGGCGAGGGGCGATTCCAATTCATCCGGCGCATCGGCGGGTTCAGGATTGTTTGTTTCAGGAGGCTGAAGCATTCCCGGGGAGGAAGCGTCCATCGCGGGCCGCGCGGGCGGCTCCGTTACGGAAGGCGCCTTGGGAAGGATTTCTAAAGCCTCGTCGTATTCATCTTGATTTTCAAGATCGGACGGCGGCGCCTCGGGTAAAACAAGGGGCGGCACGCGGATTTGCGCGGGATTGAGAGGCGTCTCAAAAAGCGTCTGATTTAACTGCCGCCGGTTTTGCAGCGGTTCGAGCAGGATGTCCACGCAATAATCCATCGATGGGCGATAGTTATAATAATAGAACGAGAGAGGCAGAAAAGGATTGACCTCGCTCATGGCGCGATAGCCTTGGTTTAAGTAGCGATCGTATTTTTCCTGATAACGATCGATCATTCTGCCGTATCCCAATTGATGGAACATAAACCGGTAGGAAGCGATTCCGTCGTTGCCGGTTATGCTCTCGATCCGCCTATCCACCCGCTTCGGTAACTCGGTTTTTGGAATAAAAGGAACCGGGTTGATTTGAGCGCAGACGCTTCCCGTGTGAACCATGGCGGCGAAGAAAAGAATCCAAAACATTTTCATGATCAGCTCCCTCTCTTTTGAAAATATATCACAATCGGATCCCCGGTGTAAAATTCAGGCCTTACTTTTATCGGTTCCGTTTAAAATATACACAGTTATCATTTATGGGATTTGTCTTTTGAAAGATAAGAACGCCAAATCGAATGCTAACGCAAGAAAGTATATAGAAAGAAGATGTTCTAGAAGTCATGATGAAGAAATCTATTTTGGATGCAATGAAAGAGAGAGTCTTGTTGGCGGACGGCGGCATGGCCATGGAACTCTATTCGAGAGGTTTTTTCGTGAACCGCTGCTACGATGAATTAAACCTCTCGAATGCAAAAACAATCCAGGAAATCCATCAGGCGTATGCAGCCGCTGGATCGGAGATTCTAAGAACCAATACGTTCGGCGCCAATCGAATTCAGCTGGCGGCGCACGGTTTTTTGGACAAGTTGGAAGAGATCAACCGCGCCGGCGTTCGCCTGACCAAGCAGGCGGCAGGCGGCTCTGGATATACAGCCGGCGTGATCGGCCCGATTCCCATGAAGCGCCTTCCCAAAGAAAGAGCCGAAGCGCTGGACGTGTATATCGAGCAGGCGCGCATTTTGTTGGATGAAGGCGTCGATCTCTTGATCTTGGATTCGTTCCCCACGATCGAGCGACTGCAGACGGTTTATGAAGCGGTCGCTTCGTTGTCGCCGCCGGCGCCGATCATGCCGAGCATCGCGTACGAGGCGCTGGCCGTCGATAAGGTGATGCTGCCGATTTCCTTTTTAGAAGTTGTGAAATCGTGGGGAGTCAAAATCGCCGGCGTGAACGGCGGTGGACCGAAAGATCTTCTCGAGTGTCTTCCGCTCTTGAAAGAAACAGCCGAAGACGATCTTTTCATTTCGATGATGCCGGACGCGGGCGCCGCAGAGCGCATCGACGGCCGCACCGTCTTTTTCGCGTCTCCCGAATATCTGGCCGAATATACGCGGCGCTACGTCCAAAAAGGAGCGTCGATCGTCGGCGGCGACGCCGGCATTACGCCGCGCATGATCCGCGAAATGTCTTCCTTCCTGCGCTCGGTTCAGCCGCGCAATGTCGTTGAAGTTCTTTCCGCGCCGAAGGAAGAAGAATACGGCGATGAGGCGATGAAGCCGATTCCCGTCGAAGGGCGTTCTCCGTTCGGTCGTTCGCTCAAAAAAAATTTTGTCGTATCGGTGGAACTGGATCCGCCCAAAGGGATCGACGCGAGCAAGTCGGTGCAAGGCGCCAAATTTCTCTATGAACATGGCATCGACGCCATCAATATCGCCGACGGGCCGCGCGCCAGCGGCCGCATGTCGCCCATCGCCTTGTCGATCCTGGTGCGGCGCGTCGTTCCCATTGAAACCATTATTCATGTCTGCTGCCGCGACCGAAACCTGCTGGCTTTGCAGATGGATCTGATCAGCGCCAACGCCCTGGGGCTGCGCAATCTGATGATCATCACCGGCGATCCGCCCAAAATGGGCATCTATCCCGATGCGACGGCGGTTTTCGATCTCGACTCCATCGGGCTTGTGCAGGACGTATCCTTGTTGAATCGAGGATTGGATTTCGCTAAACGCCCCCTGAAAGGCCAGACCTCCTTCGTCGTCGGCGTAGGCTGCAATCCCGGCGCCGCGGATTTGGATCTGGAAGCCAGGCGCTATGAACAAAAAGTGAACGCGGGCGCGGAATTTGTCTTTTCGCAGCCCATTTACGACCCGGAGATACTTGAACGCTTCCTCAAAAAGATCGAGCATGTCAAGCCGATTCCCTTCTTCGTCGGGGTTTTGCCTCTGTCCAGTTTGAAGAATGCGGAGTTTTTCAACGAAAATGTTCCGGGCATGCAGGTTCCCCCCGAGATTATGAAGCGCATGGCCATGGGATCGACCCGAGAAGAGCAGCGCCAGGAGGGAATCAAAATCGCCGCGGAAGCGCTGCGGGAATCGAAAAAAAATCCGCTGGTTCAAGGGGCCTATGTCTTTCCACCCTTCGGGCATTACGAACGCATTTTAGAAGTGCTGGAATTGTCGGAAGTGTGGTGACCGCCTACTCGAACGAAAAATAGGACGCGATGAAAGCCAGCGCCGCATTGCGCGTGAGGTCCGCGTCGTTGGTCGAAAGACTTTCTTCGGAATCCAAATAAATCGTCGCCGGCGCAGCGCCGGAGGAAAACGCTTTTTTGACGGCGCTGTCGCCCAACGTAGGATTGGGGCCGGCGACGAGCAGGCCGGGAACCGGATCGTCGAATTTGTCGGTCATGGAAATGAAATGATAAGGGCGCTTCGGCGAGCGGCGGCCGAAGCCGGTTACATAGCAGATCGACAAAGGATTTCTCCCCAAAACTGCATGCAGTTGATCGAGAGCCGCCAGCTTGTACGCGCGCTTCTGGGAATGAGTATGCGCCAGACAAAGGATAAAAGCGTTCTGCAGCAGCGCGCCGTTTGATCCCCACGAAAAATCCTCTTCCCTGAGACTGAGTTGAAATCCGTTGCTTCGCGTTTTTTCCACAAGAATGTCGGCGAGAGAAAGAAGGTCTTTGACGGCCGCCTCGCGCAGTTCCTTATCGAACGAATCCGGCTCGGCTTTGAGGAGGGAGGCGATCGCCAGGGGCATGACGTTGCCCCAATAGCCGGCGGCGGAAAGCAGGGGGATGCGTTTTCGTTCGATGGCGATGGCGCCGGTTTGATAGACCGGATCGTTTGTCGCTAGATACAGTTCGACAGCCGCCCAAAATCGTTCGTCGGCGTCGTCGATGTCTCGATAGTTTTTCGTATGAACGTTGGGGGGATTTTCGAATTCGATGTTTTGTGCGTGGGCGGTGAGAAAATTCCATCCGCGCTGAGCGCTTTGCCGGCAGGCCGCGGCGAACGTCGCGTCAAGAGGAGAATACAGTCGGGACGCTTTCGCCAGCAGCGCGCAGGCGCCGGCCGTCGCCGCCGTCGACGGCGGAAAAACAAAGCGCTCGCTCTCGTCTTTTTCGGGCGGGATGGGAGAAATTGGATTCAGCGATGTGACCTTGTGATAAAAGGCGCCTTGGTCGTTCTGCATGCGAAGAACGAATTCCAGCTGCCAGCGGACTTCATCGAGCAAATCGGGTGCGCCGTTTCCCCGCTCGGGAGCCATCAGCGATCCGTCAGGAAACGCTTGGGGAAAAAATTCGTAAAGAGTGAGCAGCATCCCCGCGGCGTAATTCCCTTTGACGACATATTTCCCATAATCGCTTCCGTCGAACCATCCTCCCGTGGCGGGATGAATTTGAGGATTTCCAGGCGCTTCGGAAAAGAGGAAGCCGTCATGGATGTGACTGGCGTCGCGCCCCCAGTTTCCGGCAAGGATTTTCGGCAGGGCGATTCCGCTTCGATGCAGCGTGAAGACGGAGAGCGCCCGGCTTGCGAGCGGCGCATAAATCCGATCGTCGATTTGAAAAGGATCCGATTTTCCAATGCCTTCCACAGAAAGAATATAGTTCCCAGTCGCTTTCACGATGCTGAAATCCGCCAGCCACAAATCGGCGCCGCCCGCCTGATTCTCCGGCTCGGCTAATTCCAGCATCCCTTTTAAAACAGAGCGGTCGGCTTCAGCGTCGATAATCTCGAAGGGCAGCCCCGTCGGGCTGGAGACCAGCGCAATTTTGGGGGCCGAGGGTAAATAACCGATTTGGTTGTTAAAAAGCCGGGAATAGTCTGCGGCGTCGCTGTTTTGACCGAAGGAGGAAGAACCGGCGGAGAGCGCCGCGAAAAAAATCCACAAACAGCTCCGCATTCGAATGTTCCATCCGGTTTGGCTGAATTTTGGCGAAAAGATCGAATTGGCCATGCTTGCACCCGGGCGTTGGATTTATTCAAAATTGTTTTCAATCTATCATAAATCTTTGAACGAAATCAGAATAGAAGATCGCGTCGTCGTCAAAACTTTATTTCCGGCTTCGTCTCTCTCGCCAATAGACGCAGAACTCACGCTGTCGGATCCATCATCGGATTGGCCTTTTTAAGATAAAATGAGAGGATTTTTCCTTTTCGGTCTTTTAAGATGAATGTCGACTCGTTTTTTTTCGTCAGAAAGTTATGATGATTAGATAGAATATTTTTGTATTTTTTTATAGAGCATTAAGCGAGGATTTTCCATGAAAGGGTTTCCTTGGGTTTTAGTCGTTACCGTCATTTTCTGTTTTCCCTTACTATGCGCCGGCGACACGCTCCTGCTGAAAAGCGGCGATCAGATCATTGGAACGATCGTTTCGATGACCGACCAGGAGGTCATCGTCGATGTGAACGGCGTTCCCGTCTCCATCAAGCGCGCGGACATCCTGGAAATCGTTCGCTCCGGTGAAGCGGCCGGCCCGGCGTTCCCTCCCGTCTCTCTCCCGCCGGTACAGGCGACGCAGGAGATTCAGACGCCTTTGACGACGCCGTGGTCTTCAACGCCGATTTCCCCGGCGCCCGGCGAAACGCTCAGTTCTCTCTCGCAGCCTCTTCTTCCGGTTGTTATGCCGGCGGGCAAGGCCTATCAAGTGATTGGAGCGGGGGTTCGGTTTCGAAAAGGCCCCAGCCTCGATTACGAAGTGATCGATTCTCTGCCCGGCCAGACGGTTCTGCTCGAGATCGAGTTTGTCGATAATTGGCTGCATGCCAAAACCGTGGACGGCGTGGAAGGCTGGATTCATCCCAGTTTTGTCCGCCCCATGGAAAATATTCCCTGTCTGGTGAACGGCGATCGACTGCATGTGAGGGAGGCGCCCGATGAGTTGTCTTTATCGCTGGATCGTCTGCGGCGGGGCGACGTGGTTATCAAACTGGAAGAGCGCGGAGATTGGTGGTTTATCTTGAGCGGCGATTCGACGGTGGGGTGGTGCAGCCGGCAGTATCTTTCTCCCATGGAGGATCAGGATATCTATCTGCCGCCGATGCGCATCGCCGGCAACTCCGACCTGGGCATGCCGATCTTGGTGGATCGGAAACCGATGGCGCAGGGAATCCAGCAGGTGAATTTGACCATCCGCGATTCGAATTGCGTTCAAGCCGGCAAGGCCAAGTGGGTGGTGCTGCATCGCGATCCCGCCCTCTTCTCAAGCGCGCAATTGAAATATATCAGCGAAGCGATCGTCGATCGAGAGCGCCTGCCCGATGCTCTTGCGATCCTGCGGACGGGCCTTCCGAAAGATGTCGCCGTCAATTTCGTTGGAGGCGATTTGTTGACCATGCTCGGCGAGCGAACTTCGGACGGCTGGACCTATTCCCTGGTGTTGCCGGACGCCCCCACCATCGCCTTCGGCCTCGTCGTCCAATCAGGCGATAAACGGGGGACGCTGGTGGTTATACAGTGAAAATAAGATCCAAAAGATTTATTCTCCATCCTACTGATTAACAATGACTTAGACAAAGAGAAAAAATATTGTGTAAAATGTTATTGATTTTGTATAAATGATATGTTATTCTCGGAAAAAATCATTTGTGCTGAATCAACATGGCTACTCAAATACGTGATCCAATACACAATTTTATCTCGTTGAACGATGAAGAAATAAAAATTATTGATACGAGATCATTCCAACGATTAAGGGGCATACATCAACTTGCATGTGCTTATTTAGTCTATCCAGGAGCTGTTCATACTCGATTTGAACATTCTCTGGGCGTTGCGCATGTTGCGGGGAATATGGCCAAAATTTTGGAAATAGATGATGATCGCGTAAGAATAGTAAGATTGGCAGCCTTATTACATGATTTAGGACATGGTCCATTCAGTCATATTTCTGAACCTTTATTGGAAAGATACGCCGATAAAAAGAAATTGCCGGCAGATCAGAAAACGAGTAAAATTCATGAATTAATTACCGCGGAAATAATAAAATCAGACAAGCAAATTACAAAGATAATTGGAAGCGACGCAGCCGAAAGAATAACGCAACTACTTGAAAAAGGCTTTTCAAAACCAGCTTTGAAGTCAATTGTATCAGGACCGATTGATGCAGATAAACAAGATTATTTATTGAGAGATAGTTTTTTTTGCGGTGTGAAATACGGGATTTTTGATATACATCAACTCCATCGTTCCATTACTCTTGTAGGGAACGATTATGATGAGCAATTAATGGTGAAAAGTGACGGTGTATTCGCCGTCGAACAATATATTCTTGCGAAGTATTACCTAACGGCAAATGTATTACTGCACCGAGTTAGACTTATAACCGATGAAATGATAAAAAGAGCGATTATATTAGGGATCGAAAAGGATGAAATAAAAGATTTACATAAGATTTATTCTTACGACGGAACAAATAAATTTATAGAAAATTATAAAAAATGGAATGATTCTTCTTTTTTAAATAAATTCTGCCTTGATTGCCGGAAGAAGACATTATGTAAAGAGTTGCTTGAGGGACTTGTCAATCGAAATTTGTTAAAGAGAATATTTAAATTACACACGAAAAATTTTGAAAGCAATGTCAGTGATGCTATTTTATCTCTATTTGAGCCATCCCGCCGAGAAGATAAAGCAAACATTGAAAAAATGATTTCACAAGAATTAGCGAAATGCACAAAAAGTGAAGTAAATCCTGATTTTGTCATTTTGAATTTAAATAAAATAGGCAATGTTCGAAAATTACCGGAGGAGGATGAATCGGAAATTCTTGTTGATGATTCTCCTAGGCCTCCTAAGCCTTTTCGGGAAATTTCTACTTTATTTAAATCCATCTCTCTTTATACCGATGAATTTATTGAGGTGTATGCTCCTTTAAATCGTGATCCCATTGAAGAGCGGAAAAAAATTTGCGATGCGTTGAAAAATCCGATTAAAGAATTGATTGAAAAATATACTCCAAAAACAGGAGGTGATGAATCATGAATACTTATGATTTTGTTCATCTTGCCATATATGCAATTGGGGGAGAAGTAAAAGGGAAGACAAAACTTCAAAAAATAATCTATTTTTTTGGCGTGCTAACGAACATGCACAAAGAGTTGGGTTTCAATCCGCATTATTATGGCCCTTATTCTTCAGAGGTTGCAGCTGCTCTGGATAGATTGAAGATGTTAGATTTTGTCACGGAAAATATTTATAGCGGTGGATCTCTTGATTCCAATGGATTTGAGGTGGCAAGACATGATTTTTCCTTGACCGATGAAGGTAAAAAAATAGCTGAGGCAAAGAAAAAAGTATATCCAAAATTCTGGGGAAAAATTCTAGATGTAAAGAATCAACTCGATTCAGCAGGTATACGCGATACAGACTATATGAAATTATCGATAGCCGCAAAAATATATTTGATTAAGGAAGAAAATAATCAGATTAATCTATCGGAATTATCCGAAAGAGCGAAGAAATTTGGCTGGCAGATAGATGATTCTCAAATAAGAGAGTCTACGGATATTTTAACAAGATTAAATTTATTATAAATTGAAAGTATCCGTATCAACAATTCAAATATCTCTTCAAAGGGCATTCTTCGCATTGGGGGGTTTTTCGGCAGTAGTTGGCGCCGGCGGCGACCAGTTGGGCGTGGAAGTCGTTGTAAAGATCGACGTCCGGGGGGATGTTGTCCTGAAAAAATTCCTGCAACTCTTCGTAACGGGTTTCTTCCGGAAGCCAGCCGTGCCGGCTGGCGATTCGATGCGTATACAAATCGATGACAAAAACAGGATGGCGGCCGGCGTAGAGAAGAATCGAATCGGCGGTTTCCGGCCCGATTCCTTTGACGCTAAGAAGTTTTTCACGCAGGACAGGCGTTTCTTCGCGAAACATTTTCGCCAGGCTCCCGCCGTACTCTTTCTCGAGGAATGCGATAAACGCTTTGAGTTTCAGCGCTTTTTGGTTGTAATAGCCCGAAGGGCGTATGCATTCCCGCAATCGATCCAGCGGGGCTTCTTTCAAGCCTTTGTATGATAAAAAACGAGCCTGCTTCAGATTCTCAATCGCCCGTTCGACGTTTTTCCAATTCGTATTCTGGGTGAGGATCGCGCCGATGCAAATCTCGATCGGCGTGTCGCCCGGCCACCAGTTTCGATGACCGAAATGGTTCAAAAGCGTTTGGTAGATTTCCATCAAGTCGATTTTTGCCATAATGAAAAAAGAGTATAACCCATCTTCATTCACCTGTCCCGCTGAGAGGAGCGAGGATGGCGAGAATCTGAAACATTCAATCCACAAATGGAAAATTGGCGCCAAAAACCTCTTTTCAAAAAATATCTATTGCTGCATCCCGTGAAATTCGGTTATACTTAGATAAATTCGATTTTCTGACGGGCCGGCTGATCGGATGAAATTTGTTGTATGTATCATATTTTGTTGGTTTTAAGCGAATTTATGCCGAGCCTGCGCAAGCAGCGAATTCGAGAGGAGTCGATCCAATGAGTTTTTCTCTCATGATGCAGCATAGAGACGCCGGGCGTCAAAAATGCAAAGACGGGCGTTACGACGAAGCGGAGCAGCTATTTCAGATGGCTCTGCGCGAAGCGGAAGGTGAATCGTCGCCCAACGTCTACGAAGCCCGGCAACTGAAGACATTGGGCGTTTTTTATTTTGCGCGCAGTCGATTTGGCGAAGCCGAGCCTTTATTCAAGCGTTCGCTGGAGATCGAAAAATCGCTGCTGGGGCCTCACGATCTCGAAATTTGCAAGAGCCTCAATCATCTCGGTCTGCTTTATCAGGTCGCCGGTCAATTCTACGAAGCGGAAAAGATTTATAAACAAGCGATTCAAATTTTAGAGAAGGCGCCGTTTCAGAAAAATCCGAGCGTCGATTCCAAACTGCATCATCTCAGTCTTCATCTGCTGGCCATGGTTTACTGTTCCCTGGGCCGCCAGGATGAAGCCTTTGAATTGTGCATGCAGGCGTCGCAGGAAATCGGCCGCTATGCCGGCCCCGGCGGTAAAGACATCTCCATGGGGATTCACGATGTGGCGGTGAAATACTGCGACAATGATCCCGATCCCGAAGTCCGCAAAACCTGCGGATGGCTATTGCAAGTATTCTTCGAGCAGCTGCAGACCGAGTTTCTCGGCGCGGTCGTCCAACCCGAGGATCGCAAATATCGCGAAATCAAGCCGAAAAAAGGCACTTTCGCCGACACCCACGAAGTGCTGGCCGAGTATGATGAAGCCTGGCGGCCCGCATCGATTTATCGAAGCGACACTCTCCCCGAGGGATTCCGGCAGTCCAAACAGGATGCTTCCTCAAATCGTTTAACCGGTCGCATGTCAGAAATGGAAGAAGAGCAATGGCGTCCCTGAGGCGATGGAAGCCTTAGACGGCGTTTCCTTGTTTTCATTCTTGTTTAACCGGCATAAAAAAGATTGACCGAATCGCCCCCCGACATCCGGGGGGCGATATTTATTGATCCATGGTAGTTACTTTCCCCCCGTAAAATCCTTCCGCGGTTTTGTTCTTCTCCTTCCCGGCGAGAAAACGTCTATATTGTTTTGCTTTCTTCGCAAAGCGAAAAGCGTTCCAGGAAGGATCTTTGTTAGATCCAGTTTATGAAGATGGGTGGATTTTCTTGAGGAAGCCGCGCCGAGAAGTAGATTTTTTTGGAAATATTGGCAATATTTTGGCAGCATAGAAAATCGATAGATATTCGGCTATTGTTAACATCATGATGGAGGAGTCGCCGATGACTGAATTGAATCTTTTTGAAATTACGCATAAACAATTGGACGAATGCGCCGAGATTCTCCAGCTGGATCCCGGCGTGCATGCCATGCTTCGCTCTCCTATGCGCGAAATTCACGTTTCGCTGCCGATTCGCATGGACGATGGAAGCGTGAAGGTTTTTCAGGGCTATCGCGTCCAATATAACGACGCCAAAGGTCCCACCAAGGGTGGCATCCGCTTTCATCCCGATAAGACAATCGATTCGGTGCGCGCGCAGGCGGCCTGGATGACCTGGAAATGCGCGCTTCTCGATCTGCCCTTGGGTGGAGCGGGCGGCGGCGTCTTGTGCAGCCCCAAAGAGATGTCGCGCAACGAATTGGAGCGCCTCAGCCGGAAATACATCGATCAGATCAGCGAGTATCTCGGCCCCCACAAGGATATTCCCGCGCCGGACGTGTATACCGATCCCCAAATCATGGCTTGGATGATGGATGAATACTTTAAGATCAGCCAAGACCAGCAGTTCGGCGTGATCACCGGCAAGCCTGTGGCGATCGGGGGCTCGGTGGGCCGCGCCGATGCGGCGGCGCGCGGGGGTATGTACGCCATCCGCGAGGCGGCCGAAGTTCTCGGCCTCGACCTCTCCAAAACCACCGTCGCCGTCTTGGGATATGGCAACGCCGGTCATTTCGCCGCCTCTCTCTGCAGCGAATTGCTGGGATGTAAAGTCATCGCCGTCAGCGACAGCCGCGGCGGCATCCTGAACCGGGAGGGATTGGACGCCAAAGCCATTCAGCGGCATAAATCCATGACCGGCTCGGTCATCGAATTCCCCCGGTCTCAGGCGATCAGCAATGAGGATTTGATCGAACTCGACGTAGACATCCTCATCCCGGCGGCGTTGGAAAACGTCATCACCGATGTCAACGCCGGCAAAGTCAAAGCCAAAATCCTGGCCGAATTGGCCAACGGGCCGACGACGCCCGAAGCGGACGATATTCTCTACGCGAACGGCGTTCATCAGATTCCCGATTTTCTCTGCAATGCAGGCGGCGTCACTGTGTCCTATTTCGAAATGGTCCAAAACGCCTACATGTATTTTTGGGATAAAGAAATGATCCATCAGCGGCTGGACAAAAAGATTACGACGTCGTATCACGCCGTCTACAACGCTTCGACGCGCTTCAACATCGATATGCGCAAAGCCGCCTATGTCGTGTCCGTCATGCGCGTGGTGGAGGCCATGAAGGTTCGCGGCTGGATCTGACGCCTCAGGGCGGACATCCAGCGCGGCGGCGCTTCGATGGCGGCGGACGATTCGAACGAGAGTACGAAACCGTGATTTCACAAACTGTTTCGGAACATACCCCCATCCCCGGCGAGTAAGACGCCCGCCTCGCGCGATGGGGGTTTTTTATAGAAAGTATAGGGGAAAAAATGGACGCTGAATCTCGAGTCATTCGCAGCGGCATTCCGGCGCTGGATCAAGTCCTGCAGGGGATTTGGCTGGGCGACAACGTCGTCTGGCAGATCGAGGATCTGGAAATCTACCAATTCTTCGCCCGGCCTTTTATCGCGCAGGCCATTACGGACGGGTATGTCTGCGTCTATCTGCGCTTCGCCTCGCATCCGCCGATTCTCGATCCGCAGCCCGGCCTGGTCATCATCGAACTCGATCCCAGCCCGGGCTTCGATTATTTCAGCGCCGAAGTGCACCGGATCATCGAAGAAAAGGGGCGCAAGGTCTTTTACGTCTTCGACAGTTTATCCGCGCTGGTGGCCGAATGGACGACCGACGAGCTGCTGGCCAACTTCTTTCAGTTGACCTGCCCGTATCTCTTCGAACTGGATACAGTCGCCTATTTTGCCTTGACGCTGGGCAAACATCACGACAGCGCCGTCTCCCGCATCCGCGACACGACGCAGCTGCTGATCAATGTATACGGCGCCAACGGCGAACACTATCTTCATCCCCAAAAAGTCTGGTCGCGCTACTCGTCTCAGATGTTCATGCCTCATGTCATCCAAGGCAACAAGATTGTACCGATTTTTCACAGCGGCGACGCCGCCAAAATCGGCGTGCTGTCTCGCAAGGAGCCGCTGCGCGCCGGCGCCGAATCGATCGCGCCCTGGGAATCGGTGTACCGTAAATTGATTCAATATCGCGACTGCGACGAACACACGGTCAATGAGAAGCCCGAAATCTTTTCGCTCAAGCAGGAATTAACGCACATGCTTCTCGGCAGCACCCCGCCCTTTTCCGATTTGGCCGATCGATACTTCACCTTGAAAGATCTTTTCAACATCCGCAGCCGGATCATCGGAAGCGGGCGCATCGGCGGCAAAGCGTCCGGCATGCTTTTGGCGAGGCGCATTCTTCTGCGCGAAGACGGCGATTTCGACTTCCACCCGTTCATCGACAGTCACGATTCGTTTTATATCGGCTCCGACGTCTTCTTTACATTTTTGGTGAATAACAATCTCTTTCGCCTCCGCATGCATTTGTCGCGCGTAAAGCAAATATCATCGCACGATGAATTCGAAGAAGTTGAACGCCTGTTTCTGGAAGCCCATTTCAACGACGAAATTATGGAGCAGTTCCGCAATATGCTGGACTATTTCGGGCAGGCCCCGATCATCGTGCGCTCCAGCAGCTTTCTGGAAGACAGTTTCGGCAACGCCTTCGCCGGCAAATACCGGAGCGAGTTCTGCGCCAATCAAGGAACGCCAGAGCAGCGCCTGGAATCTTTCCTGCGCGCCGTGAAACTGGTTTACGCCAGCGCGCTCAATCCCGACGCCCTTTCCTACCGCAACAAACGCGGGCTGGCGGATCAAGACGAACAAATGGCGCTCTTGGTGCAGCGCGTCTGCGGCATGCCGTTTAAAAAATATTTCTTTCCCCCTCTCGCCGGCGTGGCCTTTTCGCGGAATTTGTACGCCTGGACCGACCGCATCGATCCCAACAAAGGCATCATCCGGTTGGTCTTCGGCCTGGGGACGCGGGCGGTCGATCGCATCGGGGGGGATTACCCCCGGATGATCGCCGTCAGCCATCCCGAACTGCGGCCGGAAAAGGGCGACAAGGTCGTCAAGTATTCGCAGCGGGAGATCGATCTGCTCGATTTGGAGAAGAACGATCTGGTTACAATGCCGGTGGAGGAGATTCTTTCCAACGCCGATTATCCCAATCAGCACTTGTTTGTCTCCATCTTCAAAGACGGCTTCCTCGACGATCCCGCCTTCGTTCTGCTCGACAGCGCAGACGGCGCAGACGGCGAATACAGCGAATATGTTTTGACGTTTAACAACTTGATTCGAAAATCGAAATTCGTCGAAATCATCGGAAAAATGCTGGCCAAGTTGGAGCACTATTACGGCCTTCCCGTCGACACCGAATTTACAGCGTATATTGATCCGAAAGGGAATTGCCATGTCAACCTGCTGCAATGCCGCCCGCTCGGTCTTCCGGGAACCGAAGGGCGCCCGGCGGTCATCCCCGGCGATATTTCCCCCGGCGACATCCTGTTCCGCTCCAGCCGCATCGTCAGCAGCGGCGTAGTGAAAAACGTGCGTTATGTCATTCTCATCGATCCGGCCGGCTACGCATCGATCGATTCGCTGGAGACGAAGAAACTCATGGGGAGGATCGTGGGGCGCATCAATTCGCATCCCCAAATAATAGAGGGGAAAAGCATGATGATGGGGCCGGGCCGCTGGGGCAGCAGCAACATCGACATGGGCGTCAATGCGCATTACTCCGATATCGGCAACACGTCGGTCTTGGTCGAAATCGCCCGCGAAGAAGCCGGCCAGGTTCCCGAAGTATCTTACGGAACGCACTTCTTCCAGGATCTCGTCGAGGCGAAGATCGTCTATCTGCCGGTCTATCCCGATGACGCGAAAACCGAATTCAACGCCGACTTCTTTGAGAATTCGCCGAACGTCCTGGCGGAATTGTTTCCCGATTCCATAGAGTATAAAGACGTTATCAAAGTAATCGACGTTCCCGCGGCGACGGGCGGGAAGTCGCTGCAGGTGGTCGCCAATCTCCAAACCCAGAATGCGCTTTGTTATCTTGCCTGAAGCGGACTTCGCTCCATTACACGACGCCTTCCGACGGGCAGTAGGCGGAGAGGATGCAGCTTTCGCAGCGAGGCTTGCGGGCGGCGCAAACCTTGCGTCCGTGCCAGATGAGGCGATGAGAAAAATCGGTGCGCTCTTTCTCAGGGATGACGGCGATCAGGTCTTGTTCGATTTTGTCGGGATTGGATTGCTTCGATAGGCCCAACCGGTTGGACAGCCGCTTGACGTGAGTGTCCACCATGACGGCCGGCAGGCCGAACGCCGTTCCCAAAACCACATTGGCGGTTTTGCGGCCGATGCCCGGCAGCTGGATCAGTTGATCCATCTCCGCCGGAACCTCGCCCCCAAATTCTCCCGACAGCGCCTGACTCACGCCAATGATGCTCTGGGTTTTCTGCCGGAAAAATCCGGTCGGGCGAACAATGTCTTCCACATCCTCCTCCGCCGCCGCCGCCAGCGCTTTCGCATCGGGATAGCGTTGAAAGAGAACTTGGGTCACCTGGTTGACGCGCTCGTCGGTGCATTGCGCTGAGAGAATAGTGGCAATCAGCAGCTCGAACGCGCTGCGAAAATGGAGCGCGCACACCGGCTCGTATTCTTTCGCCAAAGCGGCGATGATTTTTTTGGCGCGCTCCTTGGCGGGCGCTTCCTTCCAATTCTTTTTGGCGGTCATTTCGTCGCCTCATTCTCCAATCAATTGCACCACGATGTCGCGCTGCCGCGCGGGTACGTCGCAGTCGATCAGGATAATTTGCTGCCAGGTTCCCAGAGTAAGCGTCTTATCGACGAAGGGAACAGTCAGAGAAGGGCCGATGAATGTGGCCCGCACGTGGGAATGGCCGTTGCCGTCGTGCCAGGTCATATCGTGGTGGTAGGATTCTCTCGACGGGGCGATGGCTTCGAGCCGTTCGGGGATGTCCTGCAGCAGCCCCGGCTCAAATTCCACCGTGCTGACTCCCGCGGTTGCGCCGGGAGCGAAGACAGTCGCCTGGCCGTCCTTCAAAGGGCTGTTGTTCACGATTTCTCTGACTTGCGGCGTCAAATCGACGATATCGGTGTTGGCTTTGGTGGAAACGTGGATTCGTTTGGTAATCACCGGCATAAGACTTCTTCTCCATCTATGAATCATTCATGCGTCAAAACGTGACGCTGAACCGCTTGTATACTCCAATGGCGGGAGACCATTGTTCGCTTACCGACGCGACATGCGATAGCGCAGGCCCTTGTTGCACCTTTTTTAAAAACGAGCGCAGAATTTTTTCATCGCCTTCGGCGCGGATCTCCACTCGCCCGTCTCCCAGGTTGCGCACTTCGCCGACGAGATCCATCGACTGGGCGACCCGCTCGACGTAAAAGCGAAAGCCGACGCCCTGCACCCGCCCGCTGACCAGGATATGAACGTGCTTCTCGCTCATTGGCTCGACTCCTTTCTCCAATTCCATAACCCGCATAAGCCTATGCCGGCCAAGGCGCACACCCAAGGCATAATGGGGAGGCTGAACCGGATGCAGGCGTAAGAGAGAGTGTACAACCCGCAATAGTAGCCGATGAGAAACAAGGGAAGAGCGGCGACCCGCTTTCGAATTCCCGCCGCTGCGATCCCGACGCCCGCCAGCGCCAGATAAAAGGTCTGCAGGGGAACGGTGAGATAGAGCATGCGCTCGGATGCGGGAACATACCAGAAGCGCAGAAATTTTTTGGCGAAGAGAAGCAAAGCGCCCGGCGGATTCAACAGGATTTCCTGAACGCCCCGGCGGTAGAGATATTGATTTACCTCGCGCTCTCCGCCGCCTTCGTCTTCGATTTTTTTCGTGTATTCATGCCATTTCGCGATCCAGACGTCCTGCTTCGGCCCTTCCCAGCGCCCGTCGACCTCCTGAAAATTCCCCATCCAAAATTCCTTCCCCCCGCGCGTATCGAACAAAAAGAACTGTCCGGTCAGCGCATCGTTCCGCAAGCCCCATCCGATGCAGATCGCCGCGTAGGGAATCAGCAGCGCCGCTGCGATGCGGTAGAAGGTTTTCCACGGATAAGCGAAGAAGAGATAGACTGCGAACAACAACGGGAGAAACTGCAGCGCAGGGCTGATAAACGCCAGAACGGACGACAGCAAAGAAAGAAGAAGCGCCTCTCGCATGCGGGGGGCGTCCAGCAATCGACTGGCGCCTAAAATCCAAAAAGCGACCGCCGCGCCTTGGATGATTTCCGTATTCATCAAGGGGATTCGGTACAGCGCCAAGGGGTAAAAGGCGTACAAAACTCCGGCGGCCAATGCCGGGCCTTCGCCCTGCCAGCGCCGTACGAACAGATAAAGGCAGGCCAGCGCCCCGACGTCCAAAAGCGCATGCCAGATTCGGACGGCGCCGATCCCCGGGGCGTTGTCGGCGGTGAGCGGATTTTGAGAAATTCCCCGCCCGAAGAAGGCCGTCAAGGCGGGATACAAAGGCATCCTCTTGATCTGCTCGCCGTTGTCCAGAAACTCGCCGTTATGAAGCGCCTCGGCGGCCTCCTTGTATCCGTCCGCATCGAAAAACGGATAAAGGCTCGCTCCCCCCAGCGGGATCCAGGCGATCCACGCCAATCGCGCCGCCAGCGCGGCGATGAGCAGAAAAAGGAATCGTCTGGACATGAAAATCGATCCAGTCTTTCAACATTCGGCGGGCGCGCTCTCCGGGATCGTTCCAAAGCGATCTAGGTTGTGGAGAATGAAGCCGCGTTCTATTTCGGAAAAAGATTGAATTTGATAATGCACCAGATGGCGGAGAAGCCGTCCTTCCAGGTAATTTTTTTCCCTTCCGAGTAATCGCGCCCGTAATAAGAGATGGGCACTTCATACACGCGGCAGCCGAGCTTCGCCACTTTGGCGGTCAATTCGGGCTCCACGCCAAACCGCTTCGATCGGATGTTGATCTGTTTGAGCACCGAGGATCGGAACGCTTTGTAACAGGTTTCCATATCGGTCAAATTCAGATTCGTCAGCATGTTGGAGAGCAGCGTAAGAAATTTGTTGGCGATGAAATGCCAGAAAAACAGGACTCTCTGCTCCGCCCCGTGAAATCTCGATCCGAACACGACGTCGGCTTTGTCTTCGAGAATCGGCTTAATGATGTGCGAATATTCTTGAGGATTGTATTCCAAATCGGCGTCTTGAATAATGGCGATATCGCCCGACACATGAGAGCAGGCCGTGCGGATGGCGGCGCCTTTGCCTTGATTCGTTTCGTGAAAAAAAACTTTGATCTTCGGATGAGAAAGGCGGCGTAAAATCTCCCGCGTACCATCGTTCGAACAATCGTCGACGATGATCAGTTCCTTCTCCGTCGGTTCGGATAGGACGTGTTCGATAATCAACTCGATCGTGTCCCGTTCGTTGTAGACCGGCATGATAACGGATAGAAGCATTCAGTAATCCTCAATAGATTCATGTTTTTCTGATTGCTGTCATTATAGAGAAGCCCGAACGCCATGCAAGGATAAGGCTTTCCGCTCCCCTCCCCCCCACAAGCAGTTCGATAATTCACTCCGGTATACTATAAGGCAGAGAGATCGTAAATGTCGCCCCCTCCGCGCTGCTGTGCGAAAGATAAATTTTCCCCTGGTGTTCGTTGATGATGCGCTGTGCGATGGGCAGCCCCATGCCCGCGCCGTGCGGTTTGTTTGTGCGAAACGCCTTGAAGATCTCCAATTCCTTATCGGGCGGAATGCCCGGGCCGGAATCTGTAATATCCAGCAGCAGCTGATCGTCCTGCGTGCGCAGATCGACGCGAATGACGCCGTCTTCCGGAGTCGCGTCCAGCGCGTTGAGCAGCAAATTCAAAATCGCCTGTTCAAGCCGCTCGCGATCGACGGGCGCCGAGGTTCGGTCGGTGTGCGCTCTCTTGCTGACGCTGACCCGCTGTTTGCTGATTCGGTGGCGCAGCAGGCGCAGCACGCGCTCGATCAAGGCGTCGATGTCCTGCATCCTCCGTTCGAGAGGACGGCTTTTCGCCAGGTTGAGCAGATCGGTGACCAGGTTGTTCAAATCGCTGATTTTCTGCGCGATGACGTCCACGTCGCGCTGAAAGTCTTCGTCGTCGGGCGGGGTGGACTTCCAGGAATGAATCAACATGTTGATCACCGCCAGGGGATTGCGGATTTCATGCGCCAGCCCGGCCGCCAATTCGCCCAAAGTAGCTCGTTTGGCCGATTCGTGCAGCCGCTCTTCCATGGCCATGTTCTGCTCGTGAACGCGGACGTTAGTGATGGCGATAGCGGCGTGATCGGCGAAGGTCTGCAGCAGCTCCATTTCGGAGCGCTGCCAGCGTTGCGGATTAGCGGAATAGATGCTGAGTACGCCCAGCACTTCGTTTTGAAACGATATGGGCGCGGCCAGCAGCGAACAGACTCCCTCCCGCACCGCCATGTCCTTATGAAAATAGAGCGGCTCCTTGAGCACGTTTGGAACCTGCATGATCCGGTTCAACCGGACTACGGTTCCCAAAATCGATCCTTCCAAAGGAAGATTGGGCTTGTCCAAATATTCCAGACTGCAGCCGTAGGCGGTCGTCAGCTCCAACTCCCGGCGTTTGACGTTGACCAGCATCAGCGAACTCATTTTCGCGCGGAAAAGAACCGTGCCCTGCTCCACGACGTTTAACAGAACGCGATCCAGATCCAGCGACGAGGAAATGACGCCGGCGATGTGCAGCAGAGCGGGAAGCGGCCGCGATTGTTCGGCCACCAAAAAATCGATCCATCCCAGATAGAATTCATCCTGGAAAACGTTTACCTCCTGAAGAAGCGGCGCCAAATCTTGGGGAGAATGATCGTGATAGCAGTGGATGACGGCGCCGATCACGCGATCCCCGTTCAGGATGGGCGCGGCGACGATCTCTTCCTGGGCGCCGGTGATGGGCTGTCCGCTCAGTGAAAACGGCTCTCTCGATCGGAGAAGCAGATCCATCGTGGAGGCGTCCGTACAACTGGAGCGCCAATAGCGCGCCGGCGATTGCTCCCGCCCCAGATGGGCGCATAGAAGCAGCCGCGAAAAATTGGCGGAGAAATAGTAGAGCGCGCTCTGATCCGCTCCGCTCTTTTCTTGAAGAGCCGGCAGCGCCGTTTCGGGAGTGTAGTTTATCGCCATTTTTTTATCCTGAATGATAAAATCGGAACGGTCGTCTCTATATTAGTTAAACCGAAACCGATTCACTTCGGAATCCCTGAACGCGCAGATTCAATCGAATCAATCAAAAGGCGCCTTTTACCCATCCGGGCGATGCGACAGAATCGTGATTCGATGTATAATGAAGGCCGCCGATTCGAACTGGCGAGGTGAATGGTATGAATGATGAGATTGGAATTCCATCGGAGATTACGCGCGAAGAGAGCAACTGGGCGACTTTCTGCCATCTGGCGAGCTTCGCCTTTTTCGTCATCCCTCCGTTCGGCCATATTATCGCGCCGCTGATCCTTTGGCTTTTGAAGCGGCACGATTCGGCGTTTATCGATGAGCATGGAAAAGAATCGTTGAATTTCCAGATCAGCGTCACCCTGTATGGATTGATCTGCTTCCTTTTGTTCTTCTTCGTGATCGGTCTTCCCATGGCGCTGATTCTGTTCGTATTTTGGGCGGTCTGCATCATTTATGCGTCGATTAAAGCCAATGACGGCATAAGTTATCGCTATCCGTTGACGATCCGCTTTTTGTAGCCGGCGGATCTCTGGAGAGCGGCGCACGGTGAAAAAAGCTGTTCCAACAGACAAGATCGCCAAGGATCGTTTTTTCTGACAGGTTAACAATTCGGCGTTTCGATCTATCCTACGGGATATGAATGGATATCGTTAATAGAATCAGTTTGCATGTTGAACGACTATGCGTCTTTCAGTAATTATTCCCGTCTATAACGAAATCAATACGATTGAAGAGATCCTTCGCCGCGTCCGCTCGACGACGCACGAAAAAGAGATTCTCGTGGTGGATGACGGTTCAACCGACGGAACCGCCGAGATTCTGCGCGAGATGGAAGAAAGCGGTGCGCCGGATCTGCGCGTTTTTTACAAAGAATCCAACGAGGGCAAAGGATCGGCCGTACGCGCGGCCATCCCTCACGTGACCGGCGATTTGGTCGTCATTCAGGACGCCGACCTGGAGTATTACCCCGAAGAATACGACCGCATGATTGAATTCTTCGAATCCGAAAAAGCGGACGTCGTTTATGGCACTCGCTTTCTGGGCCCTCACCGGGTGTTTTATTTCACGCATTATCTGGGCAGTAAATTCATCACCTGCCTGTGTAATATTCTTTTCAATTCCATCTTTTCGGATATGACCACCGGCTACAAGATGTTCACGGCGGACATCCTGAAATCGATTCCGCTGGAAGCGAACGGCTTCGGCTTCGACGCCGAAGTGAGCGGGCGCATTTTGCGCAAGAAGCTGCGCATTTACGAAGTCCCGATTTCCTACGCCGGGCGCACGTATGAAGACGGCAAGAAACTGCGCTGGACCGACGTCTTCACCATGATCTACTGGCTGATTCGCTGCCGGCTGACCATCATCGACATCGGCGAAGAAACCCTGTTCCGCCTCTCGTCGGTCAACAAATATTACGCCATCTTTTACGATCGCATCGCGAAGTTGATCGGCCGGCGCGTACTCGAAATCGGGTCGGGCGCCGGGAACTTTACGCGATTTTTGATGAACCGGGAGCTGGTCGTTGCCACCGACTGCTCCAGCAATCACTTGCATACCATCCGGCAGCGCTTCGTCGAGAACAAGCGATTTCGCATTCACAAATTCGACGCCTCGCAGCCGCCCTCGGACGACCTGAAGGCCTACCGGCTCGATACGGTCGTCTGCCTGAACGTTCTCGAGCATATCGAGGACGACGCCGCGGCTTTGCGCAACATGAAATCGCTGCTGACGCCGGGCGGCCGCTTGATTTTGCTCGTGCCTTCTCTCAAGGCGCTTTACGGCAGTCTGGACATCGGTTTGGAGCACTATCGGCGCTATTCCAGAAAAGAATTGACGGAAAAGATGGAATCGGCGGGCTTCGAGATCGAGCGGACTTTCTTCTTCAACATGTGGGGCGTTCCCGGCTGGTTCGTCAACAGCCGCATCCTGCGGCGCAAGGTTCTTCCCAAATTTCAGCTGTATTTCTTCACCCTTCTTCACCCCCTCGTCCGCCTGGAGCGCTTCATCAAAACGCCCTTCGGATTATCCGTAATCGTCATCGCGAAAAATCCGGACTAAAACATATTTTCTCCCCACTACCCACTCCCCACTATCATTTAGCTGTTCCGCGGTGGATGAATTCCATGAACTCTTCGCGAGTGCCGCGGTTTTTGCGATATACGCCGCGCATGGCGCTGGCGACGGTGTTGCTGTTCACCTTCTCGACGCCGCGCATCATCATGCAGAAATGCTGCGCTTCGGTGACGACCGCTACGCCCATCGGGTGAATGGCGTCTTCGATAATTTTGGCGATCTGCTGGGTCATGCGCTCCTGCAGCTGCAGGCGGCGGCTGAACACTTCGACCAGCCGGGGAATTTTAGAAAGCCCGATCACCCGCCCCTGGGGGATGTAGCCGACGTGAGCTTTGCCATAAAAGGGAAGCATGTGATGCTCGCAGAGGCTGAAGAAATCGATGTTGGTGACGACGACCATTTCATCGCACGACTCTTCGAAGACCGCGTTGTTGATGATGCGCTGGATGTCTTGATCGTATCCGCGGGTTAAGAACCGCCAGGCGCGCGCCACGCGCTCCGGCGTTTTGATCAATCCCTGCCGGCCGGGATCCTCGCCGATTTGAAGCAGCAAATCGCGCGTGATCGTTTGAATGGGATCGATTCCGCTCGAGGCGGCTTCTTCGCGTAATGACATGGGGGCTTTGAGTTCGGTTTGATTCATCGGTTTACTCTCTATCGGCGGCTTGGGACGTTTGGGGAGGTCCGCTGTAGGCGGCTGAATTGTTCTCCGATTCCCACAACCGGATGCGCTTCAGGCGGACGCGGGTCAATCGCGGCGCCAGCACGCTCCAAAATGCGACGACAAGATTTTCGACGGTGGGAATGACGTCTTTTGTAAAAGGGACGTCGTAATTGAAGTGATGATGGTCGACCCGTTTGACTAACTCGTTGTCGATGATGTCGTCCAATTCGGTCAGGTTGATGATCATGCCGGTTGAAGGATCGGGGTCGCCCTCCACGGTTACTTCCATGTAGTAATTGTGTCCGTGCCCGTAGGGATTGTTGCAGGCGCCGTAGATGCGGCGGTTCTCTTCGTCGCTCAAGTGCGGACTATGAAGTCGGTGCGAAGCGGCGAAATGAGTGCGGCGCGTCAATTCAACCGGCATGAGACGTCTCCTTCAGATAAAACGCGCTGCATCACAAAGTCGGCAGCGGCTGACTCAATTTTGCGGCCAAACTAACCTGCTGCGCGACGGCGCCGGCCAGTTGGCGGAACGCTTCGGATGCAGGATTGTCGGGATCAGACAGGAGGATGGGCTTGCCGGCGTCGCCGCCTTCCGCAATGCGCGGATCGATGGGAATCTGCCCCAGTAGGGGAATGTTGTATTCTTTCGACAGTTTCTCGCCGCCGCCCGTTCCGAAAATATAATATTTCTTGTCATTATCCGGACAGAGAAAATAGGCCATGTTTTCCACAACGCCTAACACGGGAACTTCCACCTTGCGGAACATTTGGATGGCGCGGCAGACGTCGGCCTGCGAGACGGCCTGCGGGGTGGTGACCATCACCGCTCCCGACAGCGTGGTCAGCTGGGTCAGGCTCAGCTGGGCGTCTCCGGTTCCCGGGGGCATGTCGACGACCAGGTAGTCCAGTTCGCCCCAGTTGACTTGAAAAAGGAATTGCTGGATCAAACTGTGCAGCATGGGTCCGCGCCAGACCACAGGCGTGTCGCCGGGCGCCACCAATCCCACCGAGATCATCTTCATGCCGTCGACTTCAGGCGCAAAGATCTGCTTCCCGTCCGATTCGGGCGGCTGCGTTGCGCCCAGCATCTGAGGGATGTTCGGCCCGTAGGCGTCTGCATCCATGAGACCTACTTTGGCGCCGCTCGCTTTCAGCGCCAGAGCCAGGTTGGCGGCGACCGTCGATTTTCCGACGCCGCCTTTGCCGCTGGAGACGGCGATGATGTGATTGACGCCGGGGACGGGATTCTTCGCAGGAACGCCGCCCGGACGCTGCGCCGTATTGGCGGTCATGTTGATGTCGACTTCGGTTACGCCCTCGATTTGAGAAACCGCCTCCGTGCAATCCTGCTTCATTTTTTCTTTCATCGGGCAAGCCGGAGTCGTCAGTTCCAACGTGAAGGAGACTTTTCCTCCATCGATGGCGACGTCCTTGATCATTCCCAGCGAAACGAGATCGCGGTGTAGATCGGGATCCTCCACCTTCTTGAGCGCTTCCAGAACAGATTCTTTCGAAAGTCCGTTATTTTTCTTGCCGGAAAATAGCCCCACAATGAGCCTCCCAATGTTGATGTAGTGATCGAATTAAACCGATTTTTTTTCTTCATGCGAAAAATCGGCGGTGAAAACGCCTTTTTTTCCATATTCTTATCAAATGATCACTTCTTACCATCGAATCGTCAAGGAAAAGACCTTAAATCGAATCACTCGATTCTCTCGTCGCCGCTCGAAATGACACCGCGCCAATCAAGTGCGATGCCGGTAATCGGCGTTGATGTCGATGTATTCTTTCGACAAATCGGTGGTTATGTAAAAGTCGCCTTCTTCGCCTTGATGGAGATCGACGACGATTTCATAGTCCGTATTTTTCATCAAATCGTGGACTTCGGCCTCGTCGAAGCGGGCAGGCTCTCCATGATGCATCATCTGAATGCGGCCGATCCACAAATCGACTCGGTTGACGTCGAACGCGACGCCGCTGTAGCCGGCCGCCGTCAAGATGCGCCCCCAGTTCGGGTCGCAGCCGTGGATGGCGGTTTTCACCAGAGGCGAATTGGCGATGGCCCGCGCGATGCGGATAGCGTCATCGCGGGTGCGCGTCCCGCGCACTTGGATCGTGACCGCTTTCGTAACCCCTTCTCCATCGCGCGCCAGCCGCATGGCCAAATCGCGGCATAGATCGTTCAGCGCTTCTTGAAACGCCTCGCCGGCCGGGCCGCCGTCAGGCGCAATCTCCACGCTGGATGACAGGCCGTTAGCCATCAACAAAACCGTGTCGCAGCAACTTGTATCGCCGTCGATCGTCAGGCGGTTGAAACTGCGATCCACCGCGTTTTTCAGAAAAATCGACAGGTTTTGCGGCGAAATGCGCGCATCGGTCGTGATGTACGAAAGCATGGTCGCCATCATGGGCTGGATCATGCCGGCCCCCTTGGCGCATCCCCCTAAGATGAATTGATGGCCGTCCACTGTCACTTTTCGAGCGGTCGACTTGGGAACGGTGTCAGTCGTCATGATGGCTTGCGCCATTTCCAATCCACCATCTTCGCGAAGATGGGGAAGCGCGCGGTCGATCGCTTCTCGAATGTTGGGCAGCGGCAGATAAACGCCGATGACGCCGGTGGAGCTGGGAAGCACATCCGTCGCGGCGATATTCAACTTGCGCGCCAGATGGCGGGCGATCTCGCGCGCATCCAAAAATCCGCGCTCGCCCGTGCAGGCGTTGGCGCAGCCGCTGTTGACGAACACGACCTGCCCGTAACCGTCGGATAGATGCTCTTTCGTGATCAGCAGCGACGCCCCCTTCAGCTGATTGGTGGTGAAAACGCCCGCCGTCGGGCACCGCACCTGCGACGCCAGGATCCCTATATCCAACTTACCGCCGGTCTTGATGCCGGCGGAGGCGCCGGCCGCTTTAAATCCCTTCGCTGAGGTTGCGCCTCCGTTTTCAATCCGCTGAATTGTATAAGACATCGTTTTCGATCCTTTCCCGATTTTCTAGGATGCCGCCGCGTGGACGCCTCCCTCCGCCGATGATTGACGGGAGAGATAAAGCCTTGAAATTGGTCATGGCGATAAATGGCGTCCTATATCATGTTCTGAGGGATAAATTGTAATCGAGAAATGTCAAAAGGTGAGAGAATCGGGAAAGTGGAATGCATGATTTCCCCGTCATTTTTAATCGCCAAAAAGAAAGAAACGCCTCCGCCGGCGGCGTGAAAACCGCCGGCGGAGCGATGTCAATCAGGTGAGTTCGTTTTTCTTTATGGAAAAATGGCGAGAGAAAAATTATTTCAGCAACCCTAAATGCCGCATCCAGTCTTCGCAGCATTTCGTCCAGCGATTCAAGGTTGGATCGTTCGGCGCCAAGCCGTAGCCGTGGCCGCCGTACTGAAGAATGTGCATTTCCGTCGTGATGTTTTGATATCGCAGGCCCTGGAAAAACTTCATGCTGTTTTCAACGGGAACCACTTTGTCGTCGTAACTGTGAACGATGAAAGTGGGGGGCGTTGAGGGCTGAATTTGCGTTTCGTTGGAATAGTAGCTGATCAAGTTCGGCTCCGCCTCTTCGCCAAGCAGATTATTTCTCGAACCCATGTGCGTGTAATCGGAGAAGAATGTGATGACCGGGTACAACAAGATCATGAAATCGGGGCGCGAATTGATTTTTTCAATCGGATCGCTGGAGATGGGATTGCCCATGTCGAAATGCGTTCCCACCGTCGAGGCGAGATGCCCTCCCGCGGAAAATCCCATAACGCCGATCCGGTCGGGATCGATCCCCCACTCGTCCGCGCGGGCGCGCGTCGTGCGCATGGCGCGCATGGCGTCCATCATCGGCACGGGATGTCCATAAAGCGGCGCATGGCGGTATTCGAGAATAATCGCCGAAACGCCGAAACTATTGAACCATCGAGCCACCTGATGCCCTTCGTGATCCATCGCCAGGTGTCCGTAGCCGCCGCCGGGGCAGATGACGACCGCCGGGCGGGCGCTCTGCGTCTTGGGCAGCAGATAAAGCGTCAGCGTCGGCCAATCTTTTTCGTCCGAACTTTTTTTGCTGGGAACTTTTTCCGGCCAGAGCGGAATTCGGGTGTTCGAGGGAATTCCCGCGCTTTCAACCGCCTGCTCCGCCGCTTCCTCAACGGCTTCTTCCACTGTTTGAACAGCCGCTTCTTCGACGGCTTCCGCTGCGGCGTCCTCGACGGCTTCCTGCGACGGTTGAGACGCCTCGGCGGCGACATCCGCCTGCTGAGCAAACGAGATTCCCGACGTCGCCAGTATCAGGGCCAAAATCCAAATCGAGCGTGTTTTGAACATATTGTCAAACCTCCTTGAGATTGTGCTTCCATTATAACGACGGATTCTCATACCAGACGACCCCCAGGTTCGATCGTTCTTCGCACGTCAGAACGTCGAGGTCGCCGTCGGCGTCCAGATCGATCAATTCGATCAAATCGAACTTGACGCCTCCCGGGCCGCTGATGGGATGCGAATCCCACTCGCCGCCATGCTTCTCCATCCAAAAAACGCCCCGGCGATCTTCCGTCGCATTCTCGCAGGATAGAACCAGGTCGGGCTTTCCGTCGAGGTTGAGATCGCCAATCCGGACGCTTTTTCCCGTTCCTGTATTCGGCGGAAAAGGAATGGTTCGCCGGCGCCAGGTTGAGGGAAAAGGCGGCTGGGCCATGTACAAAGATAGTTCCCGCGAGCGAACGGCGGCGGGCAGATCCGGCAGGTCGTCCCCGTTTAGATCGGCGAGGTCGATGAACATGAATTCCTGATCGCTCCCGCTGATCGCATGGCGCGGCCAAGCCTCCGCGGCGCGCTCCGCTCCGGGATGCTCCAGCCAAAAGCAGCCGCGCGAGTCTCCTTTGCGGTCGGACGCCAGAATATCCATGGCGCCGTCGCCGTTGAAATCCCAGGCCGCCAGGGTCATGATCCAGCCGGCTTCGATCAGGGGATGCCACCGCCAATCCTCAAGCCGGCGCGGCTCGTCCGGCGATTCCAGCCAGCCGATATGCGCGTTCTCGTTCTTGGCGCCCAGCACAAGGTCGACGCCGTTCTTCCCGTCGATTTGCATCGGCAGACAGAACATCCACTGCGCGGCATTCTCGACGGCGGGAATCGATTCCGTCGTCCAGGCGCTCGAATCCAGACGCCGGTTCGCTTCCTTGGGCGCCCAATGGATGGAAACGCGGCGCGTCTCGCCTTCGCTGCAGCTGACGACGTCCATGGCGCCGTCGCCGTCCACATCGACCAGCACCGCATCTTCCGGGGAGCCTACCCGGCCGACCGTCACATTCGGCCAGGCGGATTTGGATCGCTCCGGCCCGGGATTGAGATAGACGCGGATCACCCCGCCTTCCTCCCAGCCGGTCGCGATGTCCAACAGGCCGTCTCCGTCCGCGTCCGCCAGGCGCACTCCGTCCGCCCCCTGCGACGAGTCGTCGATCGTATGCCGAATCCAGGCTTCTCGTCCATGATCGCGCAGCGGTTCGCTATTAACCCAAACGGGAACGAGCAGAGTAATCGAATAAACGAGCATTCGCCGCATGACCGCTTCTCCTCGGAAAGATTCATTCCATGGTTTCAGGCGAGTCCGAATCCGCCTGTGCGCGAAATCGGGGGATCATCCTTATCAAAAACAGAACGGCGGCCGCCGGCAGAGCCAGGCTGACCCATATAATCGGCCATCCCAACACGCTGGTTTGCTGGTTGTATTTCCACTGAAGATGCACGCTCTGCAGCGAAGAAATCAAGAGAACGACGGCGAAGACGAATCCCGCTCCAATGCCGATCCACCTGCGAATCGCGGCCATTTTTCCGGATCGCCCGCCCGGCCACTGAAAGCGAATCATTTCGCCTCGCGCATACCCCGCCGGGAAGCCCAGACAGGTCAGCCAGATCAACAGATAGCGCGTCAATTCCTCCGTGAACGACAAGGACCAGTTAAATACATAACGAGACAAAACGCCTGCGCATACCAGCGAAACCTGAACGATCAGGATGATCGCCATCAACCATTCTTCCATGAAATATCGTTGTGTATTTTTCATAATTCAAACTTCAGATTCATGATCCGGGCGCCGGCGCTCCTCCGCTGTTTGAACTTATCGCCGCCGAACGGTGGATGAACTTATCCAGCAGTTCCTTGCCGATGACCGGCTCGTATTCATCATAAACGCTTTGCGCCAGTTTTTTAAATTCGGCGATCGATTCCTGCGAGGGTATGGTGATTTCCATTCCATGGGCGCGCAACGTTTCAAGATGCTTTTTTTCGTTTTCCACAACAATTTGGCGTTGATGGCGGCACGCCTCCCGGGCGGCGTCGCGCAGGACTTCCTGAACTTCGGGCGTCAACCGATCCCAGACCTGCCGGCTTAGGCAAAAAATGATGGGATCGAACGAATATTCCCAGAGCGTCAAGTATTTCTGCAATTCGTAAAGGCCTCGCGAGTCGATGACATGCAGCGGATTTTCCTGCCCGTCCATCCCCCCGACGCGCATCACCGCTATCAGATCGCCGAAATTCATGGAGCTGGGATCGGCCCCCCATGCGCGGAACAGGGATATGTACATCTGGATCGAGGGAACGCGGATTTTCAAATTCTGGATATCCTTCACCGTCGCAACCGGCCGCTTCGAATTGGTCAAGCGCCGGAAGCCGTTGAAGCCGTACCCCAACCCCACAATGCCTTTCTCTTCAAGCGATTGGAGCATTTCTTCGCCAAGTTCGCTTTCGCAGACCTGCTCCGCGTCTTCGTAGGAATTAAAAAGCCAGGGAAGCGACCAGACCGTCCATTTAGGATCGGCCATTGTAAGAAGAATCGAAGATTCCCACGAGCCTCCCAACGTCCCCGATTGCACCATTTCCAGTTCGGTGCGCTGATTATTCTTGGAAAGCGACGACGTGGTCACCAGTCGAATCTTCATTTGTTCGCCCAGTTTTTCTTCCACGAGCTCCTTCCACTTCGCCGCTCCGGCGTGCCATTCGGATTGGTCGGTCAATATGTGGCTGAAGGTAATCTGCGAAACATGGCCCGCAGGCCCGCAATGATGAAAAACAAGGCTCAATAGAAAAAGGCTGCAGAGAACCGGGATCCTGCGCCATTTCGATTTTCGTCGATTTTGTTCCATGACTTCGTCCTTTTTGTCCATTTCCTGCAAGGATATAGTGTTCATGGGCATTTTCAAATAAGCGCGAGCGTTCGGCGCCTCAAGATAAGCGGAAAATAAAGGGGCAACATCAACCGCTTGAAAATGGAAAAAAAAACAGAACGCAAAGGCATGATTATGAAAGGACGACTTCCCTCCGGCGCATCGCTGCTCATTCTAATTCCCGCTCAGCCTTCGGCGGAATGCAAAAAGGCCGCCGAGGTTCTGGCCGGCGAGCTGCGCGCTCGCATCGCGCTCGACGTCCATCTTCGAGAGCAGTGCGCCGTCGAGGCGTTCGACTCGTTCGATCTGCTCATTCAACTGGGAACCCTCCATACCCTCCCCGACGAACTTCTCGAGCAAATCGATCCCCCGCTGAAAATCGCTCCTTACCCGGATTACAACGAACATGTCAATCTACGGATTTTGTGCGGCCGACCGGCTCGCATCCTTATCGCCGCCGGTTCGGATCGGGCCCTGATCTACGGCGTCGGCATGCTCTTTCGCTTCTTTCATTTTAAGGATGATGAGATGCTCTGGGAATTGGCGCCGACAGATTTTCAGCCGCTGACCCCTTTGCGCGGCTGTTTTTTCCAAGCCGGCCTCCCTCAAGACGGCTACAGCCGCTTCTCTTTCGGTCAATGGGATCATCTTCTGAATGATCAGGCATTATGGGGAAACAACCTGGCCGGTTGGGATTCCACTCTCGCAACGCCCGATCTGCTGGATAGCGCCCGCAGCCATGCGCAAAAAACATTGCATTTCTCAACCGGCGGCGATGCAATGGATTCGATGCAGGCGGATTACTGCTGCTTGCAAGAATCCTCCTCGGATCCGTCCATCATGTCTTTTTACGAGAGCCTGAAGCGACTGACCAGCCAAAAATCCTCATCCCCGCAAAATCATTCGCGGCACAAGCCCGAATGGTGGATTCATGCCGACGGTTGGAGCGAAGACGAGTTATCCGAACTGTTCGATGCCATGATTCTCGATTCCCCGCCGGCGGCCAAAGCTGTTTCCTGCAGCGAATCCAACCAATGTTTTGCCATGATCAAGCAGGAAATGCCCCTAACCACCCCGCTTGTAAGTCTTTACACATTTTCTTCTTCGTTTTCTCCTGACGTTCTCGCCCGGCGTTATTTTGAACTGGCCCCTCTCACGTACGGCGCCTTGGCCGTTTCCAGCGCGCCCGGCGATGAACTCGCCCGATTCGCCTGGTCCATGTTGTCCTGGTCTCCTCAGCCCGCCGCTGACGAAATCACGGCGCTCTATGCTCATCGATATTTCGGCGCCGCCGCCGTCGAAGACTTCCAACAGGCTGTTTCCAACCTTCCCGAATGCTCCCAAAAAACGCTTGATTTATTCTCTCAAGCGCAAAAAAACGCGCCCGCCCGAATGCAGCGCTATGCAAAACAGAAACAGAGAATAATAATAAATCGGATAAATTCTTTTCAATGAAAAGATATGGAGGGATGAAAGGTTTTTCATTTCTTTCGCAACTTTAGCAAACAAAATAATTGCAGAATTTAATGACAACATCCATATATCCAAGCGATCTATCATGCATATATGAATAAATCAGTCTTGTTTATAAAAAATATCCCTTTGGAAGGCCCCGGTTTGATGGAAATGTTTCTAAAAAAAAGGAACATTCCCTTCGAAATAGTAGACTTATATCAAGAAAATCTGCTTCCAACAGATCGAAGCCGGCTGGGAGCGATCATCGTCCTGGGCGGACCGATGAATGTGGACGATGAAAATCGCTTTCCTTATCTTATAGAGGAAAAGAGTTTTATCCGCCGTTGCGTCGAAGATAGCGTCCCGGTTTTGGGAATCTGTCTCGGGGCGCAGCTCCTGGCTCGCGTCTTCGATGCGCAAGTGTATAAAAATCAACATTCGGAACTAGGCTGCATGGATGTCGAATTAACGAAAGAAGGAATGAAAAATCCGCTTTTCGATCAAATCTCCTCTCCCATGACCGTCTTTCAATGGCATGGAGATACATTTGATCTCCCGAAAGGCGCCGACCTTCTGGCCCAATCTCCGGCATGCCTCCATCAGGCTTTCAGCGTCAATAACCGCTTTTACGGGCTTCAATTTCATATCGAAGCCGGGTGGGAAGACGCTCAACGATGGGCCGCCGCCTATCTTCCGGATTTACAGGGCGCCGAGCGAAAAGCCGCACAAGCCGTTTTGGAAATACGCAGGCAAGAATGGAGCGATTCGATTCAGCGAGATGGATGGCAACTCTTTGAAAACTTTTTTGTTAGCATCGCGGGATTCAACAAACGCACGTAGTACTTGGGTGAGATTAAAATAAAAAGAGGTCTTTTTCGTATAATAGATTTAAACCTTAATCAAGCTTTTTGCGTAAATAAAAGTAGAATCGGATCGTTTTCCTTACATTCGAATAGATTGAAAAACGAAAAGCCGTAAAATGCAGCGCAGAAAAAAAATCAGCTGATTGAAGTTAACATCGTGTTGGATGGGAATAAATTATGAGAAAATTGCAGTCTTTATTGATCGCGGCGTTGACTATCGGTTTAGCGCTCGCCGTCGGGTGCGGTAAGGGCGAGGACGCGAAGAAGCCCGAGCCGCCGAAAACCGCCGGCGGCGAGAAAGCCAATGCGGATTGGGGCAAGCCCGAGAAGCCCAAATTTAAAATCCCCGTCACTGTGGAAAAAATGGAACGCGGACGCATGTTCGCTTATCTTCAAGCTCGAGGAACGGTGGTTCCCATTAAAGAATTGGAATTGAAGCCCGAAGCCACCGGCCGCATTTATTATACGAAGCGCTGGGTGGAAGGCGATGATGTCCAGAAAGACGAAGTCCTAGCTCGCATGGACGACCGCGAACTGAACCGCGACATCGAACTCGCCGAGTTGGCCCTTCAAACCGCGAAAGCGGAGATCGAGCCGGCCAGCGCCAATCTCGCGCAGGCGTATCGCGACGAAGCCTTCAAAAAAGCCATGTTCGAGCGCGGC
>JAFGTC010000310.1 GCA_016934335.1 Candidatus Omnitrophota bacterium | reverse complement strand
GGGGGATCGCGATTGCGGCGGTCAACTATCGATTGTCGCCGAAGGCGCATTATCCCGCTTATATCAACGACGCGGCCGCCGGCGCGGCGTGGATTCTCCGCCATATTGAAGACTATCAGGGCAGCCCGGAAAAGTTGTTCGTTTCGGGCCATTCCGCGGGCGGGTATTTGACCGCGATGATTGGCGTCGATCCGCAGTATCTCGCCAAGTATGGAGCGTCTGTTCATGATTTTGCGGGATTCATGCCGGTCAGCGGGCAGATGGTTACGCATTCGACGGTGCGCGGCGAGCGGGGGATTCCCTCGACGCAGCCGCTGATTGACGAGGCGGCGCCTTGTTATCATGTGCGCAAAGATCTGCCGCCGTTTTTGAACATCAGCGGGAGCGTGGATCTTCCCTCCCGGGCGGAGGAGAATCGCTATTTTGCGACGGCCATGAACGCGGCGGGGCATGCGTGGGCGGAGTATCGCGAATTCATCGGCCGCGATCATGGAACCATTGTCAGCCGGATCCCGCAGGGAAATGATCCGGTTGCTGAGATCATGCTGGATTTCATGCGGCGTGTGATGGAGAAGCAGCCATAGACGGCTGCAGCGGGCTGCGCTGACAACTGGATTCTGAACTTGGATGGCCGGGATGTTTGTGATGACCGGGATGGGTTGATGCGCTTCGCTGTCAGCGTATTCATTGCCGATTTATCTTGCCGGCAAGACGCTGTGCTCATGGGGCGTCCCGATCGTGTAGGAAAGCCGATCTAAATATGGTATGCTTTCCAAAAAATTGTATGCGCTTCCTGTTGAAACAGGGGTGAACAGAAGGATTGAATGATTTTCAGGGGCGTTGAAAGGGAGTGTTCATGATCGTCAAGAATGAATCCGGGAAAATCGATTCGCCCTCCTTGGGTGTGATTCGTAAGATTTTGGCGGCGGGCGGGAAATTGATGGCGGTGGAATTTACGTTCAAAAAGGGGGCGATCGGCGCGGTTCATTCGCATCCGCATGAACAGATCGGCTACGTAGTTCAAGGATCGTTTGAATTGGAGATCGATGGGAAGAAAGAGATTCTCCACGCCGGCGACACGTATTACGCCGCGCCGGATGCTGCGCATGGGGTGGTCGCGCTGGAAGACGGCGTGATATTCGATGTATTCACGCCGCAGCGCGAGGATCTTTCGGCGATGCACGGCGAATCGTAAGCGATGGTTTTTTGTGGGAACGATCTATTTCGCGGGAGAATGAATGATGAAAAAACGCTGTATTTTTATCCTGAATTTCGGCCTCTTTATCCTAATATCCAGTTTCGTACTATCGTGCGGCGGGCCGTCCGACGGAAGGAAGATATTCAGTCTGCCTCATGTGCTCAACACCGATCATCCGGTTCATAAAGCGCTGGTCAAATTCGCCGAAGAGGCGGAGGCGAGAAGCGGGGGAGCAATCGTCATTAAAATCCAGCCGGGAGGGACGCTGGGCAACGAGCAGGAACTATGCGATAACGTCAGCAACGACGCCGATGCGTTCACGAAGATTTCTTCGACGATTCTGGAAACGAAGGCCGACTTGGCCAAAGTCTATTCGCTGCCCTATCTGTTTCGGGATGAGGAGCATATGTGGAAGGTGCTCGACGGCGAGATCGGCCGGGAACTTTTGGATATGGCGCTCGAGCAGAATTTGAAGGGGATTTGTTATTTCGATGCGGGCGCGCGATCGTTTTATACAAAAAAGAAGGTGGAATCGCCGGGCGATCTTCAGGGCGTCAAAATCCGCGTTCAAAAAAGCGTGATGATGCAGAAATTGGTGGAAACGCTGGGGGCTTCGCCGCAGCAGATCGCCTTTTCGGAATTGTATACGGCCTTAGACACCGGCGTGGTGCAGGGGGCGGAGAATAATATTCCCAGCTATTACACCCAGCGCCATTATAAGGTTGCGCCTTATTATGTGTTTGACGAACATGTCTGCATCCCCGACATTCTTTTAATGAGCGCCAGCCGATGGAATCAACTGAGTCCGGAGGAGCAGGCCGTCATTATGGAGTCGGCGGAGGCCGCGAAGGAATTTCAAAAAGAATTATGGAAGAAGGATAATGAAGAGCAGATCAAGAAGATGGAGGCGGAAGGCGTAGCCTTCACGCGTTTGAAGAATAAAGACGCGTTTGTTGAAGCGACAAAGGCTATTTACGATGAATTTCAGGGGACGGAGATTATGAAATATGTCGAGCGAATTCGCTCGGTGGAATAAAGTTTTGGGGATCCATTCATTTGTTGGAGTCGTGGGGAGAATTCATTTGAAACGTTTTTATGATCGTCTCGATGCGGCGCTTACCTGGGTTTTGATTGGCTTGACGGCGGCGATGGTTTTCAGCATCACCGGCGAAATCGTATTGAACGCCGTCATCCAGCCCGCCGCCAGTTCATGCTTGTCGTTCTTGGATGGCGGGGCCGCGGCGCAGGACGATGCGTCTCTGCTGCGCCGCTGTCTGGAAGGGGTGATGAGTTTTGTGGCCAACGCTTCGTCGCCGGTGAATACGGCGTCGCAAACCCTGTTGGTGTGGATCGGCATCCTGGGAAGCGCCCTGGCGTTCCGCTATCGAGCCCATTTGGGCGTGGATGCGCTCGTGCGCGTTTATCCACCGCGGATCCGATTGTGGCTGGATTACGCCGCCACGGCGCTGGTCGGGATTTTTTCGCTGGCGGTGCTGGTCGTTGGGGGGTATCTGGTCTGTTCGAGATCGTTTTCGATGGGATCCAAAATGCCGGGCTTCGAATTCATGAACCGGGGATGGTTTTACCTGGTTTTGGTTATTACGGGCGTGTTGAATTTGATCTATTGCGTGCATCATTTTCTCCATCCCATGCCGGTGGGCATGAAGACGGAGGAGAAGGAAACATAGTGCTTATGACGCCAGAAATGTTGGCTGCGTTTGTTCTCATCGCGGCGTTTGTGATCTTGATTGCCCATAACATTCCCATCGCCTTCGCGATCGGCCTTTCCACGGTCGCTTCCTATTTGTGTCTATGGCCGGATCGACCCTTGATCGTTTTCATGCAAATATCGAAGGACATGTGGCACGGGATCGATTCGTATGCGCTGCTGGCGATTCCCATGTTCGTTCTGTCCGGTCTTTTGATGGGGGCCGGCGGAATTGCGCGGCGATTGATCGATTCCGCCGATGTCTTGTTCGGCCGCGTGTCGGGCGGGTTGTGTTATGCGAATGTGATGGCCTGCATGCTGTTCGGGGCCATCTCGGGATCGGCCACGGCGGCGACCAGCTCCATCGGGGCGTTCATGATTCCGGAGATGCGGAGGGAAGGGTATGACCGCGAATTCAGCACGGCGTTGACCTTGTCGGCGGCGACCCTGGGGTTGGTGATTCCTCCCTCCAACATCATGATCGTGTATGCGGTGGCGTGGGGCGACGCCGGCGGGCAGGCGGTCGATGTGGCGGCCATGTTCATGGGCGGATTTCTGCCGGGCATCATCGTGGGATTGGGCTTGATGGCGGCGGCGGCGATTCATGCGCTTCGCCTTCGAGTGAAGCCGAGCGGGAAGGTGGGATTGGGGGAAAGTCTGCGCCGGTTCCAGCGGGCGTTTTTGAGCATGCTGCTGATGGTGATTGTCTTGGGGGGGATTACCTGCGGGTTCTTCACGGCGACGCAGGCCAGCGCGGCGGCTGTCATCTATTCGTTCATTCTGGCCGTATTTGTTTATAAAAAGGTGCGGTGGAGGGATCTGCCGGCCATTGTGAAAACAACGGCCATCACAACCGCTTTTATCTTTATTTTGATTGCGACCAGCAAAGCGATGGGCAATTTGATGGTTCGTTTGGAACTCCCTCAAATGGTCAGCGCCACGCTGTTGAGTCTGACGGAAAACAAGATTTTCCTGTTGTTGATCATCAACCTGATTCTTCTTTTTGTGGGAACCTTCATGGACATGACGCCGGCCGTCTTGATCTTTACGCCCATCTTCAGCCAGATCGCGGTGACGACGCTGGGGATGCATCCGATCCATTTCGGATTGATCATGATCGTCAATTTATGCATCGGCTTGTGTACGCCGCCCGTAGGTACGGTTTTGTTTGTCGGATGCGGCGTCGGAAAGACGACCATCACCAAATTGGTGAGACCGATGCTGCCTTTTTACGCGGCGATGACGATCACCCTGATGATCATCACCTACCTGCCGGAAGCATGGATTCTGTGGCTTCCGCGATTGATTTCTCCTAACATATAAAGTGTAAATGGATAGAGTCCAAGGGATATCCATCCCGGCGATCGAAAGGAGCCAGTCATGAAGAGACGCTGTTTTATTCAACAAACGGCTTTGGGGGCTTTGTCGCTCAGCTGCATGCCGAATCGCGCCATGGCGCAGGCGACATCGCCGCCCAATATAATCCTGATCCTGGCGGACGATTTGGGGTATAACGAACTAGGGTGTTATGGGCAGGATAAAATCAAGACGCCCAACTTGGATCGGATGGCGGCGGAGGGGATGCGATTCACCCAGTTTTATTCCGGACAGGCGGTCTGCGCGCCCAGCCGCTGCGTCTTGATGACGGGGAAGCATACGGGGCATTCCTATATCCGGAACAATCGCGAGATCAAGCCGGAGGGGCAGGAGCCCATACCGGAAGATACGTGGACGATCGCCAAAATGCTCAAAGAAAAAGGCTATGCGACCGCCGCCATCGGCAAGTGGGGGCTGGGCGCCCCGGGCTCCAGCGGCGATCCCAACAAACAGGGATTCGATCTATTCTTCGGCTATAACTGCCAGCGCCACGCTCATAATTACTACCCCCGCTATTTATACCGCAACAGCGAGCGCGTTCCTCTGCCGGGGAACGATCGGGGATTGACGGGCGAGCATTATGCGCCCGATTTAATGATCGACGAGGCGGACCGTTTTATTCGAGAGAATAAAGAACGGCCTTTCTTTTTGTATTACCCCACCATCGTGCCTCACCTGGCTTTGCAGGTTCCGGAGGATTCTTTGAATGAATACAAGGGGAAATGGGACGATCCGCCGTATGACGGCAAAACGGGCGGCTACCTGCCCCACCCGCATCCCAAAGCGGCCTACGCCGCCATGATCACCCGCATGGATCGCGATATCGGGCGAATGATGTCCTCCTTGAAAGAATTGCAGCTGGATGAGAACACGCTTGTGATTTTCACCAGCGACAACGGCCCGACCTACCTGGACGGCCCCGGTACGGATTTCTTTGAAAGCAGCAAGCCGCTGCGGGGCATGAAAGGCTCGTTGTATGAAGGAGGCGTTCGCGTTCCCACTATCGCTCGCTGGCCGGGGCGCATCCAGGCGGGGGCGTCGAGCGACTGGGTCGGGGCGTTTTGGGATTTGATGCCGACCCTCGCCGATGTGACGGGAGCAAAAGCCGGGAGCGGCATCGACGGCGTCAGTTTCGCCAAAACGCTTTTCGGCGAACCGCAGCAGAAAGAGCACGAGTATCTCTATTGGGAATTTCCAGCCTACGGCGGCCAGCAGGCTTTGCGGATGGGCGACTGGAAAGCGATCCGTCAAAACCTGAGCCGAAAGCAGGGCGATCGCTCCATCCAGTTATATAACCTGAAGGATGATATCGGGGAGACGATTGACGTTGCGGAGAGGCGCCCCGACTTGGTGCGGAAAATGGAAGCGATCATGAAGAAGGCGCGGACGCCGTCGGAGAAATTTCCGTTTCCGGCGTTGGATTGATGATTGGTGTGGGATTCGAAAAAAACAAATTGATTCGTTCAGGAAGGGGATGGACAACGATCCCGGAAATGGTCGTCGGCAAAAGGGGCGAGTGCTGTTTTATTCAAACTTCAATGCCTTAAACTGTAGGTGCAGTAAAAAAAATTTAGGGAGGAAAATAATGGAGAAAAAGTCAGTTTTATCGCTAGCCGTTTTTCTTTTGATCGGAGCGGGAATCGCCGGTGCGCAGCCTGTAGGGATTTTCGATAACATGAGCGATGTCGGCGAACCGAATTTCTTCGGCTATGCGGAATTCGACAACGACGAATACCTCGTCGAAGGAGTCGGGGCGACGGTCGGCAACGAAACCCTGAACGACCAGTTCTTCTTTCTCAATAATGAGATGGCAGGCAGTTTCGCTATCGAAGCGTTTCCCGAATATGTCGATGCGGGCGACGGCGGAATCATGGTGCGGGCGACGCTGGACGATGATTCTCCGCATGTTTCCATCATGGTCGATTCGCAGATGAGGAATTACCCCCATATTCGAACCATCAAAGGCGGAGGTACCATTTATGACGGCGATCCCGAACCGGCCGCCTCGGTCAAACTTCGTTTGGAGCGTTTGGGCAACAGCGTGCATATGTACACGGTAGATGAAAACGGTAATGCAACCTATCTGCAGACGGAAGTCGCCCTGTTTGGAGAAACCGTACGGGCCGGATTGGCGGCCACCGGCGGAAGCGCCGACGGCATCAGCACTTTCTTTTTCCGGGAAGTGATGATCGAGGAGTTTCCCTTGAATGTCGTTCGAAGCGTTCCCACGAATGAACTGCAGCCGGGCGCTTCGTTGTCGGGGATTACGGTGACCGCGAAGGTGATGGACGGCCAGACGTCGGACGCCGTGATTCAGGAGGTTGTTCCCGATGGCGCGACAATCGCCAATGTGCAATCTTCCGCCGGCGAGGCCGTGGATAATGGAGACGGAACCATCAGCTGGACGCTGACCGGCTTATCCGGCGAGGCGACGCTGACCTACGATCTCACGTTGGGAAGCGATGATTATACGGCGGTCTGGCGGGGGATGTTTAACGACGGCGTTCATCTCGAAAGTTATATCGGCGGGGATATGCTTCTGCCGGAAGCGCCGACGTATTCTCCGAAGGGCGTCATTGACGTCGATCCTTACTTCCCCACTTTAATTCAAGCCGAGTTCGGAACGCCGACCGATCTGGCTTTGGAGGATTTCGGCCTCTTCTTCGATCCTCGCACCAGCAATGGAATCGCGCTGGTTGCGATTGACGAACCCAATGAGGAGTCGTTGATTCAGTTCACGTTGAATATTCCCGCCGATGGAACCTATTATTTGTTCGGGAATGCGCGGGAAGAGGACGGCAACAGCGATTCCTTCCATACGGATATGGATATTCCACCGGTGGATGAAGATATATGCCGGTGGAATGTTTCCGCGGATAAAGATTTCCAAGTTCAATGGGTGAGCGTGGAGGATCCGGGGCTTGATCCTCGGCCATTCGAACTGACGGCCGGCGAGCATGTGTTTAATTTAATGTCCCGGGAAGACAGCGCCAGCCTCGATTGGATCGCGGTTACGACGAATCCCAGTTTGGATCTGGCTAATCCTGGTTGGGATGCAAAAAGTCTGGCCTCCCGAATCGTATCCGATGATTTTCTTGAAGAGAGCGAAGCCGGCGCGGATGTGGAATTGTCGGTCTATATCCGGGAAGGGGTGACTGATTCAGCGATTCTCACCGAGATTCCGCCTTCGAATATGACGCTGAAAGATCTGGCCGTCACGGGCGGCAGTTTCACACAAAACGCCGACGGCTCGATTACCTGGGATGTGACCGGCGTCACCGGGGAAGGCGTCAAAATGACGTATTCGGTGGAAAAATCAGGGGAGGTCGTGAATTATGCGGCGGGCGCGTTTTTCACTGGCGAGTTTGTTCTTGGGGCGGATGACCCCATTGTTATGGATAACAGTTTGGTGATTGAAGGAACGCCTGTCGATCCCATCGGCAAGACGGTCTATTTCTTTGGTAATATTAATAATAACGAAATAGGCGATCAGTTTATTATCTCCGAATTGAGAACGCTGTTCGGCTTGGATGTCGTGCTATATGACGATGGCAATAACGCCGGACTGCCCGACATGCCCGCCGATTTGTCGGGGGCGGACATGGCGTTCATCAGCGGATCGGTCGGTTCGGGCAACATGGTGGATATGAATTATCATGTCAACGATGAAGAGCCGATCATATTCAACGAAAGTTACATTGCCGACGACTACGCGTTTCAGCCGGGCACGAATGGCGGATCGGAGGGCGTTGAGATTGAGATCGTCGACAACGAGCATCCCATCACTCAGGGATTCGATTTGGGACTGCTTCAGGTTTTCAATAACTCGCACGGATTGGGCGGATTGAACGATCCTCCCGAAGGAGTGCGGGTGCTGGCGATCGAGCCGGGCAATCCCGATTTGGCGGTCTTATACATCTTTGAGAAGGGCGCTTCGGCGAACGGATCGTCGACGCCGGGCGATCGCATCTCGATTTTCTATGGCGGCGGTGGGCTTCTCGATATGACGGCGGCCGGCCGCAGGCTTTACAACCAAATCTTTGCGTACTCACTCAACATCGAGGCGCCCGATGTGGGTGTGCATGATTTCATGTTGTACTAGAAGAACAGTGGATAGTGATGAGTGGATAGTGATGACTGAGAGAAGGATTGCGGCGGTTGTGAACTGTCGCAATCCTTTTTGTTTTGGATGGGTGCAGCGGCGGGCGGCGCTTCGCTATGAATCCAGCGCCATACTGAGATTAGTTGCGGCTGCGGCGGAAACAGACGCTCCAGACGATCAGGGCTAAAAGTATCGCGCCGAAAAGATAGCGATGTTCAATCAGTATACTCTCTATAGTTTCGATGATTTCGCCGAACGGGATGTTGATCCTCTCCACCTTCCAATGGAAGCCGCCCGTTCCGGGAATTGAACCGCTTAGAAAGGTGAGGATGGCATGCCGCATAGAGATCCAACTTTCTCAAAATAAAACAAGTGAGGTAGACTCATTGGCGGAAAATTCATGCAGCCTTGTAATTTTTGAAGCTTATTCTATCATCAGGATTGCCTTTGAATAGAGACGTTTTCATTCTTGTCTAAACGAAACTGCGATGAAAGCCCATGACAAAATATTATGTTCTTTTCAGCTCTGTTTTTGTGTTGACCGTAGGCGTTTGTTCTGTTTTTTGGGATGAAATCGAACGCATCGAAATTCTTGAACCTGTTTTTCTGGTTTTATACCGGCTCCTATAACGGGGCGTAGAAACTCAGCGTTGAAGGGCTGAATTAAATCCGTTTTGCATTGGATGTTTTTAGGGCTCGCGGAGCCGCCGCTGCGGGAGTAGTAGGTTTTTTTTTGAAGAAGGCGTTCCGTATCAGAAGCAAATAATAAAGAGGCATGGGAATGAACGCTCCCATGCCTCTTGGAATTTCTCTGGTTTATTTGGATTAAAAAACTTTTTTGCGCACAATCGTCTGATCGCGTCCGGGGCCGACTGAAATGATGACGACGGGGATGTTCAACCAATTTTCGATGGCTTTGACATATTTTTGGGCGGCTTTGGGAAGATCTTTGAATTCCGTTACGCCCGAAATATCTTCTTTCCAACTGGGCAGCGTTTCATATACCGGTTTACAGTGCGGGAGAAGGTTCATGTTAGCCGGCATGGCATCCAATTTCTTCCCGTTGCATTTATAAGACGTGCAAACTTTGATTTCGGGAACGGCGTTGAGGATGTCGAGGCGGGTTAATCCGATGCCGCTGATGCCAGAAACCCGGCAGGAATAGCGGAGCAGGGCGATATCCAGCCATCCGCAGCGGCGGGGGCGTCCCGTGGTGGCGCCAAATTCGCCGACGGGGCCGGCGTTGCGGATCAGATCCGCCTCTTCGCCTT
>JAFGTC010000309.1 GCA_016934335.1 Candidatus Omnitrophota bacterium | reverse complement strand
GATTAATCATCTTCAAAAATAAAGAAATTATTCAGAAAATCACCTCGTGAGATTTCATTCCTCGAGGCATTTTGCAAGAAGCTCATACTTCCATCTTTTGTCAAGCAAAAAATGCGAACCGTCAGCTACTGTAGCTGACGCTTTTTTTGAGGGATCAATCGATATCCGCGGCCGGTGGGGCTTTGAATGTCATACCCGCTTTTTCGTAAGGCTTGGATAGGCAATTATTGTTATGGTAGAGGAATTTTGAGAAAACTGCGCGGGAGGCAGGCGCGACGGAAATGCGACTTTTATTCAATGCAGTGAAAGGAAGGTTTTACATCCTGCATCAGGCCGTCTTGGCGGGCTCGGCTTTCTCGTTTTCTTCTTCTTGAATGGCGAGCAAATAATCGACGGCGCGCTGGGCTAAATCCGAGACCTCGCATTGTTCCCGGGCGATGAGCTGCAAAAGAGAAACGGCTTTATGCGCTTCCATCCCTTCCAGCAAATAAATAAGCGCTGGATTGATTTTTCCCTGGCGGCGCTGTTCTTTCAATGCTTTGAGGATGCAGTCGATTTCTTTTTCTTCGCCGTGTTGAACCAATTGGATGTAAGCCAGGCGCGATTCTTGGGAAACGGGGCTTTCCAGCAATTCAACCAACGTTTCCGCCGATTTTCCTTTGCTCCACTGCTCCGCTTTCTTTTCCTGTTTTTTGGCGTATTGGAGAAACAGATAGGTGAAGATTAAAAGTAGGATGGCGCTCCCCACAACCATGTTGAAAAACAAGGGAGAATCGAACAATTGAGCGATGGGAAGATATTTTTCGAAAAATCCTTCGCCGGAGGAGGGCTGGGCGGAGGCGATGCGGGAAAAAGTAAGAAAGAAACAGGAAAGAACGGTGATTTTTTTCATGAGTCATGCCTTCAAGATCGATATTTATTCGTGACGGGCAGTCTCCGGTCGCTGCCAAACGCTTTGGATGTGACTCGGAGCACGATGGCCGCCTGACGCCGTTTGTATTCCGCGCGGTCGACCAGGTTGACCACGCGCCGCGCTAAATCGGCATCGTAGCCCAACTCGACGATTTCGGCAATGCTGCAGTCTTGTTCGATGTAGGCGTGCAGGATGCCGTCCAGGACGTCATACTCGGGCAGGCTGTCGGTGTCGTATTGATCTTCGCGCAGTTCCGCCGAGGGAGGCTTGGTTATGGTATTTTCGGGAATCAAGGGCTTTCCGGCGGCTTGGTTGCGGTAACGGGACATTTCATAAACCCAAGTTTTCGGGACGTCGCCGATGACCGCCAATCCGCCGCACATGTCGCCGTACAGCGTAGAGTAGCCGACCGCCAATTCGGATTTATTGCCGGTGGCCAGCACGAGGCAGCCGAATTTGTTGGAAAGCGCCATGAGGATGTTTCCCCGAATGCGCGCCTGCAGATTTTCTTCGGTGATATCCGGCTTTCGATCCTTGAATTCGTCCTGAAACAATTGGAGGTATTGATCGAACACCGGCTCGATGGCGAACTGTTTGCATTGGATCCCCAGATTGCGGGCGAGGTCGGCGGCGTCGCTTTTGCTGTGATCGGACGAGAAGCGGCTCGGCATGGAAACGCCGATGACATGATCGCTTCCCAGGGCGTCCACTGCGATTACAGCCGTCAGAGCCGAATCGATGCCGCCCGATAATCCAATAATGGCGTCTCGAAAGCCGTTTTTTTGAATGTAATCGCGGACGCCGAGAACCAGGGCTTGGTAGGCGTCTTCGATGGGATCGTATTCATGGGAAGCGGGCTTCGGCAGGAAGGGATTTCGCGACAGATCGAGCGGTGCGGCCGTTTCCCAGACGGATGCCGTGGCGCCCTTGGACGTAAAGATGTGTATCTCTTCACGTCCAGGAATGTCGCTGAGAACAACGTCGCGCTGCATGGGAACCGCCAAGCGGCCGCGATGGATCTCTTCGAAGCGGATGTCCGCCGTGATCAAATCTTCTTCAAAGGCTTCTCCCTGCGCCAGAATATTTCCTTGAGGAGACGCAATGACGCTGCGGCCGTCAAAGATGAGTTCATCTTGTCCGCCGACCTGGTTGCAAAACACCATCCCCACGGAGTGATCTTGGCAGCGGCATTTGATCAGGGTTTCGCGCTCGAGGCTCCGGTAGACGCTGAAGGGCGAAGCGGAGAGGCAAACGATCAAATCGACGCCGGATGCGGCCATATTGGCCGCCGTTTCGGCATGCCATAAATCTTCGCAGATCAAGACGCCGACATCGGCGACGTTCGTTTGAAAAACCGATAAATATTCGCCCCGGCGGAAATAGCGCTTTTCGTCGAAGACGCGATAATTGGGCAGCCCCACTTTTCGGACGAAGCCCAGCAATTTTCCGTCATGGATCACCGCCGCGGCGTTGTAACTGTCTCCCTCTCGGATGACAAGGCCCACCGTGACGAGCATGCCTTTTGTTTCGGGCAGAATCGCTTCCAAATATTTTTGCTGATCGGCGATGAACTGTGTTTTTAAGAGTAAATCTTTCGGGGGGTACCCGCAGATCGTCAATTCGGGAAAAGCCAGGATCTGAACACGGTGCGCACGCGCTTGGTCGATCCATTCGATGATTTTTTCCGTGTTGCCGTCCAAATCGCCGACCGTCGTGTTGATTTGACCTGCCGCAACTCGGATGAAAGAAGGCTTCGTTTGTTTGTTTGTCATACAAACCGCCTCGCAATGGCGTTGTTATTCTTAAATGTCGATGAAGCGAACTTCGGGCGCATGTTCTTGGATGAAAGCGCGGCGCGGGTCGACGGCGTCTCCCATAAGTACGGTGAAGATGTATTCCGCCTCGACGGCGTCGTCCATATTGACGCGCAGAATAGTGCGCGTTTCGGGATTCATGGTGGTTTCCCAAAGCTGCTCGGGATTCATCTCGCCCAATCCTTTATAGCGTTGAATATCCATGCCCCGTCGGCCGGATTTTTTGACCATGTCGAGTACTTGGGGCAGGTAATGAATCATGGTTTCCTCGCCTTTTTCCTCCAATCGGAATAGAGGATCGTGGAGTTCTTCGTTTTGATTGCCGTTGCCATTGCCGTTGCCGTTTAGGTGTGATCCGTCTGCGGTTTCGGGCCAATAGGTCATGAGATCGATTCCGCTTTTTTCCAATTTTTTGATAATGGACTCAATCTCTTGGGATTCGAAAAATTCGATGACTTTATAATGCAATTTCTGTTCATCCGAATCGTCGTCGCCGTCGCCGGCTTCCTGCACATGCCCGTCGCCGTTCGCCGACTGCAGTTCTTCGATGATAGTGGAGTATTCCTGCTCGGAAACGGCGAACATATCGCCCTCGTCGGTGGTGATTTTATAAAGGGGCAGTTTACCGTCTTTCTTTTTCTGTGCATCCAGAAGTTCGTGCAGGGATGCGCCGCGCCGGCCGAGTTTACGGTCAAAATGGCTCAGAAGAATAATGCTGTCCAGCAGATCCTGAAACTGGCGGTTGGTAAAAGATTTTTTCTCGTCGCCTGTAAATAGGGGATAGCATTTAATGCTGTCGATGCCTTGGTCGACCAGGAAATTATCCAAATCCCGCTCCGTCCCCAGATAACGCTCTTTTTTTCCGCGTTTAATTTTGAAGAGGGGAGGCTGAGCGATGTAGATGTATCCCGCATCGATTAATTCGGGCATTTGGCGGAAGAAGAAGGTCAGCAGCAATGTCCGGATATGGGCGCCGTCCACGTCGGCGTCGGTCATGATGATCAATTTGTGATAGCGGCTTTTGGAAAGATCGAAATCGGCTTCGCCGACGTTGGTTCCCAGCGCCGTAATAATGGTTTGGATTTCATCGTTAGCCAGCACTTTATCTAACCGGGCTTTCTCGACGTTGATGATTTTTCCCTTGAGGGGCAGAATCGCTTGAAACCGCCGGTCGCGGCCCTGTTTGGCCGAGCCGCCGGCCGAATCGCCCTCCACGAGAAAGATTTCGCATAATTCGGGATCCCGCTCCGAACAATCCGCCAGTTTGCCGGGAAGGCCGCCGCCCTCCAATATATTTTTGCGCCGCGCCAGATTGCGCGCTTTGCGGGCCGCTTCGCGCGCCTGGGCGGCGCTGATCACTTTTTGGGCGATCTTTTTGGCGACGGAGGGATTCTCTTCGAAGAATTCGGAAAGTCCGTCGTTGACGATGGATTCGACCATGCCCTTCACTTCGCTGTTGCCCAGTTTGGTTTTGGTCTGCCCCTCGAATTGAGGATTGGATATTTTGACCGAAATGACCGCCGTCAATCCCTCGCGCAAATCCTCTCCGCTGATGGCGGAATCGTTCTTTTTGAGCAGGTCGTTTTTCTTGATGTAATCGTTGGTGGTGCGGGTCAAAGCCGAGCGGAAGCCGGCAAGATGAGTGCCGCCTTCGCGGGTGTTTATATTGTTGGCGAAAGAAAAAATGTTTTCCTGATAGCTGTCGTTGTATTGCATGGCGATCTCGACGGCCACCATCTCATTTTTTTCGCCGTTCATCTCGCGCTCTTTGTAGAAATAGATGGGTTTGTTGTTTAAGACGTTTTTGTTTACGTTTAAGAATTTGACGAACTCGATGATTCCTCCTTCGAATAAGAAGGTGTTTTGTTTGCCGTCTTCGCGCTCATCGGTCAGGGTAATGGAGACGCCTTTGTTCAGGAACGCCAATTCACGAAGGCGCTTGGCGAGCACTTCGTAAGAGAATTCAGTAGTTTCGAAAATTTGACTGTCGGGTTTGAACAGAATTTTCGTGCCGGTCGATTTGGTTTTACGCAGAATTTCCGGCGGGCTTAGAGGGCGGCCGTGATCGTATCGCTGATAATAGACGTTTCCATTGCGTTTGACCTGGACTTCCAGCCATTCGGATAGAGCGTTGACGACGGAAATTCCAACGCCGTGCAGACCTCCGGAGGTTTTATACGATTTGTGGTCGAATTTTCCCCCGGCGTGCAATACTGTCAAAACCACTTCCAAAGCGGTTTTGTCTTTGTAGACGTTGTGGGCGCCGACGGGAATGCCGCGGCCTTGGTCGGTGACGGTGATGCTGTTATCCGAATGAATAATGACGTCGATTTCTTTCCCGTATCCCGCGGACGCTTCATCGATGGAGTTGTCGACCGCTTCATAGACCAAGTGATGCAACCCTTCGACGGCCGTGCTTCCAATGTACATGGCGGGTCGTTTTCGAACTGCATCGAGGCCTTCGAGCACAACAATGTTGCTCTCGTCGTAAGTAGGGGGGGTAATATTTTGGGTCATACTCGTAATCCCTCACGCCCTGGATTTCATCACCAAACAGTTGGAATATGGATATGGATTCATGGTGATTCCGAGATAGTTCATCTCTGTTAGAGCTTTGTTTTGAAGAAGTTACATAAGTATAATGGAATGAGTAACAAAAGTCAAGGTTTGCAGGAATTTTTCCTGGAAAAGGCGCTCTTTTCCCTCTTCGGGGCGTCTATGGATTTTTCTAGAAATGGCAGGTCGCTTCAATTGGCGAAGATGGGCGATCCATTGTTTGGACATTTCCTACGGGATGGAAATTCTCGAGATAAATATCCGAACGTGATGATTAATGTAAGTTGCTTATTTTGAACATCTTGTGATAAATTCGGGCGACGCGGCAAGGCGAGCGGCGTGAAGAATTGTGCGGATAGAGAATCGTCAAACGTGCGTCAACTAGACTGGTTGACAGACGAACGCCTTGTTAGGAAACTATCCCAGTTAAATACAGTATGAATCGACAAGGCGCCAGTATTGCCTCCGAATGGATAAGAAAAACCGTCATGATGAAAAAATTGATTCTTTTGGGATCAACCGGATCAATAGGATGTCAATGTCTGGATGTGGTGCGCTGTCATCCCGGCCGGTTTGAAATCGCCGCTCTGGCCGCGCATCGAAACCAGGAAATGCTCGCACAACAATGCCGCGAGTTCTCTCCCCGGTTCGTCGCCCTGACCGACGAAAAGGCGGCCGCTCTTTTTCCTCGAAATGAACTGGCGCCGGGGGCGGAATTTCTTAGCGGCCCGGATTCGCTGGTGGAACTGGTGCGGCGCTGCGACGCCGATACGGCGGTGATCGCCACGGTGGGGGCTGTCGGTTTTCAATCGACGTTCGAAGCGGTCCGGACGGGGAAGCACATCGCTCTCGCCAATAAAGAGGTGCTGGCGATGGCGGGGGATCTGCTCATGCGCGAAGCTCGCCAGTGCGGCGTTCCCATTGTGCCGATCGACAGCGAACACAGCGCCATTCTCCAATGCCTGCAGAGCGGACGCCCTGAGGAAGTCGAACGAATCATTCTGACGGCGTCGGGCGGACCGTTTCGGGGGCGGCGTCCGGAAGATTTCGAGAATGTGCCCGTCGAAGAAGCCCTGAATCATCCTACCTGGAACATGGGCGCTAAGATCACCATCGATTCGGCGACGCTGTTCAACAAGGGATTGGAGTTGATCGAAGCGCATCATTTGTTTCAAACGCCGTTGGATCGCATCGATGTCGTCGTGCATCCCCAATCGATCATTCATTCCATGATTGAGTTTTGCGATGGATCGATTATGGCGCAGTTGGGCGACGCCGATATGCGCACGCCCATTCAGTATGCGCTTTCCTATCCCGAGCGCATCGAGCGCTCCGGCCGCAAATTGAATCTATTGGATATTTCTCAATTGACGTTCTTCCCCCCCGATCTCGACAGCTTTCCCTGTTTGTCGCTTGCCTATGAAGCGGCTCAGACCGGTGGAACGATGCCTGCGTATCTGTCGGTCGCCAACGAAGAGGTCGTCTCGGCCTATTTGAACGGACGCATCTGCTTCGGCGCCATCCCCCGCATCCTGGAGCAAAGCATGAAGCGCCATTCCCCCCGGCTCGATTACACCCTGGAAGATATTCAGGCGGTGGATCGCGAGTCGCGGGAAATTACGCAGGAAATCTTGGCGTCTCTGTAATCCCCCCTACTACTCTCTTCCGACGCATCGTTTTTCTGGATCGCCGGAAGAGGCGCCGCGCGCTTCCATTTAACTCGGAGTATATCCACCGTAAAAGAAGGAATACATGTTTTCGAACATCATCCGATAATCTTCAATGGTTTGGTTGGCTTTGGCATACATGGATCGCCATTCCTGAATCTGATCGTTTGAAAGAATTTGGTTGGCTTTGATCATGAGATGATGCTTTGGCGATTCGAGGCTGTCGCGGTCGGCGGGGGAGGGTGGAGTCGGCTCCGCTTTTCCCTTTTCCAGCGTCCATGGATATTCCGACGGCTTGGATAGAAGAAATTCGACCAATTGAACAGAGTAAGGGCGCATGGATTTTCGCTGGACGTCATTCAAGCGGGTCAAGCGCAGCGCGCGCAGATCGATGTCGGGAGCGACGCCGCGAAAGGTTAAAACGTTATCGACGACGCTCAATTCGTCATGGGTCAGCATTCCTTGCGCATTCATTTTGAAGGCGGAAACGATTTCCCGGTTGATTCGGTGATACAGCTGCAATCCCGGCTCCGGAAGCATATTTTCGGGTTCGAGTTGGCTTTCGTGAATTCGATGATCGCGCACCTTATCTTGGGCGTCGATGTAGAGACAGAATAATTCGATGGATTTGTGGGAGTCCAACAAAAGAGCATCGCATAAAATCTGGAAGCGCAGCCATTCCCGATAGTGTTTCGTGATGATCGCCGGCGGCAGCTGCCCAGTGCATTGCAGGTAATAGTGATGAGCGCGTTCTTTATAATATTCGATGGCGCAATTGACCTTCTCGGCAAAAACCTTCTTCAGTTCAGGATCGGGAATCTTAATAATGACATTGACGGCAATAAGAATGAGAACGAGCGGGATGGTCCAACGATGCTTCATGATGAATTCCTGTCAAAGTTGTATAAAGTCTAAGTAGAGGATTAGAATCGATCATGCGTTCGTCTGCGGATTGGTTTGTCGTGCGCGGGCGGCGCTGTTCAGCCGGCGGCAGGCGGCGATGGTCATGTCGCCGGCGGAAACCATGGCCGGGACGACGATCAGCGTCAGCAGCGTGGCGACGGCCAATCCAAAGATGACGGCGACGGCCATCGGGCTCCACCATTGGGCCGATTCGCTGCCGATTTGCCATCCTCCGCTTCGGAAGTCGTAACTGACGCCGACCGCCATAGGAATTAATCCCAAAATCGTGGTGACGGCCGTCAAGACAACGGGGCGCAGACGAACGCGGCCCGCCTCGATCAGCGACTCGACATGGCTGCGGCCGCGCTCGCGCAACTGATCCGTGTAGTCCAACAGAACGATGGCGTTATTGACGACCACGCCGGCCAAACTAATGACGCCGACGCCGGTCATAATGACTCCGAAGGGGGTGTAGGTTATCAGCAGACCGATAAAAACCCCTATAGTAGAAAGTATAACTGATGACAGAATAACGAAAGGTTTGTAGATCGAATTAAATTCAGTTACTAAAATGAGCGTAATAATCATCAACGCCGCAACGAACGCTTCGCTCAAGAATTCCTGCGCCTCCTGGCGGTCTTCGTCTTCGCCGCGATATTGGAGCTGATAGCCTTGGGGGAGATTCAAGCCGGCCAGTTCTTTTTGGACGTCTTTTAATACGTCGTTTCCCAAACGCCCTTCCGCTTCGGCTTCGATGGTGATGACTCGTTTCTGGTCGGTGCGCACGATTGTACCGAGGCCGGCGGACAGTTCGATGCCGGCGACCGAACTCAGGGGGACATGATTTCCCGCCAGGCCTGAGACCATCAGATTTCGCAGCGCGTATAAATCTTTGCGGCGATCCAAAGGCAGTTGGACGACGATGTCATATTCATCGTTGCCTTCGCGATATACGCCGGCGTCGATGCCGCGAATAGCTGCTTTTATATTCGTCGCGATTTCCCGCGTGTTCAACTTCATAAGCGCCGCTCGCTCTTTATCCACCTTGACGATGATTTCCGGCCGGGCGACTACATAATCATCATCCATATTCACGAGCCCGGGTATTCCCCGGATGCGCTCTTTGATTTCGCGCATGAGCGGAACAAGAACATTGTAGGATTCGCCGGACAGTTCGACGGTTACCGGCGCGCCTGACGAGGGGTCGTTTTCTTCTTTTTGGATTTCGATTTCCGCTTGGTAGAAAGGGTGAAATCGCCGGCGCAGCTCCTGCAGCACTTCTTCCGACGGGCGCGTGCGGTCTTCCATATCCGGGAACTCGAGCATGATCTGGGCGGCGTCGGGCGAGTCGCTCTGCGATGGGGATAGAATGTTGGACGATCCCGATGAGCCGACCGTTGTTATCATATTCTGGATTTCGGGGTATTCGGCTGCAATCGCTTCCAATTGTTTCACAAGGGCGTCTGTTTCGTAGATGTTGGCGCCTGTAGGCATATTGATGTTTACATAGGCCCGCTTCGGATCGATTTCAGGAAACAGTTCGATTCCATGACCCAATTGGCTGTAGGCATAAACCACCAGAATCAGCAAACTGACGGCCCAGCTCAGCGTATAAAAGGGATTCCGTACGGCGGCGGCGATCACAGGCGTATAGGCGCGCATGAAAAATCCGTCGGCTTTTTTTTCTGCGTGCTTCGGCTTCACGCGCATGAACAAGGCGCATAATGTCGGATTGACGATCAGGGCGACAAAAAGAGAGGCGATTAGGGCGATGATGACGGTTTGAGGCAGATACCCCATGAATTCGCCCATAATTCCAGGCCAGAACACGATGGGGAAAAATGCGCCGACGGTCGTGGCGGTGCTGGCGATCACGGGCCACATGACTTCGCGGCTGCCGGTCACGGAGGCCTCCAGCCGCCCTTTGCCCTCCGTGCGATGCCGGTAGATGTTTTCTACGATCACGATGGCGTTGTCGACGAGCATCCCCACCGCCAGCACCAGCGAAAAGAGAACAATCATATTCAAGGTCAAGCCTATATATTTGAGAACAAAAAACGTAATGAGCATGGATAAGGGGATGGCGGAGGCCACGATCATGGCGTTGCGCAGCCCCATCGCGAACAGCACCACAATGAGAACCAGGATCAATCCCGACAGGACGCTGTTCTCCAGGTCGGAGATCATGGTATAAATGTCCTTGGATTGATCCATGACGATGGAGATGTCGACGCCTTCCGGCGAGGTCGCTTGATAGTCGGCGACAATCTTTTTGATTTCTTCGGAGATTTCGATGATATTTTCGCCGCTGCGTTTGACGATATTGATGGAGACCGATTCTTTTTGATTGTTTCTCGATTTGGTTTTGGGCTCTTCGAATCCGTCTACCATGCGGGCGACGTCGGTGATGTAGATGGATTGCTTGTCATTGGAAAAAACAATGATTTTTCGCGCTTCGGAGGGATCTTCAAATTCGCCGGGAATCTTGACCAGATAATTGTTCGGGCCGATGTCCATCTTTCCGCCCGGCGTGTTGAGATTGTTCGAAAGAACCGAATTCATGACGTCGGTGACCGAGAGTTTGTAGGCGGCCAGCCGCTCCGGTTCGTACACCACCCGTATTTCTCGCTCCAATCCCCCCAGCACAGGCGCTTCGAGTACGCCGCTCACGCTTTCGAAATCGTCCGACATGTCATCGGCGATGTCTTTCAATTTCACCAATCCTACGGGGCCGGACACTACCACCGTCATGATGGGGAATTCGGCGAGATTGATTTCATCGACGATGGGATCGTCATCCAGATCGGAAGGCAGTTCGGATTTCGCTTCATCGACCTTGTCACGCACTTTTTGCAGAGCGGCGTCCGTATCGATGCCCGTTGTGAATTCCACAACGATGGTGGAGGCGCCTTCCGACGAGTAGGAGCGAAGTTCGTCGATCTCGCTGATGGTGATCAGTTTTTTTTCGATTTCGTTTGTGATCAGGTTTTCGATATCCGACGGGGCCACGCCTTCATACTGAGTGGTTACGATAATATAAGGGATCGTGATGTCGGGAAACGATTCGCGCGGCAGCGTGAGATAAGCGTACGAGCCCGTTATGATGATGATGACGATCAACACCGCCACGGTTGTTTTATGATGAACGCTGAATTCCGATAAGGTCATTGCAGGCCCTCTTCCCCCAAGGTGCGCGGCATGGGGACGCTTTCCACGACATCGACCGCCTGCCCGTCGGATAGATCCTGCTGTCCGATCAACACGATTTTTTCGTAAGGCTGAAGCCCCGCAACGATTTCGACGAATTGTTTTTGGAATGCGCCCATTTCAACCGGGCGGGCGGCCGCCTCGCCGTCGGTTACGACGAAGACCACCATACCCGTTTCTCGTTTGACCAGGGCTTCCAAGGGGATCAGCAAGGCGTCTTGAACACGTTTGACGACCAGTTCGGCTCGAATAATCATGCCCGGGCGAATGCGGTGATCTTTATTTTCCAGGATCAGCGTGGCTTCGAAGGTATTGGTCTGCGGATTGGCTTCGAAGGCGATGCGCTCGAGTTCGGCGCTGCGAATTTCGTTGAGCGCCTGCAAGTGCACTTTGGCGGTTTTCTCGCTCGCCACGGCGTCCGCATGGCGTTCCGGAATCCCTACGACGATTTTGATCTTATCGATCGACAGGAGGCGGGCCAGCTGCGATCCTTCGTGCATATATTCTCCGGCATCCGCGTCGATTGCGTCGATAATTCCTTCCATGGGGGCGAAGATATGCCCCAAAGACACTTCTACTTCCAGGGAGCGCATAATCGCCGCGGCTTGGAGTTCGCGAGCGACCGCTTCGTCATATTCCTGAATGGTGATGTCGCCGCGATTGCGCAGCGTTTTTTTTCGTTCCAGGCTTTTTTGGGCGAGTTCATGGGCGGCTTTGGCGTCTTCCAGGCGGGCTTGCCGTGAACGCAGATCGATCTGAAACAGTTCCTGCCCTTTTTTAACTCGGTCTCCCTCTTTGACGTAGACTTCTTCGACGATGCCGGGGATGCCTGCGCCGATGTTCACATCCTCATAGGCTTCGACGACGCCGGGGATGAGAATGGTTTCTTCGAAGGGTTGCGGGGCGACTTCCATGATTTTGATGCGCTTCAAGGGGGGATCGGACGATTCCTGCCCTTCCCGCTGGGCGGAGCTGTTGGGAATCAGCGTGACGGCGAAATAAACGATCAAGAAAAAAAAGGGCAGCGCCAGATATTTCAAAATGCGCATCAAAAGGGACATTATTTTGCGCCTCCAATTCCGTTATACACCATTTCCATGATGATGTCCGAATAGTTTTCAGGGATGGGGACGTCGGTAAAAAGCAATTGCTGCTGATAAATGACGATGACGCCTAGATAAAGATTGGTGATCCATTCGATGTTTTCGATGTTTCGTACGAGCCCTTGCTGCATGCCTTCTCGGAATAAACGGGCCAGGAATTGCGTGTGGATGTTTTCGATTTCGAGCATGTTGATCCTCGGGCTTTTGCCGCGCGGTCCAAAAGAATAAATATAGATCAGTTGGACGGTGTCTCGATATTGCATGCTCAAATCGAAATAGAGACGCGTCACTTTTTTCCAGCGATCCCAGAAATCGGTTTCTTCCTCGAAAAGTTTTTCAAGAGCCTGAAAAAAGAAATCATAGGCTTCGTGAATCAAGGTGGCGAACAGATTTTCTTTGCTTTGAAAGTAGTAGTAGACAACCGGCTTGGTGACTCCCGCTTTCTCCGCGATATCCCGGATGCTGGTGGCGTCATAGCCATGCACGGCGAAGAGATGGGTTGCCGCGTAGGCGATTTTTTCACGCGTATCCATCTGATTATCTATGTTTTGCGTCCTGATTACCATCTCAATTCCTTGGCGGTTTCTTTATTTACTTACCGGTAAGTATTGTAGTCTATCGATAAAAAATCGATAAGTCAAATGGGATAAAAAGCCCTTATCCAAGAATCTGGAAACATGGTGAAATATTTCACTTTTTTCTCTTTCAAAAACTTTTCCATAAAAACTTTTCTTTGATCATTTGAAATTAATCAGTATCTCTTCCGTATAATGAGAGGAGAAAGGTGTGAAGGATGGGGATAACGTTCGAAAAAAGGGCGGGATTTAGCTATTTTAGATGGTAAGACATATCGAATTTTCCCCATCCAAAATGCGCTTTGATGTTTCAATATTGGACGTTTCAATAAAAGGGTGGCGATTATGAGAAAAATTGGGAAACTCCATACCGTTCTAGCGGCGTCGTTGTGTTTTTTTGCGATGGGCTGTGAATTTAACGGGAAATATGTGGAGGAGTTAGATTGGACGCTGGATGCGGCGGCGATCGAGACGATCGATGTGGAAACCACGCATGGATCTATTGAGGTCGCGGCCGGGGATGTCGATCAAATTACCATCCATGCGGTCAAAACCATCCTGGCTCGGACGGATGCTAAGGCCGAAGAATTTTCGAAGCGAGTGACGCTGCATGTGACGCCGGAGAACGATGTACTTCGCATTTATAAAAAGCAGCCCGCCGTCATGAACAACTACGGGGTTGGGGTGAGTTATACGATTGAATGTCCCCCCGGCGTCGCTTTGAAACTGGCGTCGACGCATGGAAAGATCGAGATGAAGGGCGTTCAAGATCAGGCGGATGCTGAAACTACGCATGGGGCGATAACTCTGATCGGAGGGAAGGGGCAGATCGATTTGCGAACTTCGCATGCGCCGATCATCGTACAGAATTGCGAGGGCCGAATAGAGGCGAAGACCTCGCATGGAGAAATTCGTTTGAAGGATGCGGCGGCGGAGGGGGAAGATGTTTTTCTGCGAACGACGCATGCGGCTGTTCATATCGAAGACTGCCAAGGAAATTTTGATGTGCAGACCAGCCATGGCGCCATTGTGGGGCGGCGGTTATCTCTTTCGGCGCCCGCTCGATTTGCCTCGACGCATGGACGCATCGAACTCGAAATCGATCGAGGAAGCGCGCCTGTTTTTGCAGGGACTACGCATTCTTCCATTGCGCTGACTTTGCCGAAAGAATATTCCGGCCGGTTGGATGCGTCGACAAGCCATGGGCGCATTGAAACCGATTTTCCCATTCCGGTTTTGCGTTCTTCAAAAGACAGCCTGGCGGGGCCGATCGGCGAAGGCGGAGAGGCGATCGTTCGTTTGAGAAGCAGTCACGGAAATATTTCCATTCAACGACAATAAAATCGAATAAAATGAGTCAAGGAGACAGCCGCGATGAAAAAGAATTATACCATTTTACCGTCTTTCTTGTGCGCCATCCTCTGCATCTATCTCTGCGGATGCAACCTGGCGGGATGGGATTTGAAGGCGAAATATGAGGAAGAGAAAGATTGGTCGCTTTCCGCCGCGGAGGTGGAGTTGATCGACGTGGTTACGACCAACGGGGCGATTATCGTGAGCAGCACCGATGCGCCGGAGATCAAAATTCACGCCGTGAAAACAATTCGAGCGAAAACGGAAGAAAAAGCGAAGGAATATGCCGGGGAAGTGGTCTTGTATGTCGAACAGGACGAAGGGGCTTTGAATGTATTTCATGAACATCCCAGCGGATGGAAGCAGGTTCAGGTCGGCGTGAGTTATACCATCTCCTGCCCGCCGCAGATGGAAGCCAAATTGAAATCGACCAATGGGAAAATCTCGATAGACCGGCTGCAACGAGCGGTCGACGCTTTAACCACGAACGGATCGATTCATTTGACCGGGGGCCAAGGCGAGATTCAATTGCGCACCACAAACGGATCGGTGGACATCGCCGATTCGTCAGGACGCATTAACGCCTCGACGACCAACGGAAAAATATCGGCCCGGCAGATCGCGCTGAGCGAGAGAGCGGATTTCTCAACCACCAACGGCGGCGTGGAGTTGGACATCGAGAGCGGCGCGGCGCCGATTACCGCCGTGTCGACGAACGGCTCGATCACCCTATCGCTGCCCGCCCAATTTTCGGGGCAGCTGGATGCGAGCGTCAGCAACGGGCGCATTGCTTCTGATTTCGCCGTTCCAGGGGCGTCGTCTCAAAAGAAAAGCCTTCGAGGATCGATCGGCGAAGGGGGAGAAAATCGAATTTTCCTGACAACCACCAACGGTAATATTTCGTTGAAAAAGCGACAGACAAATTGATTCTCGCGTTCGGGGATCGAGGAAATGAAAATCAAGCCCGCGGCTTCATGCCGGCCGCGGGCTTGTTGATTGGATGAAGGTTGTCGCGGAATCGATGCGGTCAATATGTCAGGATGCGGACGTCTTTGAGGCTGACCGTCGTTCCGCCGGAGAAGACGCTTAGGGCGATGCTTCCTTCGCGCTCTTCGGCTTCTTCGTATTTGGCGGCTATGTTGCCGTTCACGATGGCGGTGATGGTTTTTCCTTCAGCGATGATTTGGAGGGGGAACCAATCGCCGTCTTTAACGTATTTACCGCCCGCCGGGGCCAAAACCGATTCGCTCCAGTTTTTGGCTTTCTGCAGGATGCTTCCGGTTTTATAGGGATCGCGGCGGTCGTTCCATAAGGATACGCAGTATCCGGGATTTTGAGCATCCTTCCATCGCACCCAGATCCCGCCCATGGCTTCGGGGCTGGTTTTGGCGTAGGCCCAGAGATGAAAATTTTTACAGGTTTGATTGGAGACCAGATACCCGCTGCTGCGTTCGCCGACAATGCAGGCGTCTTGCACTTGGATGGTTGCGTTTCCCAAAAGGTTCAAGCGCTCTTCGTCTTTGAGGAATTCATGACCTGGATTCAAATTATCGGCGTCGATGGTGATGATCATTTGGCGGCCTTGGTATTTCCAATTGGCGGCGCCGCTTTCGCTGCGCCAGCCGTCCATATTTTTATCGGGGAAGAGAGGCTGCCAGGAATCGCGCTCGGGGCCGCCCAAATCCTTCACGCGCACGTTTCGGAACCAGACATGGTTGCCGTGCTCCTGCAGGCCGAAGGGGCCGATGCGATTGCGCCATCGAAGGCGTTCGTCCTGACTGAGGTCTAGATCCTGCACGACGGTGTGATTCAAAGTTACTTTGAGACGAGGGTATTCGAAGTAGATTTCGAGGTCGTGCCATTCCCCCGCAGGGCGGCTGGCGGTGACGAGCGGGGCGATTTTGTCGTAGATGGCGCCGGCGCTGTGGATGGTGGGATCTTTACCATAGCTGTCAAAAATCTGGATTTCGCCTCCCACGCGGGATTGGCGCCCGTGTTTGGGAACGTGAATGAAAACGCCGCTGTTGGCGTTGGGGCCGGTTTTGTATTCCAGGCGCAGGAGGAAATTTTCGAAGGATTGTTCGCTTTGGATGAAGCCGCCGTTAAGTTCGGGCAAAGCATGGATCGTCTCGTCTTCGACTTTCCAGGCTTCCTCATTACCCATGATTTTCCAGCCGCTTAAATCCCAGCCGTTGAACAGGGAAATGAAGCCGTTCTCTTTTTCGGCGTCGGAAAGAGCGTACAAGGAAGAAGGAAGAACAGCGGCGGAGGCGAAGACGGCGAGAAGCGCGACACAGCAATACATTGGTTTTCTCATTCTAAATCCTCCAGACTGATTGGCGGAAGCGCTGAATCGGCTTCCTATGGTTCAGTATTCATTCATGCATGTAATGTAATGGATTTATTTTTATGGAGAAAGGCATATTGATTTCTGAATCCGCGAGTTTGAATGATCCATTTTTTCATAACCTGGCATGCGACGCATTTTTTTTCATACCGACAGCGCCGATCCGGTTTGAGAAATCGCTCCCGGGCCGGAGACATTTTTATTTGCACATATTCATTAATTCGAAATAGTTAATGGACGTTTTGTTATTCTTTATTCCAAGCCTCGATTGGTGGCGATGATGTCGCCGATGGAAGTCAATCCGTTGGAGGGATCGTAAGTGTATTGGCCGGTTTTTTGGCCCAGGGCGTGATAGTCGCCCATCCATGTTTCTTCTTTATCCGGTCCGACGGAGCGCATGGCGTAGCCGATGCCGTATTGAATCATGTCGGCTCGCGTCGTGACGCCGTAGCCCGCGCCCCAATATTCAAAAAAGCGCTCGTTTTTTCCACGCAAAATGCCGGCGGCCTCCTGGCGGCGGGAAATCCAGACGTCCAGCGGGATGCTGGAGAGATAGGACACGGGCGTCGTCAAAGCGCGATAAGTGTTGATTTCAGAGGGGCCGCCCAGGCCGATGCCGTCATAATCGGGAACATAGGCGTTGTTGTCGAGACGGTATTGTTCGAAGGCGTTGATCAGGATTTTCAGGTCGGCCCACGTACGCGCCACCTTGGCGCGCGTCTGGGCGTTCAGGAAGTTGGGAACGGCGATGGCGGCGAGGATGCCGATGATCGCCACGACAATGAGCAGTTCGATCAGAGTAAATGCGCGAGTTTTTCTGGAATGATTCTTCATTTTAACCTCTCTTCATTATGCTCTGCATCTCATGACACTAGAAACCAATTTTGCTCCAGGAAGCCGTCTCACTGCCGTCATAATTATTGTAGACGATTTTGGGTTTAGGGATGAATTGTGATGTCATCCCCTTTTTCCTACTGTTCAGGCGGCGCGCGGAGAGCGCTTAGCCGGCGGTGGATCCTTCGCCGGAGCGATAGACGATGTCGCCCGCGCTCACGACGCCGTTCGTCACGCGATAGGGAATGCCGTTGGAATACCCGGCGCTCTGCCAATCGGCGTCGGGGCCGATGCCGAGCAGCGCCCAATCGTTCATGCGCAAGGGCTGCAGCCCCCACAATTCGGCATTAGCGGGAAGCACTAGTTTGATGTTGTGATTTTCTCCCGGGTAGGAGGGCTCTTTATCGCCATAGATATACGAATTGACGGAAGTCGTTCCAAAGTCGGAACTTTTCGTATTTCTCGCATTTTTGTTGAAGGGGTCGCTGGGGATCGAACTCATATAGGCGGTGGGAGTCGTCAAGGGCGCCAAGACCTGAATCATGGTTCGCTCCATGCTGTTGTTGAAGGGAAGAACGCCGAATTTTTCGATGCGTTCGATGCCCAAAGCAGTGTCGTCGTCCCAGAAGTCGACCAATAGGTATCCCTTATCCAGCCGAAGCGATTCGATGGCCACTCCCAGGTTTTTCATATCCGCCATGCCACGCGCAAGTTTAGCTCTGACTTGAGCGTTCAAAAAATTAGGAACGGCGATGGCGGCCAATATCCCAATAATCGCTACGACAATGAGCAGTTCAATGAGAGTGAATGCGCGAGTTGGATGAAAACTTTTCATGGGGCGCCTCTCTGGCAGTCGTATTCTGTCGCTGTCTTTTCATAACATAATATGACGCAACATTGAATGGATGTGCGGAAGCCGATCCTTGAATCTGGGAAGCGGTTTCTATTGGAGACGAACTTGCGCGCTTCAGCGATCCGCGAGGCGGAAGCGCATGCCCGATTCTCGTTCGACGACTCCCTTTAATTCCAACAGGCCCAGTGCGGAGGAAACGCGCGACACCGGCCACTGCATTTTACGGCAGATGGCGTCGATATGCTGCGCTTCTTCAGTAAGCATATCGTGCACGCTTTTTTCCTCATCGCTCATGGGGATGCTTGGCGGTTTTTTCTTGGGGGGCGATTCGGCGGGCGGCGATGCAACGGGAGCGTCCGCGGGATGGGGTTGGGCGGCGGTCGGCGAGGCGTCGGCCGGTTTGGAGGATCCTTTTCGCTTGCGATGTAATATGGGAGGCGGGACTTCCAGATCGACCTTGGGGATTTTTCCTTCCAACTCATTTCTGTAGAAGGTGATCTTGTCGCTCAATTCGCGCAGGATGTCCTCAGCCGATGTGACCAGCGTCGCGCGGGATTCCTGGATTAAGCGATTGGTGCCCGGCGAGACGCCTCTTTCGATGTTGCCGGGCAGGGCGAAGATCTCTTTGCCTTGCTCCAGCGCATAATCGGCGGTGATTAAAGCGCCGCTTCGCTCCGGGGCTTCGGCGATCAAAACGCCCAGCGAAAGACCGCTGATGATTCGGTTTCGAGGCGGAAAATTTCGGCCTTGAGGGGATACATCGTAGAACAGTTCCGTAACCAACGCCCCGCGCTGAACGATCTGTTCGGCGATCAGGCTGTGTTCGCGGGGATAGATGAATTTCAGCCCGTTGCCCATGACGGCGAGGGTGCGGCCCTGTTTACAGCGCAGAGCGCCTTTGTGGGCGGAGGCGTCGACGCCCCAGGCTAAACCGCTGACGATGGTCAGACCCGCTTCCGCCAATTCGCAGGCGATTTTGTTGGCCAGACGCCGTCCTCCATCCGAGGCGCTGCGCGAACCGACGATCCCCACGGCCAAAATGTCTTCCGGACGCAGGGCGCCTTTGACGTACAACAAAGCCGGCGGAGCGGGAATATGGCGCAAGGTCGGTGGGTATCCTTGATCCGAATAGAGGAGAATGGAGACGCCTTCTTTTTCCGCCCAGGAAAGTTCTTTGTCGATGTCGCGGTCGAATTGGCCTTGCGCGGCGGCATGAATGGCTTGCCCGATTTCGCGGCTGAAGCCGGAGACGGCGGCGATGGCGTCGACCGGGGCGTGCAGGACGTTTTGGATCGAGCCGAAATGCTCCTGGAGCAGCATGGCTCGTCCGCTGCCCATGAATTTCGCTCGAAGAATCGCCAACCAGGGGTAGAGTTTCTCACGATCGAGTTTCATCCAAATCCCTCCCATAACTCTTACATTCTTAAACATTTTTCAATGATTGGCAAGGCTGGCGCCGGGCGACTGACGCTTGGCGGTTCTCGCGCCGCAAAAGAGTTCGGGGGGGGTGGAGAGAATCGGGAAATAGGAAAAGTTTAGATATATATCAATAATAAAGTTGGATGTGGGGGGGGATTGGATCGAAAATTGCTAAATTATCGTGTTCTCCAAAATCTTATCTATGATCTCTCCAAGACTTTTTGGCACAGCCGATCGACTCAAATACGCGCCAATCTGGCTCATAAAAATAACTTTATCATTAGGATGTTACGATGATTCTGGGACGCTTACTTAATATATATCAGTAGTTTAAGAGATGTTTGATTAGATGGTATGCTGCTTGCTTGCGGCTTTTATACAATGTCTATTTATCGAAGGACATGATTATGCGAAGGAGACAATCAGTTTTACGGCTTTTGTTGGGAGTCGCCGCAGCGCTGGCGTCTCATGTCACAGACGCATCTGCATACGATCGACGTACACCAGTTGTAGAGGCAGTAGAGAAGATTCTGCCGGCGGTTGTCAATATAAGCACGACGAAGGTCGTTTCGGTTGATCGGTCTCTATTTCCTCGATCCTTCTCCACGCCTTTCGACGATTTGTTCGGGGAAATGTTTCAGCAGAAATATCGTTTGGAAGGGCTGGGATCCGGCGTTTTGATTGAAGGCGGATACGTAGTCACCAACAATCATGTCATTTCGTATGAAGAATACCAGCTTGGGCCCGCTGATAAAATCTACGTCAATCTGTACGACGAAAAAGAACCGCGCGAGGCAATTTTGATCGGGGCCAATCCCTTGGCGGATGTGGCGATTCTGAAATTTAAGAATGAACCGCCAAACTATTATCTGGCCTGGGGTCGATCGGACGATTTGATGATCGGCGAGACAGTGATCGCGGCCGGCAGCGCGCTGGGCCAGCCTTTCACCGTTACAACGGGGATAATCAGCGCCTTGAATCGCACTATGAACGTCTCGAACGGGAGGCATTACACAAACCTCATCCAGACCAACGCCGACATCAATCAGGGAAACAGCGGCGGACCGTTAATCAACATCAACGGCGAATTTATTGGATTGAATACCATGATTTTATCGCCGTCGGGCGGATCGGTTGGATTGGGCTTCGCCATCCCCGTTTCCCGCGTTCGCAAGATTTTCGATTATTGGATCAATCACGTTATTTCTCTCGAGGATCAGATGGGGCTGCAGATTCAAGAGATCGATCCCCAGATCGTTCATTTTTTCAAAAATCGTTACGAATCTCTGCGCGACATCGAGTTGAACGGAGTTTTAGTGCGGAAGGTTTCGCTCGGCGGATTGTCCGCCGATTACCTCAATCCGCTTGATATTATTCTGGAAGTGAACGATCGGCCCATTGAAAACAGCGCCGATTTTCTCAACCGATTGGAAGAACATCAAGGCGGCGAGTTGAAATTGAAAGTCATACGGGAGGGAAATGTGTTTCCGGTTCGTTTATCCACTCCCAGCCGAACCGTCAAAATGGATGTTTGGATGGGTATGAGGCTGCAGTCGCTCGACAACCCGTGGCGGGAATGGTTCGGCATCAATGAAAAGTTTTCGGGCCTTGTCGTTTTGGAAGTCGAACCGGACGGCGAAGCCGGTCGAATTGGAATCAGACGCGGCGATGTGCTCGTGAATCTGGATAACGAATATGATTTATATTCGCTGGAGGATTTGCATGAAGCGAAAAAATCCATGCGGCGGGGAAATGATGTGCTGCTTCAGTTTTATCGACTGGTGGATAAGCGGTGGCAGCCGCATCGCGCGCAGATTTCGAACTGAGGATCGGCGAAGCCGCGAGATGATGAAGCCGGATTTATGATCAATAAATTGCTAGAATGATAAGCAAAAAGGTGAAAAGCGAAGGTTAAAACATAGTCATGCAGAAAAAAACAAAAACAGCGCCGAATCAAGATGCTTTGCAGGAAGACCGAACGCTTCAAGAGGGCGCCGGCATGGACGAAGATCCCGTGAAGACCGATCAATCGGAAGGCGTTGGGGAAGAAGCGAACGGCGAGGAGGCGGTGCAGTCGCCTCAGACGCCGCCGGAGGTCGAGGCGGCCGACGAAGTTGAGGAGCAGGCGACGGTGAGCGCGGCCGAATATCAGAAAATTTGCTCCGAAAGGGACGATTATTTAAACCACCTGCAGCGGCTGCAGGCGGAATTCGAAAATTACCGCAAACGGGTGTTCAAAGAGAAATCGGAGATGCGCGATTATCTCATTCAGGATTTCATCGGCAGTCTGCTCATCGTGATCGACAACATGGAGAGATCCCTGCATCCCGACAACAACACGGATGACGTCGAGTCTTACCGGCAGGGCGTCGAGATAGTATTTCAGCAGATGTTGTCGATTCTGAAAGAAAAAGGATTCGAGCGCATCGACGCTGTAGGACAGAAATTCGATCCTCACTTTCATGAAGCAGTCCAGCAAGTGGAGACCGATGATTGCGAACCCGGGATCATTACGGAGGAATTTATGCCTGGCTACATGATCAAAGACCGGGTTTTGCGGGCGCCCAAAGTTCTGGTGGCGGCGAAGCCCAGCAAGCCTCAATCGGAAGAAGAAGAAAACGACGCAGTCTCGAATGGGGAAGCGTCCTGAAGGAAGAAAAAAAATCCAACCTCATCAAGCGGATGAGTATTGACTAATAGGAGTCTAATATCATGGGAAAGGTTATAGGAATCGATCTCGGTACAACCAATTCCGTCGTGGCCGTAATTGAAGGCGGCGAGCCTGTTGTTATATCGAATTCGGAAGGAGCGCGCACTACGCCGTCAGTTGTGGCTTTTACTGACAGCGGAGAGCGCCTTGTGGGCCAAGTGGCCAAGCGGCAGGCTATCACCAATCCGCATCGCACTGTATTTTCCTCCAAACGATTCATCGGATTAAGCACGGACGAAACTGTTCTAGACACAAAGCGTGTGCCCTTCAAAGTGGTTAAGTCCAATGGACACGCCGCGTTTGAAATAGATGGAAAAATCTACAAGCCCGAAGAAATTTCGGCGCGCGTCCTGCAAAAAATGAAGCAGACCGCTGAGGATTATCTGGGGCAGGAAGTGACTAAGGCGGTCATTACGGTCCCCGCGTATTTTAACGACAGCCAGCGCCAATCGACCAAAGACGCGGGAAAAATCGCCGGGTTGGAAGTGCTGCGCATCATCAACGAACCGACGGCGGCGGCTTTGGCCTACGGATTGGATAAAAAGAAAGACGAAAAGATCGCAGTCTTTGACTTCGGGGGAGGGACGTTCGACATCTCTATTCTCGAACTGGGCGAAGGCGTTTTTGAAGTCAAATCGACCAACGGCGACACCCATTTAGGCGGGGACGACATCGATCAGGCTATCATCGATTACATCGCCGAAGAGTTCAAGCGGGAGAATGGAATCGATATTCGCCAGGATCCCATGGCTTTGCAGCGTCTCAAGGACGCCAGCGAAAAAGCCAAATGCGAATTGTCGAGTACGATGGAGACGGCGATCGACATCCCCTTCATCACCGCCGACGCCTCCGGTCCGAAGCATCTGCAGATGAAGCTGACGCGCTCCAAATTCGAGCAGATCGCAAGACCGATCATCGATCGCACCATCGAACCGTGCAAAAAAGCGATGATCGACGCGGGCATGACGGCGTCGGACATCGATGAAGTTGTTCTGGTCGGAGGCTCGACCCGCATTCCTTATGTACAGAAGATTGTTAAGGATCTGTTCCAAAAAGATCCGCATAAAGGCGTCAATCCGGACGAAGTGGTGGCCATCGGCGCGGCGATTCAAGGCGGCGTTCTCAGCAAAGAAGTGAAGGACGTTCTCTTGCTGGACGTCACCCCGCTCTCTTTGGGAATCGAAACCTTAGGGAACGTATTCACGCGTCTGATTGATCGCAATACGACCATCCCGACGCAGAAAAGCCAAATTTTCTCGACGGCCGCCGACAATCAGCCGGCCGTCTCGATTCATGTTCTGCAGGGCGAGCGGGAGATCGCGTCGGAAAACCGGACGATCGGCCGGTTCGACCTGGTGGGCATTCCCCCGGCTCCGCGCGGCATTCCTCAGGTCGAAGTGAAATTCGACATCGACGCCAACGGCATTCTTCATGTCTCCGCCAAAGATCTTGGCACCGGCAAAGAACAGAAAATCCGCATTGAATCGTCCAGCGGTTTGTCGGAGCAGGATATCGACCGCATGGTGAAGGACGCTGAAGCCCATGCGGAGGAAGACAAACGCAAAAAAGAGGAAGCCGTAGCTCGCAACGATGCGGATCAACTGGTATACGCTACGGAAAAATCGCTGTCGGAATATGGAGAAAAAATTTCTGCGGAAGACCGCGCCGCCGTCGAAAACGGCGTTCAGGATTTGAAAAAAGCGCTCGAGGGCGATGATATCGAAGAGATCAAAGCCAAGAAGGAAGCGCTTGAAAAAGTCAGCCAGAAATTAGGCCAGGCGATTTATGAAGAAATCGCCAAACAACAACAGGCATCCGGCGCTCAGCCCGAAGGCGCCGCTTCGGGAGAGGCCGCCGGCGAGTCGTCGCAGGCGAAGAAACCCTCCGATCAAGACGATAATGTCGTCGACGCCGAATATACTGTGGATAAAGATTGATCTTTTATAAAAAAGACCGGGGGCTTTTCATTCTCGCCTCCGGTTCCTAAGATTAAATAGAGGTAATGCGTCTCAGGAGGTTTGGTTGAATGCCAACTTATGATTATGTTTGTGACAACTGCGGCTATGAATTTGAGTATTTTCAATCCATGACCGAACCCGTTCTTACCGACTGCCCCCAATGCAAAAACCAGAATTGCGTACGCCGTTTGATCGGATGCGGGGCGGGAATTATCTTCAAAGGCTCCGGATTTTACGAAACTGATTACAAGCGAAATTCGTCGTCGCCGTCGTGCGGATGTGCGCATCATGGAAAAACGAACGGCGCCGCTTCTGAATCGAAGCCTCATGCTGAGTCGACAAGCAAACCGGATTCGGGAAACTCCGGAAATAAAAAATGCGCGGCGAGTACGGGCGGAGGCAAGGAGGCGGTATAGCGTCTTCCATGGATTTCAGGAGGCATCGTTTCTTTCCGGTCTGGAAAAGCTTGGTTTGGAGGAGCGCCGTGATTGCGCTCCTCGGCGTTATTTGTCTCGCGGGTCGGCTGACGATGCTCTCGGCCGGTCATTTCCAACGAGCGCAGACAGCCGATCAGGCTGGCCGGATGGAGGAAGCCGTCGAGTCGTATGCATGGTCGATTCGCAACTACTACCCGGGCAATCCATACTGCGGCCGGGCGATTCGGGGAGCGCTCCATGTTATCGATGAATGTTATAAATCAGAACAAGTCGATCGGAAGCAGCAAGCCTTGCTTGAACTTCGGGCGGCCCTGTTGTCGATTCGATCCTTTTACCAACCCTATCGGCGGGAACTCGAGCAGATCGACAAGCAGCTGCAGGACTCATACTGACAAGAGCGCGCCGGGGCTGCTGTCTTGGATGCTTGCCGGATTTTTAGTAGTCTTTCTGGTCAGCCTTGTCTATGCGCAGGACGAAGCATCGACCGCCGCTCCAACTCCGGCCGCCGAACTGGACATTACCCTCAGCACGCAGGGGCCGCCGCCGGATTCGGTGGTCGAAGATCAGCCGTTTGAGTGGGAAATCCAAGTGCGATGGTACGGCGCGGCGAGCGACTTGAATCCGGAAATTCAAAAATCCCCCCGCTTCATCAATCTTGAAGTGCTCAAGCCTTCCACTACCATCCGCACGGGCGCGGACGGCTCGCGGCAATATACGGAAAAAGTATTTCGGTATGTTTTACGCCCCCAATCGGAGGGCGAAGCGTCCATCGGCCCTGCGACGATTCGGTATATGTCGCCTGGAGAAGAAAAGGAGAGTTTTCTCTCAACGGCGGCCAACTCGTATACGGCTTCTCCCGCACCGTTTTCTTTCCAACTCTGGCTGAAGCAAATGTGGCGCCAGGGATGGTTTCGAGGGTTGGTTTTTGGAATTGTAATCCTGATGGCTGTTGGCGTTACTCTTCGGGTGCGCAGTCGTTACAAAAAAGCGATCCCCGAGGCGCCTGTTGAAGAATCCAATCCGCTGGAGGAGGCGTTCGAAGCGGCGCGCCGCCGCCGCATCGAGGGAGATCGGTCGCGGTTTATTCATGCGATCAAAGAGGCTGTGCTCTTGTCTTTGTCGCAGCGCTTCCCGGCGATTGATTCGAAGGAATTGGCTTCGTTTCGCGGCGAATTGGGCTTTGATCGACAAATCGTACTGGATCGATTTTTGGAAAATTGCGAACAGTTGCAATTTGCGCCCGTCTCTCCCTCGCCGGATGAATTAGACCGGGTGATGGAAGACGCACGATTTTTGGCGGAGCCGGAGTCCTAACGAAATAAAATTGAGCAAATTTTTTTGAAATAGGCAGGAGGTTTTCATTCGTGGCCGAGTTAACCACTTCCAATCAAGATATTCGAGAGATCTCGGAGAGAATACGAGAAGAGAGCGCCTTCATCGGCCCGCTGATGGAGCAGATCGATCGCGTCATTGTCGGGCAGCGCTACATGGTCGAGCGGTTGTTGATCGGCATACTGACCGGCGGCCATGTTTTGTTGGAAGGCGTGCCGGGTTTGGCCAAGACGCTGACGGTTTCAACGCTGGCGAAAACGATCCGGGCCTCCTTTCAGCGCATCCAATTTACGCCCGATCTGCTCCCCGCCGACTTAATCGGTACGATGATTTATAACCAGCAGACCGGGGAGTTTGTTCCCAAAAAAGGCCCGATCTTCGCCAACATTATTCTCGCCGATGAAATCAACCGCGCTCCCGCCAAAGTGCAGAGCGCGTTGCTGGAAGCGATGCAGGAAAAGCAGGTCACGATCGGCGATACGACGTATCCTTTGACCGCGCCGTTTTTGGTGTTGGCGACGCAGAACCCTATCGAGCAGGAAGGCACCTACCCTCTTCCGGAGGCGCAGGTCGACCGCTTTATGCTCAAACTCAAAGTGACATATCCCAGCAAGGCGGAGGAAAGGACCATTCTCGATCGCATGACCGGCGACCTGCCCGGCGATCCCGAAGCGATTCTCGATCCGGAAGCCATTTTGAAAGCGCAGAGCGTGGTGCGCTCGATTTACGTCGATGCGAAGATCCGCGATTACATCGTCGATTTGGTGTTCGCCACGCGCGAACCGTCCTTATTCAATTTGGATATCGGCGATTTGATCGAATACGGCGCTTCGCCGCGCGCCACCATCTATTTGACTGTCGCCGCCAAGGCGCACGCGTTTCTCAAGGGGCGCGGCTACGTCACTCCCGAAGACGTGAAATCGATCGGCATGGACGTACTGCGCCATCGCATTATTCTCAGTTACGAAGCTGAGGCGGAGGAAAAGACGCCCGAGCAGGTTGTTCAAACCATCTTCGATCATGTCGAAGTTCCGTAAGTCGGAAGTTCGCTATTGTCGAACGAATTACATCCCTGAACTGGAGAAAAACGGAGAAATGGAAATCCAGTAAATTCTTGCCTCGACTTTACTGGATGAATTCAATGTCAATGAGTCATAAAGATCCGCGCGTTTCGATCGTCGTTCGCACTTACAATCGCCTGGAGAGGCTGCGTGAATGCCTGCAGTCTCTGCGCCGGCAGACATTTGAATCGTTTGAAGCAGTCATCGTCAACGACGCCGGCGAGGATGCGGCGCCGGCTCTGACGGACGAACTGGGCGCCATTCCTTTTCAATATATCTGCAACGCCCAAAACATGGGGCGCACCGCTGCGCTCAATATCGGCGTGGAAGCGGCGAAAGGGGCGTACATCGGTTTTTTGGATGACGACGACGTCGTCTATCCCGACCACATTCAGACGCTGGCGGACAAAGCGTTTTCTGAAAATCTTCCGGTTGTGTACAGCGATGTTCTCAACGTCACGTTCCAGCAGGATCCCCAAACGGGCGAATGGAAGCGGATGAAAGAACAATTGGTCTATTCGTTTGATTTTAACGCGGACAACTTTTTACTGGCGAATTATATCCCCATAACCTGCCTGCTCATCCGGCGCGACTGCTTCGAGGCGGCGGGGCCTTTCGATGAATCGCTGACGATTTATGAAGATTGGGAGTTTCTCATTCGCCTTTCGCGCAAGTTTCCATTTCAACACATCGCCAAAGTCACCGGCGAATACCGCCGCCGGGACGACAATTCGAATATCCGCGAGAGCGAACAGTATCCCATCAACGAAAGGGTTGTGAAGCGGCGCTATCGAGACGAACGTCACGCCGCCTTCGATCCGATTTTCAAGCGCACGTTTCAACAGCAGCGGCAGATTCGCCGGCAGGCCGCCCAAACCCAGCAGATCGTTCAGCAGGCGGCTCAATGGAGAGACAGTCTGGCGGCGGCGCAGAAAACCATCGCTCAGCTGCAGCAGGAGATCACGAAGCGGCGTTCGGAGAATTCACTATGATTCCACGCGAGTTGATTCGTCAAATCCGGCGCATCGAAATTCGCACCAACCGCATGGTCAACGACGTGCTGGCCGGCGAATATCATTCCGTGTTCAAGGGTCAGGGCGTCGAATTCGAAGAAGTGCGCGAATACCAGCACGGCGACGACATCCGAACCATCGATTGGAACGTCACCGCCCGCATGGGCGGGCCTTTCGTCAAGCGCTACCGCGAGGAGCGCGAATTGACGGTCATGCTGCTGGTGGATGCGTCGTCGTCCAGCATCTTCGGAACGGCGGAAAAGATGAAAGGCGAACTGGCCGCCGAATTATCCGCCGTGCTCGCCTTCTCGGCGATCAAAAACAACGACCGGGTCGGCTTGATTGTGTTCACCGACGATGTCGAGATCTTTATCCCGCCCAAAAAAGGCAAGAAGCACGTTCTGCGCTTGATTCGCGAACTGCTCATGTTTGAGCCGACCGGCGGCTCTACGGATATTAAGGCGGCGCTCGATTTTATGGCGAAAATTTTGACGCGCAAAAGCGTCGTTTTTTTGATGTCCGATTTTATGAATGCAGGGTACGAAGAATCGCTGCGCATCGCCAATAAAAAACACGATTTGATCACCATCAGCATCACCGATCCGCGCGAAGTCGAGATGCCGCCCATCGGATTTCTCGAATTGGAGGATGCGGAGACCGGCGAAATCATCGTCATCGATACATACGATTCTTCGATTCGAAAACGGTTTTCCGAAAACGCTCAATCGGACATCGATCAACTTGTGAAAAACTTCAAGCGAATGCAGATCGATCATGTGCCGGTGCGCACTGATCGCCCGTACATCGACCCGTTGATTCGCTTTTTCGAACAGCGGGCCAAGCGCTACTAGCGCAGCGCGGAAAAAATTATTTAGCGAGGACGGATGAATATTATGCGAGACGTTGTTCTTTCCATCATCTCGATCTGTTTACTGCTGTTGATCGTCGTGCTGGTTCTTATGTCTCCCGGCGGCGGCGGATCGGCGTACCCCATTCCGCCCGAGCAGATTCGCACCTTGGCCTCGGCGCTCGAGTCGCAGGGGCTGTACGATCAGGCCGTCAGCCAGTACAAAAAATATTTAGACGCCGCCGAAATTCCCATCGAGCAGCGCGCCAACATTCTCTATCGAATCGGCTCGCTGTACCTCGACAATCTCCACGATTATGAAAACGCGCTGGCCAGTTTTTTAGAAGTCAGCCACTTATATCCGCAAGCCAAAATTGCGCCCGAAGCGGAAAAACGGATGGTTCGCTGCTTCGAAGAACTGCAGCGCGGCGGCGATGCGCAGCGCAAACTCAAACAGCTGACCGATCTGGAAGCCGAAGAGGAGGAAGGAACCGGCCCCGTGGTTGCTCAGATCGGCGACCGCCGCATCACCCGCGATCAATTAGAGCGCGAACTTAACCAAATGCCTGAAAATCAGCGCAAATATTACGACGATCCACAAAAACGCCGCCAATATCTGCAGTCCAAACTATTTGAAGAACTGCTTTACGATATGGCGCTGCGCAAAGAGTATCAGAAAGACCGCGAAATCCGCCAACAAATGCGGCGCGTAGAAAAAATGATGCTGGCGCAGAAAGTCTTGCGCGAGGAAGTGAACGACAAAATTCAAGTGTCGGACGGCGACATCGAACTGTATTACAAGGCAAATCAAGACCAATTTAAAATTCCCTTGACGGCGAAAATCGCGCATATTTTGACTTCATCCCAAGAAAAAGCGGAGGAGGCGCAAAAAGCCGTCAGCGAGGGCATGGCCTTCGAGCAGGCGGTGCAGCAGTTTTCCGAAGACAACGCTTCGAAGTCCAACAACGGATCTCTGGGAACGATCAGTCAGGGGAGTCAATATGTTCCAACCGTCGGGCAGGCGCCCGAGATTGTCGAGCGGCTCCTGGCGTTGGACGCCCAGGCGGTCAGCGAACCGATCCAAAGCGAAAAGGGATATCATTTGTTCAAAATTCTCGAGAAGACGCCGGAGCGGATTCAGACGCTCGACGAAGTGAAGCAGCGCGTTCAGTCGCTGGTCGGTCAGCGCAAAGCGGCCGAACTGCAGGATGCGCTTTTACAGCGTTTGTTGAAAGCCGAAAAAGTGAAGATCTTCGATCAATCGCTTGTCGAACCGGCGGAGGACGCCGCTCCAAGCGCAGAAGAATAGAATCTCTCGATGACTGCTGGAAAGAAGGATGTTCGAAGTCGAAAATAATGGAAATCTAGTAGATGGATTAATATGACGGCAAACTTGTTATTTTCTTTTCTGACGTATATGGCGATCGCGCAGGCGCCGGCCGACGCGACGGCGACGGTTCCCGCGCAGTTGACGCCCGCAATCGAAACCTCGGTGGATCGCAATGAGATTCTGATCGGCGACGTATTTCATCTTACGGTGGCGATTACCCGAGATCCGTCGGTGCAAATTGTTCAGCGTGAAACGGGCGTAGACCTCGGCCAGTTTGAAATCAAGGAAATCAATCCGCAGGGGGTGGAGGATCTCCCCGACGGAAAGGTGCGCGAGACCATCGATTATCAATTGTCGACGTTCTTCACGGGGGACTTCGAGATTCCCGCTTTTGATATTTTGTATCAGACGGCCGATGGGGCGAGAGGATCGATCCGCACATCGCCCATCAAGATCACGGTGCGCAGTTTGACGCCCGAAGAAGCGGAGGATCTCGACATTCGCGACATCAAAGAGCCGGTGCTGCTTTCCGGCTCGAGCCGCATGTGGATAATCTGGACGGTCTTACTGAGTCTGCTCGCGGCGGCGTTGGCGGCGTATGGGCTGCGGCGCTATTTCAAGCGGCGGCAGTCCGAGGCGCCCGGCGAGCCTCCGCTGCCCGCGCATGAAGAAGCCTATCTCGCCCTGCGCGAGCTGCGGGAAAATCAGGAATGGCGGCATAACAACGATTATGAATATTTCTCGACGCGGCTCAGCGAAATTCTCCGCGTTTATATCGGCCGGCGCTGGGGCTTCAACGCCATCGATCAAACCACCGAAGAGATTTTGGATGAGTTCCGGACGATCGGCATGGATTCGGGATTGTTTCAAGAATTTGAAGATTTTTTCACCGATTGCGATTTGATGAAATTTGCGAAGCATGAGCTGCCCGCGGATGAGTTGGACGGATTGATTGACCGGGCGGAGCGCATCGTCGATCAAACCCGCGAGCAGCCTGCGGTCGAAATCGAATCGGATGCAAACAACGACAAAACGGAAGAATCTCAAGAAGAGGTTCAACCGGTTGGCGAGGCATAAATGAATTTTGCATATCCAGTTTACTTGTTGCTATTGTTGGTGATTCCGTTCCTGGCATGGCGATCCATGCGTCAGGGCGGAGGCGCGCCGTTGATTTATTCGGACATCGGGCGCATCAAGAAAATTTTCGGCGCATCCAACGCCCGCGTTCCCATAACTCACAAGGTTCGCCGCGTGCTGGCGGGGCTGCGTTTGCTGGTATTGGCGTTATTTATCATGGCGCTGGCGCGGCCTCAGGCGGAATTGGTCAGCAGCGAAATCTTTACGGAAGGCATCGATATCATGCTGTGCGTGGATGTCTCCAACAGCATGGTGTTGATCGATCTGGATTTGCAGAATCGGCGCACGCGCCTGGACGTCACCAAAGAAGTCGTTAAATCGTTCGTCGAGGGGCGGCGCAACGATCGCATCGGCATGACGGTCTTCGCGACGGATGCATTTCTCCAGTGCCCGCTGACCGTCGATTACGGCATCGTGCAGAATTTTCTCGATGATGTGAAGATCGACATGATTCCCGGCAACAGCACGGCCATCGGCAACGCCATCGCCTCTTCGCTCAACCGGCTGCGATATACTGAATCGAAATCGAAGGTGATCATTCTGATTACCGACGGAGCGAACAATTCCGGCGAATTCGATCCGCTGACCGCGGCGGAAATGGCGAGCGCGCTGGGCGTAAAAATCTACACCATCGGCGTGGGCGGTCTGGGAATTCCCTATATTCTGCAGAATAATTTTCTCTTCGGCCAGCAGCTGACACCCGTTCCCCAGGCGGAGCGCATCGACGAATCGACCTTGCGCCAAATCGCCGACGCATCCAACGGGCAATATTTCCGCGCCACGGACACGCAAAAATTTCGGGAGATTTTTCAGCAGATCGATCAATTGGAAAAATCGAAGATTCAAACGCAGGGCAGCCGCCGGTTTCGCGAACTCTTTCATTATTTTCTGATTCCGGCGCTGGCGATTTTACTGGTGGAACTCATTCTGTCGCAGACGCGATTTCGGAAATTGCCATGAGATTTGGAACGCATGAATTTCTTAACTCACTCTGGCTGCTGATCCCGCTGGCGTTCTTTCTTCGCTGGGCGTGGAGCAAGCGGCTGAGCGCATTGGAGCGATTTGGAAATCCCGAATTGATTTCGAGATTGATGGACGGCGTCAGCCGCCAGAAGCAAAAAGCCAAACTGTGGCTCATCTTTTTTGTGTTCTTCTTTTCGCTGATCGCCCTCTCGCGGCCCATGTGGGGGCAGAAAGAGCAGACCGTCGTCTCGCGCGGCAATGACATCGTGATCGCGCTGGATGTCTCGCGCAGCATGATGGCCGAAGACATCAAGCCCAATCGCCTGGCCAAAGCCAAACATGAAATCGCGCAGTTGTTCGATAAACTGCAGGGGCACCGCATCGGCGTGGTGATCTTCGCCGGTGAAGCTTTCGTTCAATGTCCGCTGACGCTCGATTACGCGGCCGCCAAGATTCTGCTCAGCGAAGTGGAGATCGGCTCGGTCCCGGTTCCGGGAACCGCAATTTCGGCGGCCATCCGAAAATCGGTCGAATCTTTCCCGCCCGGCGAGCGGGAGTCGCGCGTTGTGATTTTGATCACTGACGGCGAAGATACGGTGGAAGATCCCAAGCAGGCCGCCGAGAAAGCCGCCGAAGAAGGCGTGATGATCTACGCCATTGGAATCGGCGATCCGCTGGGAGTGCCCATCCCCATACGCGACGAATCCGGCGGCATCAAGGAATATATCAAAGATCGGGAAGGGAACGTAGTGACCAGCAAACTCGATGAAGCGGCGCTTCGCTCCATTTGCCTGACGACCGGCGGCGCGTATTTCCGCGTGCGCGCCGATTCGCTGCAGTTGGACGATATTTATCAGCACATGGAGCAGCGACGCCAGGAGAGATTGTTGAAAACTCAATTCGTCACCCAGTTTGAGGAGCGATTCCAATATTTTTTGTTCCTCGCGCTGGTATTGCTGCTGATCGAAATGCTGCTGACAGATCGCAAACGCGCTCCCAAACGAACCGTCGGCGGCTACCGCCACGCCGAGTTTACGCCGGCGGAAAAGCGTTCGGCTTCCAGCGAATAAATCTATTGAATGTACGGAGACGACAAGAGCGTGATAACCTATAGATTAAGAAACCGCGCCGGGAGATATCGAACCATGAAGCATGCCGCTCTAAAACGAATTGGCCTTTGTTTCATCGCCCTTTTATCCGTCATGCAGATTGCATGGATCAATCCTTTGCGCGATCGCGTGGAGGAAGCCAACCGCACCTACAGCGAAGAGAAATATGAAGAGGCCATCCAACAATATACGGATATCGCCGCAACCTATGCGCCCGAATCGAAGGAACTTCATTTCAACATCGGCGACGCCTGGTACAGGCAGGGCAATTATGAAAAAGCGATTGAAGAATATCAGAGCGTCGTCGGCGCCTCCGATGAAAAATTCGAAGCGCAGGCGCACTACAATATCGGGAACTGTTATTTCCGCCAGGAAGATTACGCCAAAGCCATCGAATCTTATATTCGCTCCCTGAAGCTGCATCCGGACGACGAAGACGCCAAATACAACTTGGAACTCGCCCGGCGCAAATTGAAGGAACAGATTGATCAAAACAAAGATCAACAGCAGCAGGATCAACAACAGCAAAACCAGCAGCAGGATCAGCAGCAGCAAGATCAACAAAATCAACAGCAGCAACAGGAACAGCAACAGCAGGATCAACAGCAGCAGGAAAATCAGGAACAGCAGAATCAAGAGCAGCAGGAACAGCAGCAAGAGCAAAATCAACAACAGGAACAAGAGCCGCAAGAGCTGCAGGAACAGGATCAGGCGCAGGCGCAGCCCGACGAGCCTCGCGAGGAAATGACGCGCGAACAAGCGATGCAGCTGCTTAAAAATCTGGAAGACGACGAAAAAGAAAAGCGCAAAGAATTTAAGCGCCCGCGCGAACTGAACTCCCGCGTTCGAGTGGATAAGGATTGGTAAGAGAACGAACCGTGAATCTGACTCGCTTTCAATATTGGCTTCCTATATGGATTTCAATCGCTCTGTTATCGGGCGTATTCATCAGCGCTCCGTCCGCCGACGTCACGATCCAAACCCGGCTGGAAAAGAATGTTTTGCGCGTCGGCGAACAAACTCAATTGGAAGTCGTGGTTACAACCCAGGGCGAGCAAATTTCGCAAAAGCCCGCCTTTCCATCGATCGATGGGGTGAACTTTGTCTATGGAAGCCAGAGCACAAGCCAGCAATTTCAATTCATCAACGGGCGGGCGAGTTCCAGTTATCAAATAACCTTTTTGTACGATGTCTTCGCCGTGAAGGAAGGAAAATATAAAGTCTCCGACATTCGCATCGCGACCGGCGCCGGAACTGTGCAGGCCGATCCATTCGAAATTACGGTCTTTCCCGGCAGCCAGCCGGTGCCCACTCGATCGCCCCTGCTGTCCGCGCCCCAGGGTCAGGGCGACTTGAATCTCTACTTGCTCAGCGATGCGTCCAAAAAAGAGGTCTACAAGGGCGAAGAGGTGATTTTGTCCTACGACGCCGTCTATAACCAGCAATGGAAGCGCTGGTTCGATCGGGCGATCATCCAAAACGGCGAATACGCCGCCTTCCAAGAAGAGAAGGGCGCGCTCAAGAGTTTTCTCTCCGAAACCGTCGACATGCGATTCAAGCAGGACGCGAGGCCTGTTCGCATTTCCGGCGAGCGCGATCTGTATTTTCAAAAATCGCTGCGGCGCTACATTCTTTTTCCACTGACCCCGGGCGATTACTCGCTGGCGCCCATGACGGTCGAGGTGGCGCTGCCGATTCAACGCGTCTCTCGATATCCTTACAAGCCCGAACCTGTGCAGCTCAAAGTCAAGCCTCTTCCCGAAGAGGGTCGGCCCGAGATTTTCGAAGGGGCGGTCGGCTCGTTTACGCTGCGCGCCGAGGCGGCGCCGCTCGAACTCAGCGAAGGCGAAACGGTTACGTTGAGCCTCACGCTGGAAGGCATTGGGAATATCAAAAATGCGCCCAAACCGGCGCTGCCCGACCTCTCGAATTTCGATCAGTTCGATCCTACCCAAAAAGAGGACGTCAACATTTCCGAAAATGGAATGCGGGGGCGGATCGAGTATTCTTACGTCTTGATTCCGCATGACATCAACGCCAATGAGATCGGGCCGATCCAATACGCCTTCTTCGATCCGTCGAAAAAAGAATACGTCGTCCGGCAAACGCCTCCCATCCGCTTGACCATTCTTCCCTCCACAGAGAAGCGGACTCGCACGGGGAGCGCGGTCTTTAACCGGCGTTTGATCACCCGCGTGGGCGATGATTTTCGGTTCATCGCGACTGCTCCCTCCGGTCTGGCGACGATTCGCCTGCCTTTGTATTGCTCGTTGAAATTTTGGGTGATCGCATTGTGGCCGATTCTGCTTCTTTTGTTAATCGGGGCGTGGAAATGGCGTCATGAATTTCTGGCGGCGCGGCCGACCGTCGCCAAAAGCCTGAAAGCGCCCAAACTGGCGCGCCGTTTTCTGGCGGATGCTCGAAAAGCGCTGGAGCGCAAAGACATGGAATCCGTCTATGTCAAACTGAGAAAAGCGGTCACCGATTACATCGATCATCGCTGGAATCTGACGAGCGCGGGAATGACCCGCCTCGAGTTGAAGCATGCTTTACAAAACGGCGGTGTTGACGAAAGTCAGGCCGATGCGGTTCTCTCCGTATTGGAGGAATTCGACGGCGCTCGTTTTTCCGGCGCTATGCAGAATCCGGATCGCATTCAAGAATCGTTTTCCAAGACCGAAGACTTGCTCAGCGATTTAATGAAAGTCAAGAAAGCGTCCTAATCCATGCAAAGGAGAGACTCGTTGCAGCGCATTTTCCATTCGATTGCCTGGCTGGCTGTGGTCGGTATCGTTTTTCCAATCTGGGCGAATTCCGCCGAGAACGATTCGCCCCCTTCTCTTTCCTCCGATTATCCCGCCGGATTGAGCAAGGAGGAAATATACAAGCACGCCAACGACTTTTACCTCGACAATCAACCCGAAAAAGCGCTGGAAGGCTACCTTGATTTATATGACATCGGCGTTCGCAACGGGCATCTAAACTACAATATCGGCAATGCCTATTTTCGATTGGGGCAGTTGGGGAAATCGATTCTTTGGTATGAACGAGCCCTGCAATGGCTGCCTCGATTCCACGATTTGCGCGTGAATTACGAATATGCGCGCGGACTGCTGGCCGATGAAGAGTTTCGCGGCCCCGAATACGGCGGCACGCTGGGATTCTTGATCGGCGTTCACCGGAAACTCAATCTGCGTGAATCGCTGTGGACGACGGTTTTTTTGTTTTGGATTTTGTCCGGATTATTCATCATGCGATTGCTTCTTCCCGCGGCGCGTAGGGGGGCGTGGTTGTCCATCCCTTGTTGGATCGTCAGTATTGCGTTTATACTTCTTTGTTTATCCTCCGCATTGAGAATTTATCAATACGAGTATATCAAGGAAGCCGTCGTTATGGCCTCTGCGGTGGAAATTAAAACGGGGCCGGGAGACGATTTCTCCACCTCCTTCTCTCTGCATGAGGGGACCAAAGTACGTTGGGTTCAAGAACAGGGCGATTGGGTGCGCATCCTCCTGCCCGGTAACGCCTCATTCACCGGCTGGATGCCGGAATCGGCCGTCGAGGCGATTTAATCGTCCGGCATTAAGAGAATCAAAGCCATCCGGCTTTTTTTACCAATATGGAAATAGAGTTGGAATCGAATAACAAAGGAGAACTAGAATAATGGCAGGAAAACGAATTTTCTTCGAGGAAGACGCCCGATTGGGGCTCCTGCGAGGAATCGAGAAATTATCAAAGGCGGTCAAAGTGACTTTGGGCCCTAAAGGCCGCAATGTAGCGATCGATAAATCCTTCGGCGCTCCGACCGTTACGAAAGACGGCGTGACGGTCGCCAAGGAAATCGATCTGGGATGCCCCCTCGAAAATATGGGCGCGCGGCTGGTTCGTGAAGTCGCTTCCAAGACCAGCGATCTCGCCGGCGACGGAACCACCACCGCCACGGTGCTCAGCGAAGCCATTTATAAAACCGGTATGCGCATGGTGACTGCCGGTCATGATCCCATGAAATTGAAGCGGGGGATCGACATGGCCGTCGAAGAAATCACCCAGAAAATCGCCAAAATGGCCAAGCGAGTTAAAGATAAAGAAGAAGTGGTCCATGTCGCCTCCCTCTCGGCGAACAACGATCTCGAAATCGGAAATTTGATCGCCGACGCCATGGAAACCGTCGGGCAGGACGGCGTCATCACCGTCGAAGAAGGCTCCGGTTTGGAAATGGCTCTGGACACCGTCGAAGGCATGCAGTTTGATCGCGGCTATCTTTCCCCGTACTTCGTCACCGATCCGGAGCGCATGGAGTGCGTTCTTGAAAACGCGTATGTTCTTCTCTATGAGAAAAAAATCTCGGTTATGCAGGATTTGATCCCGGTCCTGGAGCAAATCGCTCAAAGCGGCCGCCCCTTGCTGATCATCGCCGAGGACGTCGAAGGCGAAGCGCTGGCCACTCTGGTGGTCAACCGCATTCGCGGCAATTTGAACGTCGCCGCCATCAAAGCGCCGGGCTTTGGCGACCGGCGCAAGGCCATGCTGGTGGATATCGGGATCCTGACCGGCGGAACGGTTATTTCGGAAGAATTGGGCATTAAACTAGACCAGGTTGCTCTCAATGATTTGGGATCGGTCAAGAAAGTGGTCATCGACAAAGATTCCGCTACATTGATCGAAGGCGGCGGAAGCGCCAAAGACGTCAAAAGCCGCGCCGATCAGCTGCGGCAGATGATTATGGAAACCACCTCCGATTACGATCGAGAGAAATATCAGGAGCGCTTGGCCAAACTGGCGGGCGGCGTGGCTATTATCCGCGTGGGCGCGGCGACCGAAGCCGAAATGAAGGAAAAGAAGGCCCGCGTCGAAGATGCGCTGCACGCGACGCGCGCCGCGATCGAAGAAGGCATTGTTCCCGGTGGAGGCGTGGCCCTCTTGCGCGCCGGCGCCGGGATCAAGAAAATGGAACTGGAAGGCGACGAAGCCGTGGGCGCTCAGATTCTGGCGAAAGCGATTGAAGCGCCTTTGATGCAGATCGCCGATAACGCCGGCGAGAACGGATCGGTTGTCGTTCGCGACATTCTCAAAGAAAAAGCCAATGTCGGCTACAATGCTTTGAACAACAAAATAGAAGATATGATCAAGGCCGGAATCGTCGATCCAGCCAAGGTGGTGCGCACGGCTCTGCAGAATGCGGCCAGCATCTCCGGGCTGCTTCTCACTACCGAGTCGGTCGTGGTCGAAATTCCTGAAAAAGAGGAACCTAGTGCCCCAGCGCCTTCGCCTTATTGATGCCAGCCCGACATCGTGTGAATCGTCCAACAGCCCGTGGATTTCTGCGGGCTGTTTTATTTCCCGGCGCGCCGCCGCTGTGAGCGCCGCATTGGGCGTGTTGTTTTGGATCTATCGCTCGCAAATCTATTCCGGCGACGGCGATCAATTGACTCGGATGGTTGAGGGGGGCGTTGTCTTCGTCCAGACCGAACTGCTGTCGCAGGCCGTTTTTTATTTCGCCTATGAAATATTGCAGCCGTGGGGATGGGATGGATTCAGCGTGATCAACCTGGTCTCCTGCATCGCGGGCGCCGCCGCCGTCTGGATGCTGTTGAAATTCAATCGAGATTTCATCGGCGTCAATCCTCTTTGGGGGTTGGGGCTGTTCGCTTCGTCGGGACTTCTTCTTCTATGCACAGGCCACACCGAATATTACACGATGTTTCTGGCGACTCTTTTTTATTATGGCTATGCCGGCGTAGGCTATCTGCGCGGCCGCTTCTCCAGCCTGCATGCGTCGCTGTCTTTTTCTCTGGCGGTTTGGATGCATATGGGCATCATGTTTGCGTTTCCCAGTTTGCTGGCGCTGCCCTTGCTTCGCAAAAATTGGAAAGATTATTACGGCTTGGCCGGCGGGCTGCTGCTGACAGCCGCCGCTTTCATCATGAAAAATCATTCGACCATTTTGGGCATTGAGGTTCAGGGACTCTCCCCCTCCAAAAATTTTATCCCTCTTTTGGGAGATCCATCGGGCGAACGCTTCTATCTTATGTTTGAGTGGGGTCATTTAACCGACTGCCTGTATGCATGGACGGCCCGGTCGTGGATTTTCTGGCCGGCGATTTTCTGGGCGGCGGCGACATGGGGCTGGCGCACGCTCTTTCAAAAAGAGCGGCTGTTTCTCTTTCTCTATACAATCGGATTCACGTTTTTCACTCTGACATGGCATCCCAACCTGGGCGTTTATCAGGATTGGGATTTGTTCGCTCTCGAATCGGCGCCTTGTCTTCTGCTGCTGATGACCTATCTTCCCGAATGGCGTCGATCGTCATTCCGGCGAGCGGCGCTGGCCGTTCCGATTGCGGCGTCGATAGCGATCATGTACTTTCATGTCGTCGAAGAAGCGCATTTCGGTCGGCGCGACTATGGAAGCCTGCGAATCGAACTCTCGCAAGACCTGCCCCATCAAGTCAATTTGAACGGCCATCTCAAAGAACTTGTCAATCCTGCGATGCGGCAAGGAGTTTATGAAGGACGCCTGCGAAATATGCGCCATATGCGGTCTCATGTATTCTATACGCAGGTGGCGCCGGATGTGGAAACCCGCTTTTCTCTTCTTGTCGGCCCCGATCGAGGCCGAGGCGGGCCGACTCGGGATATCGGCGACGGCAACAATCAAAAATGGCGATCCTCTATCGAAGAAGAATTTCAAAAGAACCAATAACGTTAATGAATCATCCGCTTTGATGAAGATTCGTCCTTCCCTTCTCATCATCCGAGGCAGGCTGCGCGCATATTTTTCTCAGAATGGTCTGCTGTGAGCAAATTTTGCGCAAATGGAAATCCCCGGGAAAAAGCGGCTCTGCTCCAATAAACCCTCAAATTCTTTTAATTCTATGGATTTGCGTATTTGTAAAAGAAGGCGAGATTTTGTTGTCGAATGGTTCGAAATTTGCTTAAATATAGATTAAGGGTATTTGCGAGTCCAACAAATAATTGGTTTTTAGTCATCGTATGGGAGATTACCGCATAATGAATCGATTGTTTATTTTTTTAATAGTATTACTCATCGGCTTTAATTTTGTATTGAATGGTTTCAACGATGATTTCAAAGTATTTCTCCAAAATAAATTTTCATGCGCGGTGGATTATTATGCCGATAAAGCCCGATACTATTACGGCCGTTTGACCGGTCAGATTCCATCCGAACTTGTTGTGAAAAATCCTCGCGAATGGGCGCGCTTTGAGATCGTCTGCGACGCGCTGCTGCTTGATCCATTTCTCTCCGAAGAACTTTTTGCGCTTTATATTCAATCGCGAAATGAAGCGTTAGAAGAAATTAAATCTGAGCAGGGTGAAAAACGAGAAGCGTGGCGGCCTGGCCAAGGTGCGTCGGGACAGAAGCCGCCGCTTATGCCTCCCAGACGACTACTTATCCACCCATGGGAAGAGACGGCCGTCGCGCGGTTGGGAGAAAAAATAGAAGGACAATTATCTCCCGATGAATGGGAACTTGCATCGGATGTATTAAAGAGATTCTGGGGATTATCCCCGATAGTGGAATTGCGGGCTTTGCGCAAAATCCAAGTTAACGAGCTTCAACGAACTCGCCTGCTGCCTTACGCCATCGCTCTCGTGGAAGCGCAAAGGAATGATGATTATGCTTACGATTTCGATGCGCTTGACGTAAATAATCAGCAGGATTTTCAATTGGCTCAGGCTGAATTTCTCGAAAAGGCGCAACAAATTCTTACCAACGAGCAGCAGGAAAAATGGTCCGCTATGAAAACGCAAGTGCAGGATTCGATCAAAAATGATCCGAGGCGCATAGAGTGGGATCGAAGGAACCGGCCGCCAAGAGGGCCGCGCTCCCATTGGAGCATGGCGTCGCTTGGATCGTAACTTTCTTTGAATTAACGGCTTAGAGTAAAATCATATGTACATTTAAGAGGCGTCTCTTGCGGCTGATGAGAAGACGCCTTTATTCTTCATCGGTCAATCGCTTGGCGGCGGAAGGTTCGTAGCCGCGCTCACGCAGAAGTCGCAATACGTCGCGGGCGTGGGTTTCTGAAGCGGCATAGCAGCGATCCGAAATTCGCCGCTCCAGCAGGGAACTGATTTCAGGGATATGAGAAATTTCATCCGCCAACTCGGGGGTGGCGCATTCCACGAGAACGGTGCGGTGAAGAGTGATTTGTCCATATTTCCTGCACCATTCATCCAAACTGTATTTGACGTTGCTGGATAACTTCCCTCCGGTGAGTTCATGAATGAAGGCAAGCGTTTCGTCATGCGTCCAGCCGCGGCGCATGCCGAACAGAATGCTTTGCTGCGAGAGATGGTACTCGGTGTAAATATCCCGCCGCTTGAATTCCGCCAGGTGCTCCAGCCTCCACAGATCCGGATACCCAACGCCGGGAGGAGCCAGGAGATCGAAATTCGGCTGCAGCACGCAATAGTCTTTGGGGGCCGGCGGCTGAGGAGGAAGCCTGCGGCGACAAAGAAATTCGATTCCGTCGCGAGTTAAGAAAAACGCGTCAGGCGTAAATGGATCGTGAAATTGAATCAATCCTACATGCGAAAACCAATCCAATTCGAGGCGGATTTCTTCCTCGCACACTTCCTCCCCCATTTGCGAAACAAAATCGGGAATAGAGAAAACCGGGGATTTGAGATGTTTGGCAATCCAATCTTGCGCCGTACGAAATAGAATCGGCAGAAGATGCATCAATGGATTGGACATCAATCTCGTTTCCAAGTAATAAGAGAACAGTTCGTTGCGCAAAAGGCGTTCGTCGCGCGAAAACCATTCCAATACGTGAGAAGAAGGGCGATAACGGCCCCGGTGAAGGTCGAGTAAATTGGCGCGCATGCAAAACGAAAAGACAAAATGGAAGAAATCTTCTCCCGGCGGATTTGCGCCCAGACGCGAGGCCCACCGTTCGACGGATTTACGATGAATGGCGCCTTTTTGCGTTTGAACGGATCGATAATGAAGAATAACGCACAAGAGGTGATAAATCGCTTCCAATCCCGGCGAGCGAACCGCAATTCGCTCCAAATCAACTTCTCCCTGGAATTGGAACTCTCGATAGGGCGCCAGGAATATTTTCTCCATAGTGCGGCGGATTTCTTCCGGGAAAATAAAGCGCGCCTCTTCCCGGTAGGATGAATCGTTAAACAAGAGTCCAAGATCCAGCAGGGGAGTGAGTAGCGCATCGATGGCGGTTACGGCGCGCCAGGGGCGGAGAAGCGATTCTGGAATCAAAATGGATTCCGTTTCGGGAGTGAAAAAGACCAGCGCGCGCAGGAAGCCTTGGGTTTCTTTCGGCAGGTTCTGAACCAAGATCGTAAGGAAGCCTTCGTCGCGGTATCGGATAGTCAAGTCATTCAAGATGGTTCGTTTGGAAGGCGAAGAGGAAGAAACACCAAATTCATTGGCCAGGCGGCGAAGCCGCTCATGAGGCAGGTCGACCAGAAGATTGAATAAACTCATCCATTTGTCCTATTTAAAACGCGCTCAACGGGCGGGGCATGGCTTGGTCGTCATCCAGATTGCGGATGGTATAATGGTAGCCCTGCTCCGTGAGAAATCGCTGGCGCTTCTGGGCGAACTCGCCTTCGCTGCTGTCGCGGGTGATCACCGAATAGAAATAGGCGATTTGCCCCTCGCTTTTCGGGCGAAGAATGCGGCCCAGGCGCTGGGCTTCCTCTTGCCGGGAGCCGAACGATCCTGAGATTTGAATCGCGATGTTGGCGTCGGGAAGATCGACGGCGAAGTTGGCTACTTTGGAAACAACCAGTTTTGTGATTTCGCCGCGGCGGAATTGTTGATACAGTTTTTCTCGCTCCGCATTGGATGTCTGTCCCGTAAGGAGAGGAATGCCGAAAGAACTCGCCGCAATTCGTAATTGTCGCAGATATTGCCCAATAATGAGAATGCGATCATTCTTATGCTTTTCCAACAATTCTTCCAGGACATTCATTTTTATGGGATTTTCAGAAGCGATGCGATATTGCGAGCGCGCCGGAGACATGACATATTCGCGGCGCTGTTCGATGGGCAGCGGCGCGCGGATTTCATGGCATTCCGCTTGCGCAATCCACCCTTGTTTTTCAAGGACTTTCCAGGGGACGTCGTAGCATTTGGGGCCGATCAAACTGAAGACGTCGCTTTCCAGGCCGTCTTCGCGCACCAAAGTCGCCGTCAGCCCCAGGCGTCTCCGCGCCTGAATATCGGCTGTGATTCGAAACACGGGCGCCGGCAAAAGATGAACCTCATCGTAGATGATCAATCCCCAGTCACGCGATTCGAACAGTTTTAAGTGGGGAAACTCATCCGTCTTTTTGATGTGATAAGTCAAAATCTGGTAGGTGGCGATTGTAACCGGCTTGATTTCTTTGCATTCGCCGCTGTACTCGCCTACCTCATCTTCGGTCAAAGTAGTTTTATCGAGGATCTCACGCTTCCACTGGCGCAGCGCGACGACGTTTGTCGCTAGAATCAATGTCTGGCGGCGCAATTTGGCCAGGACGCCCAGGCCGATCACCGTTTTACCCGATCCGCAAGGCAGCACAACCACGCCGCTTCCGCCGGCGTTGTCGCCGTCACGGTAGAAAGACGAAACGGCGTTTTTTTGATAATCGCGCAGTTGGAATGCCTTCCCCGACAGCATTGCGGCGCGCAAATCGACTAGAAGAGGTTCGCCTTCAACATATCCCGCTTGATCTTTGACGGGAAAGCCGATCTTGACCAAAGATTGCTTCAATCGCCCGCGATAGGCGCCGCCGATTTTGACTGTATGCAGATCCAGCCGATCTTCAAGAAAGGAATGGGTTTTTTTGTGACGGCTGATTTGATCCAGCAGCATCGGATCTTCGCTGCGCAGAACCAGGGAATCGTCTCGTCGCTCCAGCGTCAGGAGACCGTAGCGCCCCATGTATTCGCGGATGTCGATCTCAACGTTGGAGGGCGTTGGATAGCGCGAAAAGCGATTCAGGGTCTGCAGAACGTCTTCGGACGTCAAGCCGGCGCTGGCTGCATTCCACAGCGAAAGGGGGGAAATGACGTAGGTGTGGATATGTTCGGGGCATTTGGTCAGTTCGGCGAAGGCGCACAAGGCGTCGCGCGCCTCGTCGAAGACGGGCGAATCGACTTCCAGAAAGACAGTTTTGTCGCTTTGAACAATAACCGGTTTTGAATCGGGCATAAACGAACTCGGCTTCAGTGTGAAGTAGAACTTTAAATTATATCGCGTAAAGGGAGGATGCCGAAGTGGGAAATTCTCCGCGGGATGCAAGAATCGGTTGACGGTTTATTCTTTAAATAAAACTCCCCCGCCCGAACACTCCTTCGAGCGGGGGAGGAATGATTGAATAAAATCGGCTTCGATCACGTCTTGATCTGCTGCGAAATATTGAAGATCGGCAGATAAAGAGCCACGACGACCGTACCGATGATGCCGCCGAGCACGACGATGAGCAGGGGCTCGATCAGTTTCGACATTCCTTCAATCGCATCGTCGACCTCCCGCTCGTACGCTTCGGCGATTTTTAGCAGCATCTTGTCGATGGCGCCGGTTTCTTCGCCGACGGCGATCATATGAACAACCAGCGGAGGGAAGACGGGGAAGGATTTCATCGGTTCGGAAATCGTGTCGCCGTCGCGTATGGAGGAGTGAATTTCGACCATCGCGCGAGCGACGACCTCGTTGCTGGAGGTATCCTTAACGATGAGCAGCGTTTGGAGAATCGGAACGCCCGTGTCGAGAAGCGTGCCGAAGGTTCGCGCGAAGTTGGCGATGGACGACTTCTGTATAATCGAGCCGAAAATCGGCAGCCGCAGTTTGATTTTATCGAGGATATAACGGCCTTGATCGATGCTGTTGACTGTTTTAAAGAACATGATCATTCCGACGACAAACAGAACCGGCGCGTACCAGTAAGTGACAAGGCCTTCGCCTAGGTCCGCGAGCAGCTGCGTCATCCAGGGCAGTTCGCCGCCCATCCCTTCATACATTTCGACGAATTTCGGGACGACGAAAACCAGAATAACGCCGACGACGCCGAAACAAATGGTGAGGACGCTGACCGGATAGAACATAGCGCCCTTCACTTTGGAGCGAATCGCCTGCGCTTTTTCCTGAAATGTAGCCAAGCGGTCCAAGACGCGCTCCAAGGCGCCGCCGATCTCGCCCGCCCGAACCATGTTGACGTAGAGGCGGTTGAAAATCCTGGGATATTTGGCCATGGCTTCCGAAAGGGTGCTTCCACCTTCGACGGATTCCGTTATTCCATCCAGGGCTTCTTTCAAATTCCGATCTTCGACCTGCTCTTGAAGGATTTGAAGGCTGCGCAGCAAGGGAAGGCCTGCGCCGATCAGAGTCGCCAACTGGCGGGAAAAAGCTGAAATATGCTTCAATCCCACCTTGCCGCGAGACAAGACTTTTCCTATGGCCCGGACTAAAGGAAGGTCCATCAGGTCGGCTTGGCCGACGCTGCCTTTTTGCCGATTGACCTGGGTTACATAATACCCCATACTGCGAAGGCGCTCGACGACCGCTTCTTCGCCAGTCGCTTCAATAGAGCCTTTAATCTCTTTTCCGCCTTTATCCAAAGCTTTGTAGCTGTAAGTCGGCATACTCTATCTCCCACCCGCCCGTCAATTTGGATTGCTGGGAACATCGCGAAGATCCAAAGCGGGTTTTGGAATAAACATAATTATACTCGAGTCCATTAATAGTATAAGAAAAAGGTCTCAGTCGTCAACGTGCATTTAAAATAATCTATCGAATAGAATCAATGGATATCGCCTGCCTGAACAAAATTGTCGCTTGGTAGAACGGTCGGCAAGAAAAATCCTGCGTCATGGAGTGAATAAGGGCCGCTTTTAATTTATGGATTGATCGATCGATTATTAAGGAGGGTTGTTGGATTCTCCGCTCGCTGGAATCAATCGAAGCCTAGTTCCAATTTTGCCGCTTCGCTCATCATGTTAGGGGTCCACTGAGGCTCCCAGACAAGTTCCACCACTGCGTCGCTGACGCCGGGAATGCTTCGTATTTTCGCTTCGACTTCGCCCGGCAGGATGCCGGCGACCGGGCAGGCGGGCGAGGTTAGGGTCATGCTGATTAGAACCGACTGATCGTCGCGCACGTCGATGTCGTAAATCAGGCCCAGTTCGTAAATATTGACGGGGATTTCCGGATCGTACACTTCGCGCAGCTTCTCGACGGCTTTCTCCTTGATTTCCGAAGCGTTCAGGACGGGTTCTATGGATGCATTCATGTTCATCTCTTCCTTTATTTTGGATTACTCTGTCGTGACGAATTCATCTTCGTTCGATTCAATGGCGGCTTTGAGAGTGTGCCAGCATAGAGTGGCGCATTTCACCCGCATGGGAAACTGGCGCACCCCCGCCAGAACTTTCAATTTCCCGACGCAAACCTCGCATTTCATGGGATCTTTCCGTCCGGTCACAAGATCGTGAAAACTCTCGAACATGGTTTTCACTTCGTCCAGCGTTTTTCCCTTGATGGTTTCCGTCATAAGCGACGCCGACGCAGTTGAAATGGCGCATCCTTTGCCGTCAAAACTGATATCGGATACGACATCCCCATCCAGATGCAGATAGACCGTCACTTTGTCTCCGCAGAGGGGATTGTATCCGTCGGCCATGTGATTGGCGTCTTCCATTTTATGGAAATTGCGCGGATTTTTGTTGTGATCGAGAATGATTTCCTGGTAGAGTTCGTCTAATTCTGACATTAACCAAAGACCTCAATAACTTTTTTGATTCCTGCAATCAGGGCGTCGATTTCTTCACGGGTGTTGTAAAAAGCAAGCGAGGCGCGCGCCGTCGCAGGAATGCCAAACCGATCCATGATCGGTTGGGCGCAATGGTGACCGGTTCGGATGGCGACGCCCTGCTGATCCAGGATGGTCCCAACGTCGTGGGGATGGATGTCGCCTATGAGAAATGAGATGACGGCCGCTTTTTCTTTGGCGGCTCCGATGATGCGCACTTCGGGAATCTCGGCCAAGGCCCGGGTCGCATATTCCAGCAATTCCTGTTCGTAGGCGGCTATCGAATCCAAACCGATCGACGTCAAATAGTCGATCGCCGCTCCCAAGCCGATTGCGCCGGCGATATGGGGCGTGCCCGCTTCGAATTTATAGGGCAGGTCATTATAGAGAGTTTTCTCGAAGGAGACATAGCTGATCATGTCGCCTCCGCCCTGGTAAGGAGGCATGGAATCGAGGAACTCGGTCTTGCCGTACAAGACGCCGATTCCGCTGGGACCGTAGAGTTTATGTCCGGAAAAGACAAAGAAATCGCAGTCTAACTCCTGCACGTCGATGGAAGTATGCGGCGCGCTCTGGGCGCCGTCGATCAACACTGGAACGCCCCGGTCGTGCGCCGCGGCGATAATGTCGCGGATGGGATTGATCGTACCCAGCGCATTGGAAATGTGTACGATCGAAACGAATCGGGTCTTATCGTTGAGCAGTTTTTTGTATTCATCCAGCTGCAGTTCGCCTTCGTCGGTCATGGGAGCGACGCGCAGCACTGCGCCGGTCTGCTGGCAAAGAATCTGCCAGGGAACAATATTGGCATGGTGCTCCATGGCGGATATGACGATTTCATCGCCCCGGCTCAGATTGGTTCTTCCATAGCTGGAGACGACCAGGTTGATTGCTTCGGTGGCGTTGCGGACAAAGATGATTTCTTTGCTGTGCGCCGCATTCAAAAAGTTCTGAACTTTTTCCCGCGCTTCTTCGTAGGCCGAAGTGCATTCCTGGCTCAGCGCGTGCACCCCCCGGTGAATGTTGGAGTAAGAATCCGTGTAAACTTTCTCTATGGCGTCGATGACAGCTTGAGGCTTCTGGCTGCTGGCGGCGTTATCGAGATAGACCAAGGGCTTGCCGTGAACCCATCGTTTGAGAATGGGGAAATCGTCGCGAAGCTTATAAGCGTCCAATTCTGAAGCGCTCCTGTTCCATTCCTTTATCGATAAAGCATTTTCCGCGGTAACCATAGTCAAGCCTCCTGTATCAATCAAGCCATCGGCAGGCGTTCGTGAAGAAGCCGGTCCAACTGGCCGCGAATCGGTTCGCATCCGATTTGATGGACGATTTCGTTGGCGAATGCGTAAGTCAAAAGGGAGCGGGCCGCTTTTTGGTTGACGCCGCGCGACTGCAGGTAAAAGATTGCATCGTCATCCAATTGGCCGGTAGTGGCGCCGTGCGTGCATTTAACGTCGTCCGCATAGATCTCCAATTGAGGCATGGAATTCATCTCCGCCTCGTCGGAGAGCAGCAGCGTCTGATTGGCTTGTTTGGCATCGGTTTTTTGGGCGTCTTTGGCCACGTAGATTTGGCCTTTGAAAACGCCGGAGCTCTTGTCGTCCAAGATACCTTTATACAGTTCATGGCTCTCGCAGTTGGGCTTGGCGTGCCGAATCCAGGTGTGATTGTCGATATGACGATTGCCGTCCGCCATGGAGAGCCCGTTCAACGTGCAATGAATTCCTTCGGCGTCGAGGATGGAATGAATATCGTTGCGCACAAATCCGCCGCCCAGGATGATGGAATGATGTTTGTACCGGCTGTCGCGGTCCAAATGCGCCTGAAGAACGGTCATGTGGTAGGCTTTATCCGAATCGCGCTGCAGTTTGCATTGCTCGATGGATGCATTGGGGCCCAAAGCGACTTCGGTTACGGCGTTGGTGAAATATTCTTCGCCGCAGCGGCCGGCGTAACTCTCGATGATTACGGCCTGCGACGACTGGCCGGCGACGATGACGCTGCGGGGATGCGATGCGAGATGTTCGCCGTTGGGCGCCGAGTAATACAAGAAATGGATGGGTTTGTCGACGGCGGCCCCTTTTGGAATATAGATGTAGGCGCCGTCCTGCATGAACGCCGTGTTCAAGGCCGCAAATATACTTCCTTCAAAACTGCCTTGACAGGCAAGATAAGGCTCCAGGCGGGCGGCGTCGGTTTGCAGAAGCGATGCGATGCTCTCCACTCTCACGCCTTCGGGCAAGCCATGCAAATCGGATAACTTGGGATCCAAACGACCATTGATGAAAACCAGTTGATGAGCGTCGAGATTTTCTACGAGAAACGGTAGAATTTCGTCCGCTGCGACGTCATGCCGGTCATCCCGGCAGAGTTGAAAGGACTGCTGCAGAAGCGGAGAGAGATTGGTGTGCCTCCATTCCTCCATTCGCGAGTTCGGGAAGCCCGTTTCCTGGAGGTAAGCGAACGCTTCTTTCCTGATTTGATGCAGCCAATCGGGTTCTTTTCCGGCTGTTTGTTTCTCGAATTGTTCAAATGCAGCCGTATATTGTTCAATGGGAGCGATTGATTGGTTCATGGCGAACTGTATTCCTTTCCATGGCGCTCGATTCTCGGCTCATTTACGCGCCGACCGGCTGCTCTGTCTGCAGTTCATTCTTCAGCCAGTCGTATCCTTCGTTTTCGACTTTCAGCGCTAAGTCGAAGTCGCCGGACTTTACGATGCGTCCGTTGGCCAGAATATGAACGAAATCCGGCCTCAAATAATTGAGAATGCGTTCGTAATGGGTGATCACGATGATGGCGCGCTTATTGCTTCGCAGTTTGTTCACGCCGCCGGCGACGATTCTCAAAGCGTCGACATCCAGGCCGGAGTCGGTTTCGTCGAGAATCGCCAGTTTCGGATCGAGAACCGCCATTTGGAAAATTTCGTTTCTCTTTTTTTCTCCGCCCGAAAAACCTTCATTGACCGAACGCTTGAGCAGCTCTTTGGGAAGATCGACCAGGCCGATTTTCTCGTTGACCAATTCGATGAATTCGACGGCGTCGAGTTCGGGGAGGCCGTGATATTTTCGTACGGAGTTGAGGGCGGTCTTCAAAAAGTAGGAATTGCTGACGCCGGGAATCTCGACGGGGTATTGGAACGCCATGAAAATTCCTTCGCAGGCGCGCTCGTCCGTTTCCATTTCCAGCAGATCCTTCTCTTCGAAATCCACGGAGCCGCCAGTGACTTCGTAGGCTTCGTTTCCGGCCAAGACCTGAGACAACGTGCTTTTGCCTGAACCGTTCGGCCCCATAATGGCGTGCACTTCGCCGGCGTTCACGGAAAGATCGATGCCCTTGAGAATTTCATTGCCTTCGACGCTTGCATGCAAATTTTGTATTTTCAACATATTATTAATCTCCATCATTTTTTTGCTGTTTTTTCAATTTCTTTTATCCGACGCTTCCTTCGAGGCTGATGCTCAGCAGTTTCTGCGCTTCCACGGCAAATTCCATCGGGAGTTCGCGAAATACTTCTTTGCAGAAGCCGTTGACGATCATGCCGACGGCGTCTTCTTCTGACATGCCTCTCTGCTGGCAGTAGAAGATTTGGTCTTCGCCGATTTTGGAAGTGGTCGCTTCGTGTTCGACTTTGGCGGTGTTGTTCTTCACTTCGATGTATGGGAAAGTATGCGCGCCGCATTTGTCTCCCATCAGCATGGAATCGCATTGGGTGTAATTGCGGGCGTTTTGAGCGTTTTTCTGGATTTTGACCAATCCCCGGTAGGAATTCTGACCGAATCCAGCGGAAATGCCTTTCGATATAATTGTGCTCTTGGTGTTTTTCCCGATGTGGATCATCTTGGTTCCGGTGTCGGCCTGCTGATAGTTATTGGTCAAGGCGACGGAGTAAAACTCGCCGACAGAATCGTCGCCCAAGAGCACGCAACTGGGGTATTTCCATGTAACTGCAGACCCCGTCTCGACTTGCGTCCAGGAAATCTTAGAGCGCCGGCCTGCGCATTTACCGCGTTTGGTGACGAAATTATAGATGCCGCCCTTGCCGTCCTTGTCGCCGGGATACCAGTTTTGCACAGTGGAGTATTTAATTTTGGCGTCGTCCAGCGCCACGAGTTCGACGACGGCCGCATGCAGTTGGTTCTCGTCTCGCATCGGTGCAGTGCAGCCTTCGAGATAGCTGACGTAAGCGCCCTTTTCGGCGACGATCAATGTACGCTCGAATTGGCCGGTATTGGCGGCGTTGATGCGGAAATAGGTCGATAATTCCATCGGGCAGCGCACGCCTTCAGGTACGAAGACGAACGATCCATCGCTGAACACCGCCGAGTTGAGCGCGGCGAAATAATTGTCGGTATAGGGCACGACCGAGCCTAAATATTTTTTGATCAAGTCGGGATGATTCGTCACCGCTTCCGAGAACGAGCAGAAAATGATGCCTAATTCGGATAGTTTATCCTTGAAGGTGGTCGCCACCGAAACGCTGTCGAAAACGGCGTCGACGGCCACCCCCGCCAAGACTTTCTGCTCTTCAATCGGGATCCCCAGTTTTTCGTAGGTTGCCAGAATTTCCGGATCCACCTCATCCAAACTGGCGGGCCGGTCTTCATCTTTTTTAGGGGCCGCATAGTAGCTGATTTCCTGGTAATCGACCGGCGGATATTTGAGATGAGGCCATTTCGGCTCCTGCATGGTTGTCCAATGCCTGTAGGCGCGAAGCCGCCAATCCAACATAAATTCCGGTTCTTTTTTGATCGTAGAGATCAACCGGATGACGTCTTCGTTTAAGCCTTTGGGGATGATATCCTGCTCGATGTTGGTGGTAAAACCGTATTTATACTCTTTTAAGGCTTCTTGTATGGCTGATTCAGAGGACGAAACCATAATCGCTCCCTATGTGTAAATTTATTTATTTCAAAATGTTACGTTCGTTTATGTGAATTGTCTTTGTAGAATTTATGTATGTAAGCAGAATAAATAGACTATTTCGGAATTTTTATTTCGAAAAACGGAAAAAGTCAGCGGTTTCAGTCTGCGTGAATTTATGAATAATTGACAATTCCCTCATTCTTTATTATGTTGAATAGAACGGGTTTCTTTATTTAGTTGACATTGTCAAGTATACTTGATTTAGTTGACGTTGTCAACTAAATCAAGAGTTTTTTTGTATCTTCATTCGAATTTTTCCTGAAAGACGACATAGCGGGGGAAGATTTCATCGATCCTTATCGAAACAACATTTTTCACCGCGGTGACAATGGCTTTTCCTGAAACGTTTTCTGATTAGAATGGCTAGGTATAAAATTAGGAAATCTGGATTAGGAGCGGGAAAATGGACGCAATTGTTTGTCCCCAATGCAATCATCAAAATCCAATCAATGCGATTGTGTGCGAGCAGTGCAACGCAGACTTAAGTCCAATAAAATCAATTATTGATACCGCAAATTCGCATTACAATGAAGCCCTGTCCCTGGCGCACGAAGGGAAATTGGATGAAGCGTTGGGCCAGTTGGAGGCGGCTATTGCGTTATCGTCCGAGAATCCTACTTATTACAATCTGCTTGGAACGATCAATGCTCAAAAGGGGCTTTTTAGCGAAGCCATACGCGCCTGGGAAAATTGCTTATCATTAAATCCAGAGACAGAGAACGCCTATAACAATATCGATAAAGCGCGGCGCATGGAGGAGATACGCGCGGAGGAGCAGGAACAGCAGCCGCAAAGAATGATGATGATTTTGGCCTGCGCCGCGGCGATCTTTTTTTTCGTGACTACGCTGTTTTTAGGGATCAACGCTTATAAAAAATCCGGCCGCATTGACGATTTGACCAATACTCTTATAGCGAAAGAAAAAGAGGCGGGATCATGGAAATCGCAATTCGAGTCGCTCACCACTCAATTTCCAACAGAAGGCATTAACGGCGTTTTGAAGAAAATTGCTCAATCGGAAGCTCTGATCGCCGATCGAGAACAGAAAATCCAAACTTTAGAAGAAAGAATGCAGAGAACCAGCGAAAACTATCGCGATCGAACCAATGATTTTCGTGAAAACATCCGCGTCCTGCAGCAGGAGAAAGCGGATCTTCAAAATCAGTTGAAAACTATTGATAATCTACAAGCCGTCATTGTTCAGAACGAAACGCAAATCGATACCTTGCAAGAATCCGTTATCAGCCTGAAAGATTCCTTGAAGAAGGCGAATGAGCGGGCGGATACCCACAAGAGCAATTTGCTTCTGGCCCAGGAAAATGTGCGCGAGCTGCAGAAAGATCGAGATGCGGCTCTTGAGAATCTAAGAAAGGCGAATGAGAAGGAGACGCAGTCGCTGCGCGATCAGATTCTTGAATTGCGCGACGAAATTGCTCGTTGGGAGCGCGAAGATCAGGATCGTCTTTACGCCGACAAGATGATCGTGGAAAGCCTTCAGTATTTACAGAAGAATGAATTTGAATTGGCCGCTCAGAATATCCGCCTTGCGTTGGAGCGACGGCCTCAAAATCCCACCGCGGTTTTTTTGAAGGCGCAGATCGATCAAATCCTGGACGATCCGTTGGAACGGGAAATACGGCGCATGGAGCAGGCGGAGAGAGAAAATCGACGGTCCGAATTAAAAACTGAATTGGCGGTTCGCAACCTGGAAGAGGCTCAAAAGTTTTATGAAAGCGCTCACTACGAGGAAGCCATCGAACTAGCGCAGCGCACATTGGAATTTTCTCCGGAAGATCCGAAATTGATCAGCGCTTTGGATAAAATCATCGCTCAGTCTGAAGAACGGAACAAGGAGATCGTGCTGTTGCTTCTGGAGGCGCGCAAAGAGATCGAAGCCAAAAATTTTCAGGAGGCGGATTCTAAACTGCAGCAGATTATTAAGCGCGCGCCTAACCATCAGGAAGCGAACAACTTATTGCAGCAGATCGTCCGTTAGCCGTCCAGGATTTTTTGAATTTTCCGACTTGGCGTCCACTTGCTGCGGGGGATGAGGGGAGAGTCTCGTTTCGCCTCATTCTCACTGTTTGGAGAGAGAAGAACCGGGAGTCGTTTTAGCAAGGATGCCACTTGTATATCTCATTACGAGTGTTATACTGAAATTGCGAAGGTGGGGTATTACCCTGCCTTTTTTTACGTCATCGATCTCCGAAAATCCCTTGTTATGTCATTGCATTTATGATAATCCGGCGGGTGAAGATGAAGACGGTGTGCGTCGAAACAAACTATATTGGTGTGAACGATGTCGAAAGAAGTACTGGATATCTTAGGCAGAATCAGTCTCGAAAAAAATATTCCAATCGATGCGCTTTATGACGCTTTGGAAGCCGCCTTGATTTCCGCCTCGAAAAAAATGCTTCCGCCGATGATGGAAGTGGCCGAAGCCGAACTCGACCGCGAGACGGGGGAATTTCGCGTTTATGCGAATATGGAGGTGGTGGAGGAAGTCGAAGACGAATATGCCGAGATTTCTTTAGAAGAAGCGCGCAATTATGTGGATGACGTTGAAGTGGGGGAGGAACTTGTGATCGACGTCACTCCCGAAGATTTCGGGCGAATCGCCGCGCAAAGCGCCAAACAGGTCATTACGCAGCGCATCCGCGAAGCGGAGCGCGAGATGATTTTCGATAAATACAAAAACCGAATCGGCGATCTGGTGGCCGGCACAGTCCAGCGATACGAGCGCGGCAACGTCATCGTGGATCTGGGCAATGCGGAGGCGCTGCTTCCCTCTCGCGAACATCCGGCGGGCGAGCGCTACCGCTACGGCGAGCGTCTCAAAGCCATCATCGTTGACATTCAAAAGTCGACCAAGGATGCGCAGATCATTCTATCGCGAAACGATCCGAGTTTGGTTTTGAAATTGTTCGATCAGGAGGTCGCCGAGATTCGGGATGGCATCGTGACCATCCGTCTTGTGGCTCGCGAACCGGGGAAGCGCAGTAAAATAGCGGTTCTTTCTTCGGACAGCGACGTGGATCCGGTGGGCGCCTGCGTCGGCATGAAGGGCTCTCGCGTCCAGATGGTGGTCCAAGAACTGCGCGGAGAGCGTATCGACATTATTGAATACAGCGACGACAAACGGCGTTTTGTCGCCAATTCCCTAAAACCTGCCAACATTGAGAGTGTGGAGTATGATCCGCAGACGCATAGGGCTTTGCTCGTGGTTCGCGACGATGAATTGGCGCTGGCCATCGGCAAGAGCGGTCTCAATGCGCGTTTGGCCTCTGAATTGACCGGGGTGAACATCGACATTATTTCTGAATCGCAATTGGCGGAGCGCGAGCGATTGGCCAAACAGGAATTGTCCATGATCCCTTCGGTCAAAGATGGTTGGACGGATACGTTTTTGGCGAAGGGCATTATTAAAGCCAACGATATTTTGCAGGCTGGAATAGAGGGATTGACGGCCATCGAAGGTCTCGATCAAGAAACCGCCCAAAAAATCTTGGATGAGACTGAACAATTTCTTCAAGAAAGAGAGAATCCCAAACAAGAATCGATCGAGGAATCGAAATCTAACGGCATCCCAGAGAACGATATCACCGAGATTGAAGAAGAACATGTCGATTCCGACCAGGATTTTCCCAAACAAGCCGATAATTCGTCTCCAAATATCGGATCCAATCCGGAGCAAGAAGCTGCGGCTTCTTCATAAAAGCGGATAGAATTCAATCTAGGATGAGAAAGTTTATCCTGAGGGTAATTGCGTATATGAGAATTAATCAGATCGCTCGGAAATACGGGCTCGAAAACAAAGCAATAATTGACTATCTTGAATCCATTGGAGTTCGTGGAAAAAGTCATAGTTCTTCTCTTGACGAAGGGACGATCGAATTATTGCTGCAGCATTTTGGCAAAGTAGAGCCCAAAGAGAGCGAGAAGCCAGAGAAGCCCTCCAGACGCTTCGCTAAAATCCGCCGGCCGAAAAATTGGAAGCCATCCAAGAAGGAAGAAGCGCCCGTCGAAGTCAGGGCGGAGGCCTCCGATGAATTGCAAGCGGAACAGCCCGAAACGGTTGAAACTGAGGCGATGGCTTCCCAAGAAACTCCTGTAGAAGCCGCGCCCGCCGAAGCCGTTGCGCCGGAGACGCTGAAGTCTGACGAATCCCAAAAGACGAGTCCGGTCGTTGAGCCGCCGGCTGAATCGGCCTCTGTGGAAGCAGTTCCAGCGGATATAAAAGAAGCGTCTTCCGCTGAGTCGGCCCAGGTCGAAGAAAAAGAAGCGAAGGAAGCCGAGGCGCCCGCACCCCTCCCGAAAAAGGACGAGTCTAAAAAGGCCAAAAAGGTCAAAGACAAACGTCCAGACAAACGCGCGAAAACCAAAGCGATTCCCCTTGATGCCATAAAGGAACATAAAGGAGAACCTGAGATTATTATCGAAGCCCCCGAATTGGATTTGACTTCCCTTGAAGATAAATCCTCCACCGTCGTGGATTTGGAGCCGGAAGAAGTCAAAGAGAAAACCCGCGTAAAAGGGCACGATGAAGACGAAGCGATTCGCCGCGAGATTCAAAAACTTAAAATGAAGCAGCGGCGAGCGGCCGAGCCCGAAGAAGCGCAAGAACAAGAGCCCGAAGAACCGGTCAAAAGCGAAGCCGCCCCTCGCGGCGCTCCACGGCGTCGCCCTCAGAAGCCTTCGGGGAGAGGCAAAAAGGGAAAAATGGCCTGGAAGCGGGAAAAGCGAGAGCGGCGTGAACAGCAAATTGCGGCGGAAGTCGAAAAGAGCGAGAGAGAAAAGACGATTCTCAAGATTCACGACGCTTCGACCGTCGCCGATGTGGCCAATGGATTGGGTGTATCCGCCTCGGAGTTGATACAAAAATTGATTTCCATGGGCGTGATGGTATCCATCAATCAGCCTTTGGAATTTGAAACCATCCAAATCATCGCCGATGATTACGGGTTTCATGTCGAAAAAGTCGATCTCTTTGATAACGACATTTTTACGCAGCTCTGGCAGGAAGACACCCTAGAAGAGCGAATGGTGACGCGCTCGCCGGTCGTGACGATCATGGGGCACGTCGATCACGGAAAGACTAAGTTGTTAGACGCCGTTCGCCAGTCGGATATTGCTTCGCATGAAGCAGGGGGCATCACCCAGCATATCGGCGCCTATTTGGTGAATACAAAAGGGGGATTGATTGCTTTTCTTGATACGCCGGGTCACGAAGCGTTTACGGCCATGCGCGCGCGGGGCGCCATGGTGACGGACATCGTCATCCTGGTCGTATCCGCTGCGGATGGAGTTATGCCCCAGACTATTGAGGCCATCCATCACGCGAAAGCCGCCGGCGTGCCGATCATTGTGGCGGTGAATAAGATGGATTTGGAAAACGCCAATCCCGATCGGGTCAAGCAGCAGTTGTCGGAATACGGTTTGACGCCCGAAGAGTGGGGCGGACAAACCATTATGGCGCCCATTTCCGCTTTGAAAAAAGAAGGCATCGACGATCTTCTCGAAACGGTCTTGCTGCAGGCGGAGTTGTTGGAGTTGAAAGCCGATCCGATGTGCCGGGCGCGGGGAACTATAGTCGAAGGCCGTTTGGAGCAGGGGCGAGGCCCCGTCGCCACCATTCTGATTCAACAAGGCAGGTTGAAAGTCGGCGATCCGTTCGTCACCGGAGTTTATTCGGGGCGAGTGCGCGCCATGCAGAATGAACGAGGCGAAATGCTCGAGGAGGCGGGCCCCTCCACGCCGGTGGAAATTCTGGGCATTGAAGACGTACCCAGCGCCGGCGACCCGTTCATCGTCGTCAAAGACGACAATCAGGCCAAGCAAATCAGCGCTCGTCTCCAGCAGATTCAACGCGAACGCGACATGCGCCGCACCCGTCATGTCACGCTGGATGATCTGCATTCGCAGATTCAGGAAGGTGCGATCAAAGAATTAAACGTCATCGTCAAAGGCGATGTGCAGGGATCCGTCGGCGCCGTCAGCGAGAATTTGTTGAAGATCGAAAGCGAGAAAGTGCGCATCGAGATCATCCACAGCGGCGTGGGCGCGATTTCCGAATCGGACGTGATGCTGGCTTCCGCATCCAATGCGGTCATCATCGGCTTCAATGTCCGACCTCATCCGCATGTAACCGATTTGGCCAAGCGAGAGCATGTCGATATTCGAACGTACCGAATTATTTATCAAGTCATCTCCGACGTCAAAAACGCGATGGAAGGGATGCTGGATAAAACGTATGAAGAACGAATTTTGGGCCGCGGCGAAGTGCGCGAAGTCTTCCGCCTTTCGCGCGGCTTGAGCATCGCGGGATTGTACATACAAAACGGGCGGTTGCTGCGCAACGCGCCGGTTCGTCTCTTGCGCGATTCCGTTGTAGTGCACGAAGGCAGTCTCTCGTCGCTGCGGCGATTCAAAGAAGACGTGCGCGAAGTTCAATCCGGCTTTGAATGCGGAATTGGCTTGGAAAATTTCAACGATATCCGGGAAGGCGACGTCATTGAGTGCTATCAGATGGATGAGGTTGCGCCAACCCTATAGACCTTAGCCGTAGTCGTGAAAACGCCGGCGTGAGCAGCGTCAGTCAGATGTATTTGGGTGTTCTCGAAGTCGCCTTCCATATTCCTGAGGCCCAATCGCTCAAGCAGAAGCGAAAAGTCGTTTTGAGCCTCAAAGATCGCATCCGGCGGCGATTCAACGTATCTTTAGCCGAAACGGACGGGCAGGACGCCTGGCAGCGCTGCACGCTGACAATTGCGCGAGTGGCGAATCAGCGAGTCGCTGCGGAGCGCGATTTGAACAGGATCCTGGATCTGATCGAATCCGAGCCTTCGATCCTTACAACCGATCATCATATCGACTTTTATTGAAGCGCCTCGGCTCAGGCGGAATGAGCGGGGAGGGAAGAGATGCGACGCTTTTCTTCGCGGGGCGCGGGGATTCGAGCGATCCGGAAAGGTGAATGATCATGACGCAAAAAAAGACCTATCGAATATCTCAAATCAATCGCCTTCTCCAGGAAGAAATCGCTTCGATTCTGTTGATGGAGTTGCAGGATGATTCGCTTCGTTCGCTGACGGTTACGGAAGTGCGGACGACGCGCGATCTTTATCATGCCTTCGTATTCATCGCTTCGCACAAAAACGAGGATCCTGACGTGATCGTGGATGCCGCCAATCAGCGGTCGAGACAAATCCAAAAACTGTTGTTTTCGCGGCTTCGGTTGAAGCGCATTCCCAATCTCGAGTTTCGCTACGACGATTCGCTCGATAAAGCGGAGCGCATTTTTCAAACCTTGGAGCAAATACGCCAAGAAGAAGAACAACAGCCCATTGAGGAATAAATGAAAACAGCCCCTAAATTCAACGGCGTTCTCAACATTGATAAACCGGCTGGGATGACGTCGCACGATGTGGTTGACGCGATTCGGCGGTCCGCCGGAGAGCGGCAAGTGGGTCATACCGGCACTCTGGATCCCATGGCGACCGGCGTGCTGCCCATCTGCATCGGCCGCGCCACCAAAATTCAGCAGTTTTTGATAGCGCAAGACAAGGAATATTCCATCGAGATGCGGTTGGGCGTCGTGACGGACACCCAGGATACCACAGGTCAGATTCTGGAAGAAAACGAAGTGCCCTCCTTCACGCAGGATGAAGTCGTTTCCGTACTCAACCGGTTTCTTGGCGAGTTGGAGCAGATTCCTCCGATGGTGTCCGCCAAGCATCATAAAGGGAAGCGGCTTTACGAACTGGCCCGTAAAGGGGTGGAAGTGAAGCGAGACCCTTGTAAGATATTTATCCACCAACTAATATTAGATGAAATTTCGCTGCCCGCCGTCCGGTTTCATGTCACATGCGGCAAAGGAACGTATATCCGCACGTTATGTCATGACATCGGGCAGTCTTTGGGGACGGGGGCGGCGATGTCCGGGCTGGTGCGCGTGCGCTGCGGAGCGTTTCATGTGGACAACGCCGCGCCGCTCGATGCGCTGCAAACGCCCGGCGATATTGAGAAGCATCTATGCAGCATGAATGACGCTCTTTCTTCTATGCCGTCTGTAACGGTTGGATCGGAAGGCATTGCGTCGTTTCGCTGCGGGCGCTTTCTCTCGGGCGGTTTGATCTCTCGATGCAACGAGCCGTTCGAATCGGGATCCATGATTCGAGTCGCCAGCCGGGACGGCTCCCTAGTGGGAATCGGCGAATCGTTGATGAGCTCCGATCAATTGGACGCCCTGGCCGGCAATCTTCGCGTGATCAAACCGGTCAAAGTATTTCAGAATTAATGACGTGTAAAAGCGATTTGTGAATACAAAAATATCGTATAAAAAATAGAAACCTGTTGCAGTTTTCGGAGGTGCGACATTGTCCATTACACTTGAACGAAAAAAAGAGTTGATTGAATCGTTTAAGGTTCATGACACCGATACCGGCTCGCCGGAAGTGCAAATTGCCATCTTATCGGAGAAAATCAAGAACCTGACGGAGCATTTCAAGGTTCACATGAAGGATCATCATTCGCGCCGCGGATTGATTCAAATGGTCAGTCAGCGCCGCCGTTTGCTGGATTATCTGAAGAACAAAGAAATCAATCGTTATCGTGAATTGATCGAACGATTAGGACTACGCCGCTAAGCTAGCCTTCTTTGCCATTGCCGCATAGTCCTCGATGATAGAAAAGCGGTGTTGGAATGGAAAGAGAGCAGGATGGTTTTTTTCCCGTTGCCCCGATTAGGAGGTCGAAAGTTCGCAGGAACTTTTTACGTCCTAGTCTGGGTGACGAAGGATATCCCTCTCTTTCCATCTCTCCGCCTAATCTCTATATCCGCTTACTGCGTGAAGGATCTTCCTCGGCCGGTCCGAGGCTCTTTTCGTTTATGCATATAGCGTGATATTGTTTTTTTTCTTTTCATCGAGTGTTTTGTTGTAAACGCTAGTGGTGCAGCTAGAACCGGATGAAAGGAAAATTATGATGAATGAAACGACGCTCACCCAGCAAGTCGTCAATGTTTCCAAAGAAATCGCTGGAAAACTGCTCACACTCGAAACCGGGCGCATCGCCAAACAAGCCAATGCCTCCGTCACAGCGCGCATAGGCGACACGATGGTGCTCGCCACGGTTTGCATGGCCCCCGTCAATCGGCCGGATATCGACTTCTTCCCCCTGACAGTGGATTATCGCGAACCGATGTACGCTGCGGGAAAATTCCCCGGCGGCTTTTTCAAGCGCGAGGGGCGGCCCACCGATCGAGAGACGCTGGTTTCACGGTGCATCGATCGTCCTATGCGTCCTCTTTTCCCGGACGGATTCAAGGAAGAAGTCCAGGTTTTGTTGAAAGTGATTTCGTACGACGGCGAAAATGAAGCGGACATCTGCGGGATGATCGCCGCCTTCGCCGCGCTGGAGATTTCCGAGATCCCCTTTAACGGGCCGTTGGGCGCCGTCCGCATCAGTCGGAAGGACGGCGAACTGATCGTGAATCCCAATGCGGATGACATCCAAGAAGGAACGGTCAATCTGACCATCGCCGGCTCGAAAAACGCCATCATGATGGTGGAAGGGGGCGCTGAAGAAGAGACGGAGGAAGTGATCCTCGACGCTTTGGATTTGGCGCACAGCGTCATCAAGCAGGAAATCGAACTTATCACGGAATTCCGGTCGGTTTGTGGAAAGCCGAAAATTGAATTCATCCCGCCCGCCGTCGATGAAAAACTCCAACTTCGCGTTCGTGAATTGGCCGAATCCCGCGTCAAGGAGGCCAATGTCATTCTAGACAAGCATGAACGGCAGGCCGCTTTGGACGCCGTCTTAGAGGAAACGAGTTCTCAAATTCTCGCTGAATTGGCGGCGGAGCATCAGGGCGCTTTGGATCGGGGCGAAATTTCTGCGGAAGATGTAGAAGCGGCGGCGGCTTACAAGGAGCAAATAGCGTCCGCTCCCAAACAAATCGGAAATATCTTTCACGATCTCGAAAAAGAGATCATGCGCAACCGCGTTCTACATGAACGGCTGCGCAGCGACAATCGCCGCCCCGACGAAATACGGCCCATTACCTGCGAATTGGGCGTTGTGCCCCGAGCGCATGGCTCCGCTTTGTTTACTCGCGGCCAGACGCAGGCCATGGTTGTCACGACATTGGGCACGGTCGATGACGAGCAAAAAATCGACGGGATTCGACCGGATTTCTATAAACAGTTTTTGCTGCATTATAATTTCCCCCCCTTCAGCGTGGGCGAAGTTCGGCCCTTGCGCGGTCCGGGGCGGCGAGAAGTTGGACACGGCGCCTTGGCGGAGCGGTCGCTGACTCCTCTGCTGCCCAGTCACGATGATTTCCCATACACGATTCGAGTCGTGTCGGAAATCCTTGAATCCAATGGATCTTCATCCATGGCCAGCGTATGCGGCGGCTCGCTTTCGTTGATGGACGCCGGCGTACCGACCAAATCGGCTGTGGCGGGAATCGCCATGGGATTGATCAGCGACGGCGAGAAATACGCGATTTTATCGGACATTCTGGGTGTGGAAGATCATCTTGGAGATATGGATTTTAAGGTGACCGGTACGCGCAACGGCATTACCGCCTTCCAGATGGATTTGAAAATTGAAGGCATCACCCGCGCCATCATGGCCGAAGCGCTGGAGCAGGCCCGCCAGGGTCGGCTTCACATCCTGAATATTATGGATCAGGCGATCGATAAGCCGCGGGAAAGCATCAGTCCCCTCGCTCCGCGCATCCAGATTTTGACCATTCCGATCGAAAAAATTCGCGACGTTATCGGGCCGGGCGGCAAGATGATTCGCAAGATCATTCAGGAAACCGGTACGAAAATCGATATCGACGACGACGGGCGCGTTGTAATCGCCGCTATGGATGAAGAAGCCGGCGCCAAAGCGCGAAATTGGATTGAAACGCTTACCGAAGAAGTTGAAATCGGGCGGATTTATAAAGGGAAGATCACGCGTCTTATGAATTTCGGCGCATTTGCGGAGATTATTCCCGGTCAGGAGGGATTGATTCATATCTCTGAATTGGCCGAGCGCCGCGTGAATACCGTGGAGGACGTCGTCAAGGAAGGCGACGAGGTGGACGTCCAGGTTATTGAAATCGACGATCTTGGGCGCATTAATCTCAGCAAGAAACTGGCGGATCGTGCGTCGGGGCGCACCTCTCCCGATGAATACCGTGATCGGGAAAAGCGAGACGACCGAAATAAAGGCCGAGGCGGCGGCGACCGGGGACGCGATCGAGGCCGGGGCGGCGGAGGCGGAGGGGACCGCGGCCGCCGAAGCGACCGGAATCGCGGCGAAGGCGGTCGAGATCGCCATTAATCATTAGAACGCTGTAATAAATATCAAATCGAAAAAAAATCAAATCGAAAAAAAGAAGGGCCGCCCTGTTGGTGCGGCCCTTCTTGGTTGTGTGCGCCTGTTTGTAAACGGGATTGAAGGTATCTGAACGTCAATTTTCAGTAATTCGGTTGACGAGCAGATCTTTGAAGGCATCCATGTTGATCCATTCGGAGGCGACTTTCATAACTTTGGCGCTGGGATCGATTTTCGTGTATCCATCATCGGTCACGCGAATGCCCAGATTTTCCATCTGACAAAAATCCTGGTTGAAGGCCAAATAGACGGCGACCGTGTCAAACAGGGTTGAACTTTTCTGGTTAGGCGTTTCAGGATTGCTGTTCTGGAACTGTTGGTTCCAAATGCGATAATTTTCGATAATGGCGGCGGCGATGGGATTCTTCGAATCGCGCACTTTGGCGTAGCGCTCTCCCTCCAAAACCACCAATCCGCAGGTGTCGAGCGGGGTGATGGTCATTTCCCAGGGGGCGGTGAACACTTTTTGGCAGGCTTTGGCGTCGGCGCGCACATTATATTCGGCGGATATATTCGGGCTGCCGCCGTATCCAAGCCGCACGCTGCCGTGCATGCCCACAAATTTGGCTTTCTGCGCGATGCGAGGCTCTCGCTTCAAGGCTTCCGCGATGTTGGGAAGCGGGCCCACGGCGATGAGCGTGATCGGTTCGGGCGAGTTCATAATCGTATCGATGATGGCCTGGACGCCGTCCGGGTGAATTTTGCCCGGATAGGATTGGAGGTCGTAATCTTTCACCCAGTCGGATTGTCTTCCGCCGCCCTGGGCGTTGACGTCCAACCCCATGCCGATGGGAACATCGGTGCGGCCCGCGCGCTCCAGTAATTTGGCGAAGAGTTTGGCGCGGTATTCGGTTTTTCCCTGGTCGCCGACGACTAGTTTCAAATCGACTTCGGGCGAACGGAGCAGAAGACCCAGAGCCCAGGTGTCGTCGATATCGTCGCCGATGTCGGAATCGTAAATCACGGGGATCCTGGCGGATTCCGAGGCGTCGACGGTCGAGGGCGTCCATGTCGCCAAGGCGAACAGCAATAAAAGAGAGGCCCAAAATTGTGCTTTGATTTTCATAACTTGCATCCTTTCTTTTCAGGTGCGTCGTAAGTTGGCTTTTCAATTCTACATGATTTGTTCTCTAGGAGCGAAGGGCGTTAAACGATGAAGAAATCATTCATCGTTGATTACATAGATCGGCATGCCCCGGCGCTCATCGATTTATGAGCCATCTTTCAATAGCAGGATCCAGTCGTTGCGATCCGGCGTTTTGACTGTATGCACAGGCTGCTGTACGGTTCCCGCTTGGATCCAGCCGCCGGTTCGGGGATGGAAAAGTTTGGCTTGCATATTCTTGGCCAGTCCGGAGGTTTGGATGTTGATTTCGCCGCCTTCCGGCATGTAAATCACAGCCAGTTTTCCATCGCCGGATTTGGCGCAGGCAATGAATTTGGATGCGTCTTCGCGGCCGGGCTGATCGGTCAGCAATTCCGGCGCGGGCGATAATGTCTGCCAGTCGATCGATTGGAAGAATTGATGAAGATATTTCATGCAGAGAGCGCCGGGAAGATCTTTGGCGACATGCCAGGGAGAGCCCAAGCCTGTGCTGAGATGATCCGCCGGGGCCTGAACTTGTTCATGCCATCCCCAAATGCCTTGCCCGCCGTAGGTGACGCCGGCCGTCGGCGAGACCAGCAGGCTCCAATAGGCGGCTCTCCGGACGGAGAAGTCGTTATGCACTTTCCGATAGGTGTAGCCGTTGTGGGCTTCGTAATTGGGCTCTGTGTTGATGACGGGAAGGGGCGGATCGTTATCCCACTCGGCGCTGGGAGGGCCTTGGTTGAGCCAGCGGAAGGTCTTTTCGTCATCGCCGTGTCCGCTCTGATAACTGATGAAGTGGAACCAAGGCTCGCGGCGGAATTCTTCGCCCGCCCAGCTGCGGCCGCAAACATGCATGGTCGCCAGGCGCCGTTGGTCGTCATGGAAGACCGCCCGGCCGATCTTTTTCCAGGGATCGGCTTTTTCGCCGGAATAGTCGCCGTCGCCGCCGAGAAACCAAACCACTTGATGCGCGCCGTAGCGGGCGATGATGTAATCCGCTAAAACGATGCGCTGATCGACGGGGAGCGAATATCCGGGATTTTCCTCGCCTCGTATGGCCCAGAGCACAACTGGAACCGCGACCAGCCCCGCCTGGTTGATAGCGTCGAAGTATTGATCCAATCGTTGAAAATAGGCGGGATTTATGGCGATCCGGTCATGTCCGGTGAACGTGGCGTTTCCCTCGGCGTCCGTCGCGAACATGCGCCATTGCGCAACGACGAATTGAATGGCGGTGAATTGCTTATCCGCCCGATCTTGAAGAAAAACCAGCCAGTCTTCGTAATCCGCCAGCGCCGGGCCGCACCAGACCGTATCGGCCAGCCAGAAGAACGGCGCGCCGTCCTGGTGTTCGATGTAGCGCCGATTTTGGGACAGCCTCAGTTCGCCATGTTTGTAGAAGGGCAGATCGGAGCCGTTTTCCTGACATTCGAAAGCGCCGGTTTGGTTATGCAGACCGGCATTGTTCGCGTCGGAGCAGGCGGTTTTATATCGCCATGGGCCGGTTTCATTGGGGGAAAATCGAACAAGCCAGCGGCGGCCGCCGTTCCAAAACGCATGAAAGACGCTCGTACGGCCGGATGGCGCCTTAAACTCGACGTTGACGCTGACATCCTGGACGGGATTTTCGTAGTCGCTGGAACTGGAGAACGCCGCTTCAAATATTTTCCACTGTTCGACGCTCTCATCAGCAAAACTTTCCCCTGCGCCGATCCCCAGTGAAAATGCGAGGATAAGGACGGCGATCCACGGCGCGTGACATTTTATGGGAGTATGAAAGGTCATTAGAATCCTCCTGCATTGATTGAATGATTAAGGATTTCAGCAGCCTATTATGTTTCATCATTTTCTCATAAAATCCGAAGAATGGCTAATCCCTCCGGCATCGAGAGATGAGTTTATCGGAATGCGAGTTTGGGCGCATTCAATGCATCGGATTGTTTTCGGAGAAGAGAACCGCCGGCTATTTCTTGAAAGAATATAAGATAATTTCGAGCATAGGAATAAGAAAAATTTGATCTTGTGGCATCGGCGCAGTAAAATGGCTGGAGAATGCGACCCATTGTATTCAATTCAATCAAGATATGAAGCGGAGGAACTATATGAAACGCTGGCTTATTGTTTTATTGATCATACTGGGCGTCTTTTTGATCGTCGGCTTTTCTTTGTATTCGACCATTGTAGGGAAATACAATCAGCTGGTGACCTTAAGCGAAACCGTCGATGCGGCGTGGTCGCAGGTCGAGAATCAGTATCAGCGGCGCGCCGATCTGATTCCCAACCTGGTGGAGACGGTCAAAGCCTATGCCGAGAAAGAGGAGAGCATCTTCACCCAGATTGCCGACGCCAGGGCGCGAATCGGATCGTCGCAAACCCGGGTGCAGCGGGAGCAGACAGAGTCTGAATTGACCGGATTTCTTTCGCGGCTGCTGATGTTGCAGGAGAATTATCCTCAGTTGAAATCCAACCAGAATTTTCTGGATTTGCAGGCCCAACTGGAGGGAACTGAAAACCGCATCTCGGTCGAGCGGCAGCGGTATATTCAATCCATCAAGGATTACAATATGCAGGTCAAGCAGTTTCCCGGACGGCTGATCGCCGGATTTTTCGGCTTCGAGGCGCGCGACTTCTATCAGGCGACGCCAGGAGCGGAGACTGCGCCGCGCGTGGATTTTGGCGGAGGACCGCCGCAAGAGTAGACTTCCCGGGCGAATTTGTAGTAAGAACATAAAAGTGAGTCAATCAAGAAGGGGGCGGATCGCGATCCGCCCCTTCTTCGCATCTTAAAACAGATTGAATCCGAGCAAGATTACGTTTCCGATTCGACGGGAATTTCCTCAATCGGCTTGCCGCCGTGAATTTTGAATTGCAAATAGTCGGTAATATAATCGTGGAGGTCGCCGTCCATTACGTTTTGGATGTCTCCGCGTTCGTGGCCGGTCCGATGATCCTTGATCATGTTGTAGGGATGAAAAACGTAGGAGCGAATTTGGTTGCCCCAGGCGATGTTCCGTTTTTCGCCGGAGAGTTCCTCGACTTTCTCGGCGTGCTCGGCCTGCATCATCTCGAAGAGGCGGGAACTGAGGATCTTCATGGCGGTCATGCGATTTTGACGCTGCGACCGCTCGTTCTGACAGGAGACCACGATTCCCGTAGGAAGATGGGTGATGCGAATGGCCGAGTCGGTGGTGTTGACGTGCTGGCCGCCTTTGCCTGAGGAGCGAAAAGTATCGATGCGAAGATCTTTTTCATCGATGTCCACATCGATGCTGTCGTCGATTTCTGGCATTACATGAACGGCGCTGAAGGAAGTATGCCGGCGTGAATTGGCGTCGAAGGGGGAGATGCGCACCAGGCGGTGAATGCCGTTTTCCGCCTGCATGTAGCCGTAGGCGTACTCGCCTTTGACGTGAATGGTGACGTTTTTAACGCCCGCCTCTTCGCCGTCCAGGTAGTCGACAACCTCCGCTTTCCATCCCATCCGTTCGAAATATCGCATGTACATTCGAAAGAGCATGGAGGCCCAGTCGCAGGATTCGGTGCCGCCCGCGCCGGGGTGGATGTTGACAAAGCAATTGCCATCGTCATGATCGCCGCTTAACGTGCAGCGCATTTCGAAATCGTCGAAATGCTCATGAAAGGTTTGCAGTTCTTGTTGAAATTCTTCTTCATGCCCCGATTCATTTTCCTCGCGGGCCATCTCGATGAGAATTTGGAGGTCGGAGATATGGGAATGGAGTACGGAATAGGCGTCCGTGATATTTTTCAGCGACTTGATTTTTTTGCCGTGCTCCTGAGCCGACTGGGGATTGTTCCAGAATCCGGGAGCGTTCATCTCTTTTTCGAGGCGGCCGATTATTTTTAGTTTACCGGCTACGTCAAAGATGCCCTCCCAGCTCTTCGAGTCGTTCGAGGATGTCGGCTGCATCCGTGTGCATTTCTTCATACATAAAAATCACCTCGTTCGGGAGTGTTATTGACGAAAAATCAATATGGAATGCCTTCTTAAAATTATTCCCGTCAACGGGGATCTTCACAAGGGGGTTGGAGGGAGGAAGATGCAGTCTCTGCCGGCGTCATTCAAGAAAAGCGTCGGGGTAAGAGGAAAGCGTGTAAGAGGAGCGCCGGCGCGCCTGATCGGTGGAAGCCGGTTTGAATCTTCGTCCAGCCGGCAAGGGAGTGTACTATAAAGCCTTCGGAAGGATAGCGATTCGCCCTTACAAGGCATGCTGTTTGTGTTTACTTTATGCCGTGAAATCGAGAAACGGCGATTTCGGCGCAGATGCGTGGATTTAGGATTTTTGAACAGACCTCCATGCGAGGCTGAACGAGATAATAAACTAACCAACTCCAAGAGATAAACTCTCAACAGGATTCGGGTAGAATCTACTATAACGCCTCAACCCTCTAAATCGTTATTTTATGGAGGACGAATCGGAATGCGATGAGGGAATTGAGAAAGGAAGAGCCAGAATGGATATCATTCAATGCCCGGCATGCGGAGCGATCAATCCCATACAGGCCGACGTCTGTCAGGAATGCAATGAAGACTTGAATACGGTGAAAACCGTCCTCGATACAGCCAACCGCCATTACAACGAAGCGCTGGCCCTGGCGCAAAGCGGGAGGCTGGACGAAGCGGTCGGCCAGGCGGAGGCGGCGATCGCCATGTCGTCTCATAATCCCAATTATCATCTGCTGCTGGGGACGGTTCATGCGCAAAACGAGAATTGGGACGACGCCGTTCAAGCCTGGGAGCGCTGCATCACTTTGACTCCCGAAATGGAGAAAGCCTATCGCAATATCGAAAAGGCGCGGTTGATGCAGGAAGAGATAGAGCACGAGAAACAGGAGCGGCCTTATTTTCTGACGTCCATCGCCGCCGTGATCGTGGCGGGCCTCTTGCTAGTCACAACCGGGTTCTACGCGTATCAGGCTTACGCTAAAAACGGGCAGATGGTCCAACTGGTGAACGCCGTGAATGCAAAAACCAGCGAATCGGCCGGTTGGAAGCAAAAATTCGAAACCCTCAACGCCAATTTCCCCCAGGAAGGTCTGGCGGGCATGATCGCCCAGGTGGGGCAGTGGAAAAAGTTGGCGGAAGAGAGAGCGGCTTCCATTGAGCAGCAGGAAAAACGATATAAAGACATGCTCGAACAGCGGAATACCGAAATACAGAATCAAAAGGAGATCATCAAAGAAAGAGATGAAACGATCTCCAATCTAAAGAAAACAATGACCCAAATTAATCCGCTGCGTCACCAGATCATCCAAAAAAATAAAGAGATTGAGGGGCTTCAGAAGAAAATTGAAGAAATGGACGCCGCTGCGCAAACCAACGCAGAGCAGATCGCCCAATTAACTAGCCAACTGAACGAAACCAGGACGAATTTGGATGAGAATAAGAGCGATTCGCAGGATTCGATTCAGCAGATTCGCAGCGAATATGATCAAAAAATCGAGTCGCTGCGCGGCGAAATCCAGCAATTGCTCGATCAGACGGCGCAAAAAGATCGAGAAATCGCAGATATGCAATACGCCGACAATCTGACAACGGAGGCAGTGCAGAAAATGGAAGCCGCGGAGTTTGTCGAGGCCTCCGGTCTCATTCAAAAAGCGCTTGAGCGATGCCGCGGGCACAAATCCGCTTTATATTATCAAGGGGCGCTGCAAGAGATTCTCAACAATCCCGTGGAGAAGGAACTGCTTGTCCAACTCAATTCGAGCGAAAGCGAACTGCGCGATCAAATTCGCAATCGATTGGCCAAGCAATATATGGATCGAGCGGAAGGATTGTTGGAGCAGGGCGATTTTGAATCATCGATTCGAATCGCGCGCCAGACGCTGGCTTTTCTTCCTCCCAGTTCGAGCGAAGCCCAGCGATGCAGCCAATTGATTCGAGAAGCGGAAGACAGCGAGGCGACGGTGACGCGGCAAATCTCCGAAGTGCGCGGTTATTTGGAGAAGCAGGATTATCGCAAAGCCAAAGCGCTCTTGAAAGAAATTTTGCGCATCGCGCCTGCTTCGGAGGAAGCCATCGCTCTCCAGCGACAAGTGAACCCCTGAGATATTTTGTGAAATCAGGCCGCCCGGAATTCAAGCGTTCGCTGTGATTCATCGCGGCGGGCGTTGGATATTTTTCTCGTTTTGCGATACCATACGGGGTGGAAGTCATTCCATCCCAAATGGATGGAGCGCTCCATCCCGTTTGATGGAATGGCGCCTTGAGTGCGTCTCCTCATCATGGTTAAGTTGTTGAATCTGTGTTTGTTGGGTTATTCGGATGAATTCGGAGCAAGTTAAAGCGTTGTTGGAGCGGGTGAAAGACGGAACGTTATCGCTGGATGACGCCGTGAAGGCCTTGAAGCATCTTCCTTATGAAGACATCGGCTACGCCACGTTGGATCATCATCGATCGCTTCGGCAAGGCGTGCCCGAGGTGATTTTTTGCCAAAATAAAACGTTGGAAGAAATTTCTGGAATCATCCAACGGCTTCGAGAACGCGACAACCCCGTGCTGGCCACGCGCGTTCCGCCGGATTCCTTCGAAGCCTTGAAGAAACTCTATCCCGACGCCCAATTTCACGAACGTTCTCATGTGATAACTTTAGGGAAAGATCTCGAGGCCGGCGGCGTCGGCAACGTGTTGATCTGCTGCGCCGGGACGTCGGATTTACCGGTCGCCGAAGAGGCGGCGATCACGGCTCAATTCACCGGTTCGAACGTCACGCGATTGACGGATGTGGGCGTGGCCGGGATTCATCGATTGCTGGGGCGGCTGGACGTCATCCGAGCCGCGAACGTCATTGTGGTGGCGGCCGGCATGGAAGGCGCCTTGGCCAGCGTAATCGGCGGCCTCGTGGAAGCGCCGGTGATCGCGGTTCCCACCAGCGTCGGCTACGGGGCCAGTTTCGGCGGGATTTCCGCTCTGCTGACTATGCTCAACAGCTGCAGCGCCGGGGTGACGGTAGTCAATATCGACAACGGATTCGGCGCCGGATTTGCGGCCAGTTTAATCAATAAGCGCATTTCGAGCACTCGAACGGAGTGAAGAATATGGACGATTTTTGTACAGCCTATAATAACAGGGGAGATCTGGGGTTCTGGAAAATCGCGATCTTTGGATGGATCGTATGCCTGTTTTCGTGGACGGCGCAGGCGGATATCGTCACCTTGAAGGATGGAACGACGCTGCGCTGCCAGGTTGTCGAATCCGATCCCTCCAGCCCAACGAATGCTCAATATTTAGCTGTTCGCATCGGCCAATCAGTGATTTGGATCAATCGCAGCGCCATCGATCGCGTGGAGGAGGCGCCGGCCCAGGAGCCGATCAGTCCGGAAATCGAAGAGTTGGTCGAGCGCTTGATGAAAGAAGGCGTCATGGTTCCCACGATTGATGCAGAAACGGAAGATGTTTCTCCTCTGGAGCGAAGCCGGGAGAAGGAAATCGCGGTCAGCGCCAAGGAAATTCGCGGGTGGGCGTATCTTTATGAAAACGAAAAAGCGAAGGAAGACGGCGTTCGCACTATGGTCAACGCCGGGGACGCCGTCCCTGCTGGGTATTACCTGGCTGCATCCCCCAATACGCGAATGACTTTGGAGATGCCCGATATTGGCTTGATCGGGGTGGAGGCGGGAACGCAAATTCGCATCGATGAAGCGTCGCAAAATCGATCGCGGCGAAGTTACTCCGTCAGCTTCCGCATCGATTCGGGGCGCTGCTGGCTGAATATTCAATCGAAGGAGCGCGTCATACTGACCGTCAATTCCATACACGGCGTCGTTCCGAAGAATGCGATATTTTATGTAGAAACCCGGGAGAAAACCGGCGCCATCGATGTGACTTATATTCGGGGGGAGGGCGATTTGCAATTTTCCCGCAACCGCCGAATCGAAGCGCCTTATCCGATTTCGCCGGGACAGGTTTTGAGGGTGGATCCGGGAATCAACCGTCTTCCCGTCGAGACGGAGTTCGGGACGCCGGCGCTTCAGGAAAAAATCAATGAATGGGGCGATTGGCGTCCGGAGCCTCTGGCGACCGAGTTGACGACCGCGATTCCACCGTTCGAAACATTTCCTTTCTTTCGAGCGCTGCCGGCGCTGCATCCCTATAAATTAACCATTGATTCGTCTTTGCTGATGCCGCCGGAAACGCGCAGTATGGGGAAGATTCTGGCCATCTATCGGGAGGCGTTGGAGCGGTATAAGTTTGACACGGGGCGCTATCCATCTTACGATCATGGACTGGAGGCGCTGATTCAAAGTTTTGAGGCTCCCGGGTGGAAAGGTCCGTATATCGGCCTCGATTTGCCCCGGCGCGACGCTTGGGGGAATCCGTATGTCTATGATCTTTATACAGTGAAAGGCCGAAAAATTCCGGATGTTCGAAGCATGGGGCAAAACGGCCAGGATGATAAAGGCTTGGGCGACGACATCCGTTGACTATACAAGGCGTTGCTGTCCGCCTCCGGGATGTTTTCGCGACAGCCGCAAGTTTGATAATCAATAACGATCCTGTCAGGATCGAATCATATCATCGTTGAGAGGAGCAGGAGAATGAAAAAATATGCAAGTCGAGTTCTCTGGGTGTTGGCCGCCGTCGCAGGCGTGATGGCGGTAAGTCCCGCCTTGACGCAAGCCGGAGGATACCCGAATGAACTGTATGTCGGAGGATTCCTGGTGGGTCCGCAGGCTTATACGTTCAATCGGTTCAGTTTCTTCGAAGCGGTCGACAAAGCCAAGGAAGCCGGCGCCAGCGTCATCGAGGCTTATCCCGGCCAGCGTTTGGCGGCCGACGACGAACGGCCGTTCAGTCACGACGCGCCGCCCGCCGTATGGGCGAAAGCGAAGATGAAATTGGAAAAAACGGGCGTTCGGCTGGTGAATTACGGCGTCGTCGGCTTGGGCAGTACGGAAGAGTCGATGCGCAAGGTTTTTGACTTCGCCAAGATCATGAGCATCCCCTGCATCACGACCGAGCCGGGAAAAGAAGAAGATTTTGACCTGATCGAGAAAATGGTGAAAGAATACGATATCAAAATTGCGATTCACAATCACCCCAAACCCAGTAAATACTGGGATCCTAACTATGTATTGCAGTGCATCAAAGATCGCGATCCCCGCATCGGCGCCTGCGCCGACACCGGTCATTGGGCGCGCTCCGGCGTGCAGCCTCTCGAAGCGTTGAAAATTTTGGAAGGCCGCATCGTCAGTTCGCATCTGAAGGATCTGAATGAATTCGGCGAACGAGACGCGCACGATGTTCATTGGGGCGAAGGCGTCTGCCATCTAAAAGAAATCTTGGATGAATACCGCCGCCAGGGCTTCAACGGCAACATTTCCATCGAGTATGAGTACAACTGGGAAAACAATGTCGGCGACGTAGCCGCCTGCATCGATTATATTCGCGAATACGGGAAGAATAATTAAATCTCGTATAAGGCTGCATTGAAAACGAATCGATCTTAAAGATCGTATGATCGGCGTTGAATGCTCGCGCGATTGAACAGGCCGCCTGGTACTATCCGGGCGGCCTGTTTTGCAGGGAAAATAATAATCTCGCTGTGCTCGTTTAGAGGATCATCGAATGAGGGGAATGGAATAAAAGAGGGGAAAAAAAGAGGGGAAAAAGGATGCGAGACAGGCCCTTAAAATAAAGCCGGAGACGATTTGAAGGTCGTCTCCGGGAAGATAAGGCTGTATTTTGTATGCGATGCTTGGATGTTTCGTGATCGAACGATTAATAATCCTCAGAATCGTACTTAGCGAGCATGTCGCTCAATTGCCCGACTTTTTCTTGAACCGATTCATCATCAGACATTTCCCGCGCTGATTCCAATTCGCTCAATACGCGCATGGCTTCCTCCGCCAAAGGATCGTCCTGATCGGAGAAAAGGCGGCGGGCGCGGTATACGAGGCTGTCTAGTTCATTGGCCGCCTCCGCCTGTTTTTGTTTTTCAAGAATTTTATTGACGCGCTGTTGAGCGTGCTGGCGAAGTTTGTTGACTTCCTCTTCCGTCAGGCGATTGTCGGTCGATTCGACCGTGATCGTCACTTCTTTGTTGGTGGTTAAATCTTTCGCCGTAGCTTCCAAGATGCGATCTTGGTTCAATCGGAAGATAACTTCGATGCGAGGCACGCCTCGGGGCGCCGGAGGGATGTCGTCAATGCGAAGCATATCCAGGAAGGTGTTCTGCGAGGCGACCATCTCTTCGCCCTCGTAGATAGGGAAGCTGATCGCGGCCTGGAAGTCGCGGGTTGTAGTGAAAATATCCCGCGCCTCCGTAGGATAGGTGGAGTTTCTTTCAATGAGTACGCCGTAGCGGTCTTCTGAAAGGCCGACGCCTAAGGAGAAAGGCGTCAAGTGGACGATGACGGGGCCTTCTCGGGTCACCTGGTCGGCGGAGGTCATTTCTAATTCGTCGTCTAACGGCGCTAGAATGGAAGCTTGAATGGCGGCGCCCAAAGCGACGCATTCATCCGGGCTGACGTCTTTTCGAGGTTCTTTGTCGACAATCTTAGCCACCAACTGCTGGACGGCCGGGATGCGAGTGCTGCCGCCTACCAACAGGACGTTGGAGATGTCAGTCGGGGCTAATCCTGCATCTTCGATGGCGTCGTGAGTAGGGCCGACGGTCATTTCGAGCAGGTCGTGCACTAAATCTTCGAAGGCGGCCCGGCTCAATTCTTCTTCCAAAGTAACCGGCCCATGAGAAGTCATGGCGATGGCGTCAATGATGACATGCGTTTTTGTGACGCCCGACAATTCGATTTTCGCCTCCTGCGCCGCTTCTCGCAGTCGGAACATGGCTTTGGGATCGGTTGATAAATCGATGCCTTCCTTATCTTTGAATTTTTTCAGGAGGTATTCCACGATGCGCTGATCGAAGTCGTCGCCGCCCAGGTGATTATTGCCTTTGATGGAAAGAACCTGGAAGACGCCTCCCACCATTTCGATGATCGAGACGTCGAAGGTCCCGCCGCCCAAGTCGTAGACCATCAAAATCTGGTCTTGATCGCGCTCTAAGCCATACGAAATGGCCGCGGCGGTGGGTTCGTCAATAATCCGCCGAACATGGAAGCCGGCGATTTGGCCCGCGTCGCGTGTTGCCTGCCTCTGAGCATCGGTAAAATAGGCTGGAACCGTGATGACGGCTTGAGGACATTCCTCACCAAAAAACGCTTCGGCGTCGGTTTTCAGTTTTTGAAGAATGGCGGCGGAGATTTCTTGGGGAGTATGCTTTTGCCCATCGATTTCAACGCGGAAGCCGGATCCCATGTGCCGCTTGATCGAGAAAACAGATCGATCGGGATTGAGTCCGGCCGCCCGGCGAGCCTTCTTGCCGACGAGCAAGTTGCCATCTTCCTGGAAATATACAATGGATGGAGTGATGCGGTCGCCCACGTCATTGGGGATGATGGTTGGTTTTTCCCCATGCATATACGCAACCACAGAATTGGTCGTACCAAGGTCGATGCCCAAAATTCGTGCCATGAAATACCTACTCCCCCGACGCATGAGGCGCGTCGGATATCAATATAGTCTCGTAATTTCGATATTTCCTCGCCCTTACGGCGCATGCGGAAATCGATTCTTCCCTACAAACCTGCCTAAAAAAATAATGATATCTAATATAGACCTATTCTTCAACCTGCCGTTTGGGCAAGTTGGGATTCTTAGCGACAATGACTTTGGCGTCTCTCAGCACTCTCCGTCCAAACTGATATCCTTTGACCATTTCTTCAATGATGACATTATCAGGGACTGTCGAATCCTCCCGCGTATCCAGGACTTCGTGAATCGATAAATCAAGCGGCGCTCCCACCGATTCGATCGCCGTCAATCCTTCTTTTTCCAGGGCCGAAAGAAGTCGCCGATACAAAGTGTTGAGCGTTTTCAGCCAAGCGGCCAGAGTTTCGTTTCCCTCTACATTCACCGTCTCTGCATAACGAAAAATGCTGTCAAATCCATCCAGGATCGGCAGCACGCGGCGGAAAAAACTTTCTTTATTCTGATCGATGTTGATCGGCGCGGGAAGGCGACCCGCTATCTGACCGTCCGCCTCTGTCAAACGGTTATAAAGCAGAGCCAAAGCGTCGCCCCGCCTGTCCCCGAGGGTTTCCACCGGGAAATTTTCAATGGGAAAGGCTTCTTTGGGATCAATGGATCCGCGGAACAAACCCATTATCGGAGGCCCCCAAGCCGTTTGCATTCGCGCACCCCTTGACGAGCCGTTTTGTTGCGGGGATCCACGTCGAGAATTTTCTGATATTCCTGGAGAGCAGACATGAAATTTCTCATCTGGAAGAACGTATCCGCCAGTTGAGAGCGAATGTCGATGTTGCCCGGTTCGTGTTTCAATGCGTTCTTGAATTGCACCAAGGCCTGATTGTAGATGCGCTGCTCTTTAAGCCGTTTACCGAAGATGGAATAGCCGCGCACCAGATGATCGGTGATCGACTTTTTCCCCGGCGCTTTTTTGAGAGCGCTGTTCCACATCTGAAACGCTTTGTT
>JAFGTC010000308.1 GCA_016934335.1 Candidatus Omnitrophota bacterium | reverse complement strand
GACATGGATTCCCCCAAATAGACGTTTTCGGGCGGCGTTTTGATCCGTTGGCGAAGATTGCGTCCGGCGATTATCAAATGGGCGCCTTGCAGGCGAGTCGTCTCCGCCAGATATTCGAATCTCGCGGATAGGCCTTTCTTGAGTAGGCCTTTCATGAGTAAAATTTTGAGTTTGCCGTCCTGCTATTACTCGGCGTCTCCCAACTCGCACACCATGATAAGATCGGCGCTCTTTTCGGGATCGAAATCGGAAAAATTGTAATCCCCGTAACACATGATCTCCGTAAAGCCCGCCTCCTTGGCCAGGGGGATCAAGTCTTCCTGCTTCCAGGGGTGGTGCTTTAATTGGTAACTTTTCGACGACCATTCGCCTTTTTCTTTGACGGCTGTGATGAAATGGAAATCCAGATGCGGCGAGGCGAATTCGTAATTCCGCAGAAATAAGTATTCAACATCGCCCGCGACGCACGATTTGGCCGGGAAATCCCGTTTTTTATTTTCAAGTATGCGGTAATAATTGAGGACGTGAAAAATCGCAACGCCGGTTTCTTTCATGGAGGCGACGATTTCCCGAAATAGTTTTTGGACGTGCTCCACTTCAAGAAGATGGGGGATGTTGTTTCCCAAACAGACAATCGCATCGAACTTTTGTTGAATCCGGGAAGAAAAATCCGTCATGGGGTAGCACTGAAACTCTACGTCCAGCTCTTCTTCATTGGCCTTTTGGCGGGCGTATTCAATCATGTTCTTGGCGCTGTCGACGCCCACAACGTTGTAGCCCATTCCCGCCCAGTGGAGCGAATGGCCTCCCGTCCCGCAAGCCACGTCAAGGATCGAGGTCGCAAGACGCTCTTGAAACAGGTGTTGAAAAAAAGGATCTTCCCGCCGGATCCGGTCTTTCCAATCAATAAAATAATCGTAAATGGGAGCGAGATTGCTGTAGACTTTCATGAGACTCTACCGTTGAAATGAGATGAATGAACATGGATTGTACTCAGGCTGACGCTTGGACGTAACTCCTACGCACTGGATTGCAACCTACTGGATTGCATCTTGACAGGATTTTCGCCGAACTCAATACTGCCTTATTTATTCGCGTGTTTGTTGAGTAGGTGGATAAAATGACAGGTTGCAGTTACAATTTTCATCACCGACGCGCTCCTTTTACCACCTGCTAATCCATAGCAAAAAAGGAATATAAAATAAAGCCTTCTAGGAATTGATCATGGCTCTGAATTCATCCCCATTATCGGCAGTAAACTCTCGCCCCGACATGTTCGGCCGTTTTGGACAATATGGCGGGCGGTTTGTCCCCGAAACGCTGATGCCGGCCCTCCAGGAACTTGAGCAAGCTTATGAGTCGGCCATCCAGGATCCCGATTTTTTGAAAGATTTACAATCCGTTTACCGTGAATATGCGGGGCGACCGACGCCCCTTTATTACGCCCGGCGATTGAGCGAACACCTGGGCGGCGCGCAAATCTATCTGAAGCGCGAAGACCTCGCCCACACCGGCGCCCATAAGATCAACAACACTCTCGGACAACTGCTGCTGGCCACCCGCATGGGAAAAACCCGCATCATCGCCGAAACCGGCGCCGGGCAGCATGGCGTAGCGACGGCCACCGCCGCCGCCTTGTTCGGTCTGGAATGTCATGTTTACATGGGAGAGGAAGACACCCAACGCCAGCGCCTCAATGTCTTTCGCATGAAACTTTTAGGCGCCGAAGTGATTCCCGTTGTTTCGGGCACCAAAACCCTGAAAGACGCCCTTAACGAGGCTTTGCGCGACTGGGTGACCAACGTCTGCGACACCCATTATGTCATAGGTACTGTGGCCGGCCCCCATCCCTATCCCCAAATGGTGCGCGAATTTCAACGCGTCATCGGCGACGAAGCCAAGCAGCAGTTTGTCAACATGACAGGGAAACTTCCCGATGTTCTCATGGCCTGCGTGGGCGGCGGCAGCAACGCCATCGGCTTGTTCCATCCTTTCTTTGATGATAAATCGGTTCAATTCATCGGCGTCGAAGCCGCCGGCGAAGGATTGAGCACACTGCGCCACGCCGCCCCCCTGTGCGCCGGCCAGGTCGGCGTTCTGCATGGAGCGAAAGAATACCTGGTTCAAGAAAAAGACGGTCAAATCTCGCCGGTTCATTCGGTCTCCGCCGGTTTGGATTACCCGGGCGTCGGCCCCGAACATTGCTATTACAAAGACATCGGAAGGGCCGAGTATGTTTCGATTACCGATAAAGAAGCCATTGACGCCTTCTTGACTCTTTCCCAGTTGGAAGGGATTATTCCGGCGCTGGAATCGTCGCATGCGATCGCGCAGGTCGTCAAACTGGCGCCGACCATGAGCAAGGATTCGACAATCCTTGTGAATTTATCCGGACGGGGCGATAAAGATGTCGAATCCGCGTCGCGCTATTTAGAAGGAGTGATTTCATGAGCACGCAGCCAACGGTTCATCGAGGAGCGGATGCGATCACCCACGCCTTTCGGCGTCGGAATGCCTCCGGTGAAAAAGTCTTTATTCCCTACATCATGGCCGGCGATCCCGATTTGGGAACGACCGAAAAAATCGTCCGCTCCCTTTCCGGCATTGATGTGGATATTATCGAACTCGGCATGCCTTTTTCCGATCCCATGGCCGACGGCCCGGTGATTCAACGAGCCTCCGAGCGAAGTTTGCGCCAGGGGCTGACCCTGAAGCGCCTCCTGGAAGCGGTGCAGCAACTGCGGCTCGACATCGATACTCCCATCGTGATCATGACCTATTACAATCTCTTTTTCTGTTACGGCTTGGAGGCTTTCGCGCATGATGCGGCGGCTGCGGGAGTGGACGGAGTGATTGTGCCGGATCTGCCGGTTGAAGAGTCGGAAGAATTCCAAAAAGCCCTGGATGCGGAAGGAATCGCCTTGATTTATCTCGTCGCGCCCACCAGCACCGACGAACGCATTCGGAAAATCGCCCAACGAGCCCGCGGATTCATCTACTATGTTTCGCGCACCGGCGTTACCGGCTTACAAAAAGACGTCTCCAGCGATTTGGAATCAAACCTGAAACGGCTGCAGTCGTTGGTCGATCTTCCCATCGCAGTAGGATTTGGCGTCTCCACTCCCGAACAGGCGGCATCCATTTCTCATCTTGCCGACGGAGTGATCATGGGAAGCGCCATCGTGAAATTAATCGGAGAAACCGATCACATGCACGAGCAAGTCGCAGCCAAATTTCTTAGTCCAATTATTCAGGTGTTGCACAATAAAGAGTGAAAAGCTAAAGAGTGATAAGTTTTTGCGTGTTTTTGTAAAATGCCGGTATATATAAAAAAATACAGTTCGAAGCGCCGGCCTTCCTTTTTATCCTGCGATAAGGTATAAATATCAGGTTGGTTTGCGGTCCAAAGATTGTATCTTTTGTTGTAAAGACGAAGTGGAATTGCATTGACCCTCTGGAAAATACAGGGCTTTCTAATAATTTTATCAGCGCGGTTTGAGGAGAAAACAGGAGTGGCTCTGGAGGTATTATCCCTGTGGCTTGGTTTCGAAAAAAGAAGAAATTCACCAACCTGAACACCAAAGAAAAGAAAATCGACATCCCCAAAGGGATTTGGCGCAAATGCGATGCATGCGAACAATATATAACCACTGAAGAAATCAAACGAAATTTATTTATCTGTCCCCGATGTAATTATTATTATGTCCTCCCGGTTGAAGATCGCATCGCTTCGATTTTAGATGAAGGCTCGTTCGAGGAATTTGACGCCGCTTTAGCCTCCAAAAATCCCTTGGATTTTGAAGGCTATCAGCAAAAACTACAGAACGCCCAAAAGAAAACCGGCCGATACGAAGCGGCAGTCAATGGAATCGGCGCCGTGGGCGGTCTTCCGGTGATTGTCTGCGTTCTCGACTTTTCCTTCATGGGCGGCAGCATGGGATCCGTCGTCGGGGAAAAAATCACTCGCGCGGCGGAGCGTGCTCTGAACGATGAAATTCCTCTGGTGATTATATCGACGGGCGGAGGCGGCGCGCGCATGCACGAGGGGATGCTCTCCCTGATGCAGATGGCCAAGACCAGCGCCTCGATCGGCCGTTTAAAAAAGCACGGAATTCCCTATATTTCCATCATCGCCAATCCGACCATGGGCGGCGTGGCCGCCAGTTTTGCGGCGTTGGGCGATGTGATTATTGCGGAGCCGAACGCGCTGATTGGATTTGCGGGGCCGCGCGTCATCGAGCAGACCATCGGGCAGCGGCTGCCGGACGGGTTTCAGCGAGCGGAATTTTTGCTGCAGCACGGCATGATCGATCGAATCGTGGATCGGAAAGAGATTGTCAACGAATTGAAGCCGCTTCTCAGACATATGTTTTATAACCAATCGGCGATGAGAAATCAAGAAAGCAACAGTTCCCCTAAACTATATGCGGTGAGGAAGACTTGAATTAAAAAAACTAATATCATAAAAGAATGATAAGATAAAAGCGCACCCGTTTGATTGGATGCGTTTTTTTTTGACTTTTTTATCGGCGTAAAACTGTGTAGATGCTTATCAATATTATTTTTTTAATGATGATTGTAAAATTAATAATGATTCCTATTCTTAATTTTTGAAAAAAAATTGATAAATTTCTTTGAAATATGTTGGGATAATCCTATAACTTTTTTATGATAATTGACAATTATTACTCCATTAAGTAACATAAATTTTAAGAATCATTTTGAATGTGGGTATATTGTTGAGAAAATTTTCGGTGCATCTGTAAAATTCATCTTTTTGATAAGTCTCATGATTACAAGGACTTGGGTGATAATCTACTCAATTCTTACTAATTAATATTGAATTGGCATGAAATATGCTCATAAATACACCGAAATTAAGGACTTATTGTTCTGATAAATTCTAAATTCGATCATGATTTCAGGGAAGGAAAAAAAACTCCCCATAATATAGTGAATTTTGTTAAAGCGGTGAATGTGACGTCATTTTTTGTGTTTTGAGTAAGGAGTAAGAGATGAGTTCGTTTTTTACAAAAATGTTTGGAAGATGTTTCATGGTCAACTTGATTCAATCTTTGCGCCATATCAGAAATTCAAGACATCGTTCTATCATGGAATGGCGTGATTTTCAATTTCATCTGCAGAATGAGATCAATCGCACCAATCGAAGCGGATCGCCTTTTACGTTGACGGTATTTTCGGTGAATGGAAAAGATTCGGATCCTCAGGAATCCGATTGTCTCAGAAATCATTTAATTCAAACCTTGTGCGAGAGAACCCGCCAAAGCGACGTAAAAGGATTTTACGGCCCCGATCAGAAAAAAGTCGCGGTCATGCTTCCGGATACTGCGTATGAAAAATCGCTGCATTTGATTCAATCGATTGAAAATCTGTTTTACGCCCGGCTGGAGTCTACGGCCTTCGCGGATCAGAAGCCGGAAATCGCCTGCGACGTATATTCTTATCCCGCGAATCACTCTCAGATTGAGGATTTGGGAGCGGCGAGCGATCCAACGGGGAAATTTGTTTCTTTGCAGGAATTGAATTCGCATATATCGTCCAGGAAATCGAAGCAGGATGAGGATCTCTATACGAAGAAGATTGCCGGATAATGGTTCAAATCAATCACAACGCTCTTCCAATGGAGTTGCTTTTTGTGGGGCGCATCCCTTTTTGGAAGAGATGTATGGATATTACAGGGGCTTTGGCGGCCCTTGTTTTATTTTCGCCTGTTTTTTTGTTTCTATATCTCCTGTTAAAGATCACTTCGCCCGGTCCGGCTTTTTTTCTGCAGAAGCGCATCGGGCGAGGAGGCAAGCCGTTTACTATGATCAAGTTCCGAACCATGCATGTGAATGCGGACGATTCGGTTCATAAGCAATACTTGAAGGATATTATTCACGAGTCTACTCAACATGCCGGCGCTCTCTCCCGCCGAACCATGAAGAAACTCGATAAGGAGAACGATCCGCGAATTATTCCCATAGGGAAATTTCTGCGAAAATCGCATATGGATGAACTTCCTCAGTTGATCAACGTTCTTCGCGGTGAAATGAGTCTAGTCGGGCCGCGCCCGCCGATCCCCTATGAAGCGGAGGAGTATGCCTTGTGGCATCAAGGCCGATTGAACGTCATCCCCGGAATGACGGGATTGTGGCAGGTGAGCGGGAAGAACGATCTGACTTTCGAAGAGATGTGCCGGTTGGACATCGTTTATTCGAGACGCTGTTCGCCCTGGATGGATCTGAGCATTTTGTTCAGGACGGTTTTCGTGGTCGCCTCTCAAGCGATTCAATGACGGGGGGGCGGGGGCGTCGCTTTCCGGCGGTTTTTGCGCCGCTGTTCATTTTTCACGCAGTTTATATTTAACCATTTTGCGCTGCAGGGTTCGGCGGTCTATTTCCAGAAGCTCGGCGGTTTGGGATATGTTGTAACGGGTTTGTTCGAGGACGCTCTTGATATGCAGTTTTTCGACGTCATCGAGAGCGGCGATGCGATTCCGGCGTTCGTTTTGATTTGAATAAATGGGGGCGGGCTTCATGGGAGTTCCGATGGAAAGCAGCGATTGAATGGCTTCGGCGCCGATATTTCGTTCATTGGAAAGAAGAAGGGCTCGTTCGCAGATGTTGAAGAGTTCGCGGACATTGCCCGGCCAGGAGTAGTTCTGGAGGGCGTTGAGCGCTTCCGGGGTGAATGTAAAGCCCTTATGGGCGGCATTGGAGCGCTTGCTGTATTCGCCGACAAGAAGGGGGATGTCTTCGATGTGGTCGCGCAGGGGCGGGGTGGGGATGACGAGGACGTTGAGCCGGTAATACAAATCCTGCCGGAAGCGTCCTTGGGCCGCTTCTTTGGCCAGGTCGCGATTGACGGCGGCGATAATGCGCACGTCGGTTTTACGTTCCTGGGTGGCGCCGAGGGGGCGGAAGACGCCGGTTTCGATGACGCGCAGCAGGCTGGCCTGCACGCCGGGATCCATATCGGCGATTTCATCGATGAACAAAGTGCCCTGGTCGGCCACGGCCAACAGGCCGTCTTTGCGCTTTACCGCGCCTGTGAAGGCGCCGGATACATGCCCGAAAAGTTCATTTTCGAGAAGTTCGGGCTTTAGGGTGGCGCAGTTGATCGCAATGAAGGGGCGCCCGCGGCGCTTGCCTTGATGATGCAGGGCGTTGGCGACCAGTTCCTTGCCCGTACCGCTTTCGCCGATGATCAACACCGGCGAGTCGGAGTCTTTCAAGCGGTCGATGAGAGCCAGGGTGTTTTGAATCGCTTCGCTTCGGCCGACGAGTCCGGCGGGGGGGTGGGCGCGTTCGATGGTATCGCGAAGATATTGGTTTTCGCGTTCAATGCGCCGCTGCTGGATGGCTTTGCGCAGATAGATTTCCAATTCGGAGATGTCGCAAGGCTTGGTCAGGTAATGGTAGGCGCCGAGTTTGATGGCTTCGATGGCAGTTGAAATGGAGCCGTGGCCTGTGAGGACGATGACGGGCAGGTCGTCGATTCGCCGGCGGAGTTTTTGGAGAAGTTCCAAGCCGTCCATGCCCGGCATGCGCAGATCGATCAAAGCGGCTTCGAAATCGGCCGGGCCGTCTGTCTGCAGCGCTTTTTCTCCATTTTCCGCCTCCGCGACGATAAAGCCGCGCCGCTGCAGGGCGCGACCCACCGTTTGGCGGAAGACCGCGTCGTCGTCGACTAAAAGAATGGCTCCGGAATCGTTATTCATGATTGATCGGCAGTACAATCGCGGCTCGAGCGCCGGCGCCGGGATCGTTTTCGATTTCCAGGCGCCCTCCTAAATCGCGGATGGCGTTGTATGAGATATAAAGCCCAAGGCCGGTTCCTTTGCCCACGGTTTTTGTCGTGAAGAAGGGCTCGAAAATATGAGGCAGATCCTCGCGGCGGATGCCGCAGCCGTTATCCTTGATCCGGACGGCGATGGCGCTGTTTTCGCGGGCGGTTTGTATGTGTATTGTCGGCGAATGTTGTACGGATTCGACGGCGTCGACGGCGTTGAGCAGGAGATTAAACAGTGCGCGCTCGATTTCGCTGACGCCGGTGACGATAGTCGGGATGGAGTCGTCCAACTGTTCGATGAACTGGACGCGCGGGGCGCGGGGGCGGATCAATTCGACGGCGCGGCGGACCAGTTCGTTGATCTGGCAGGCCTCGCGGGTTC
>JAFGTC010000307.1 GCA_016934335.1 Candidatus Omnitrophota bacterium | reverse complement strand
GAAATTCATCATAGATTCCCTGATCCTTCAATTTCGCCGAAAACCGCGCCAGTTCGGCTTCCACCTCATCCGGCGTAGGGGCGAAGCCCTCGCGCTCGGCGGTGTATTTCATGACATAAATGTCGATCAGGGTTTTGTAGAGGTTGGGGGCGATTTTCTTGTAGTGTTCCTGCCCGGCGGGGGTGTTGTAATTCAAGCCGGCTTCGGAGCAGGCCAAGCTGCCCAGCAGATCCAATTCGTTGAGATAGACGGGATTGTCGTTGATCATGGCGATGACGGGCAGATCGGACGCCTTTTTCGCGCAGGCCGAAAGCAGTAGGCAGGCGGCCGTCAGGAAGAGAAGCGCGGCTCGAGGCGCCCGCATCATGGAGGCGAAGCGGTTCAAGCGGCGAAATTCGGGCGGAAAGACCTTGGAAAAAATTGTTTTCTTCATAGGATATCAACTAACCGTAATGTATTCGATCCGGCTGGACGTCCCGCCGGCTCAGCAAACCGAAAATCTATTATAGATTCGCCGTATCGCGAAGCGAACATGAGTGAACGTGGAACTGGTTGTTTTTCTTCCTACTTATAACGAACGAGAGAATCTTCCGCTGGTCGTCGAGCGTTTATTCGGCCTGGGGCTCGATCTGTTCATCCTGGTGGTGGACGATAATTCGCCGGACGGAACCGGCGAAATCGGCGACCGGCTGGCCGAGAAGCATGCAGACCGCATGCGCATTATTCACCGCGAAGGGCCGCGCGGCCGGGGCCTGGCGGGAATCGTCGGCCTTCGCGAAGCGTCCGCCATGGACTGCCGCTTCGTCGTGGAGATGGACGCCGACGCGTCGCACGATCCCGGCGAGCTGCCGCGCCTGCTTGAAATCGCCCAAGACGCCGATTTGGTGATCGGATCGCGCTACGTCGAGGGCGGCACGGCGGAGAATTTCGGCCTGCTGCGCACGTTGAACAGCAAAGTCGCCAAGTTCCTGACGGTTCTCTTTTTGGGCCTGCGATACACCGATCCAACCTCCGGCTACCGGGTTTACCGCCGCGAGATTCTCCTGCCGCTTCCCTGGGACCGCATGATTTCGCCGGGGCCCTCGATCGTCGAGGAGACGCTCTATTATATCAAGCGAAACGGCGCCCGCATTGTCGAAACGCCGATCGCCTATCGCGACCGGCACAAAGGCTCTTCCAAAATCACGATTGGGATCATCCTGCGATGGATCATGACGCTCATGCGGATTCGATGGACGGCCGCCAGGAACTGACGGGCGGAGGGCGGCGCTTATTCGGCGGCGGGCCGCTTGGATGGCTGGCCGCGCTGGTTTTTGCGGGATGCGGGCTGTACGCCCTGATTTTCGTTTATCACGGAGCGCGCCTGGTTCTATACCCGTTCGACGTCGATAACAGCGAAGCGTATCTTGTGTATCAGGGCATGCGCCTGGCGGAAGGCGAATTTCTTTATCCTCCGCTGGAAGAGCCGCCCTATCTGGTCGACAACTATCCCCCCTTCTATCCCGCCTTGACCGGCCTGGGCTTTCTGTTCATGCCGCCCAATTTTCATTGGCCGCGCTTGATTTCCTTTTTGTCGACGATGGCCACGGCGGCGCTGGCGGGCTATTGGGTTTTTCTGCTGACCCGGCGGCGCAGCGCGGGAATCTTGAGCGGCTTGATCTATCTATCGTTTTATCATGTTAACGATTGGGGGGCGCTGGCGAGGGTGGACGCGCTGGGAGCGGCCTTGGCGATGGGCGGTTTGATCCTCTTTGAAAAAACGCGCTCCTGGAAGGCGGCGCTGCCTTTGATGGCGTGCGCATTGTTGACGCGGCAGACGCTGTTCGCCGCTCCCCTTGCCATTTTGGCGGCGCTTTTGACGTCGAACGAGCACAAAGCGGCGCTGCGATATACGGGCGGCCTGCTGACGATAGGGCTGATTTCCGGCGCGGCGTTGTTGTTATTATCAGGCGGCCGCGCGTGGAGCCATTTGGTGATTTACAACGCCAACGAGTATCGACTGTCCGACGTGATGAATTACGTCAATCAGTGGCTGCGATTGTACACTGTGTGGGGATGCGCGCCGCTGTTGATTCTTGTATGGCGCCATCCGCGGCTCAGGCCCGGAAGCGGCGATTCGTCGTCTCAGGATCGTACGTCTTCGCTGTTATTCTGGTTTACGCTGTTCGCGCTGGGCGAAGCGCTGATGTGCGGCAAGATCGGCTCGGCGCCCAACTACCTGCTCTCGCTGGTCGCGGCGTCCTGCGCCGGCTTGGGGTGGATCTATCACTCCTTTTTGGAACTGGCCGAAGAGGCGTCGATTCCGGAGCAGCGGCACATTCTGCCTCTCCTGGTTTTCTTGTGCGCCTGCGCGCTGCAGTTGGGATCGACCTGGCATTGGCCCCATTCGAGGATGGTCTTCAGCGAAACGCCGACGCGCCAGGATGCGCAGCAGGTTCGATGGCTCGCCAATAACCTGGCGCGCTCAAAAGGGCCGATTTTATCGGACCGGGCCGGCGTCGCTCTGATGGCGGGCCATCCCCCGGTCTTTCAACCGTTCATCCTGACGCAGTTGATTCGCGAAGGAAAATGGGATCCAAGCATTCTTTTGCAGCGCATCCGAAGCCGCGAGTTTCTGTTCGTCGTACTGCAGTTTTCTTTGGACGATCCCAACTGGGATCGGGAGCGCTTCACGCCGGACATGATCGAAGCGCTGCGAGAATCGTATGCCCTGGACCGGAAACTGGTGCGCACGGGCAGCCGAATCGTGCGCTATTTTCTGTATAAGCCGAAAACGCCGTAATCAAAACTTCCATCGCTCAGAATCGCGGCCCTTATCAAGCATTCTTCCTCTCGATACTATAAAACTCACTATGCTATCGAAATCCATGCGATTCTTGTTCCGCTCTTGGCTGCGACCTTATGTGGGGTTGATACTCGTTTTTATTCTCGCCTGTTTTTTTTCGCCGGTGCGAAACGGCTGGCCCGTGTTTCTGCAAATCGAGAACATTCTGGACATTGTCCGGCAGGCGTCGGTGCGCGGCATACTGGCAGTGGGGATGACGTTCGTCATCATTAGCGGGGGCATCGACTTATCCGTCGGCTCGGTGCTGGCGCTGGCGACGGTGATATCGGCTCTATCGATTACGGAGTGGCAGTTGGGAGCGCCGGCGGCGATCAGCTTGACGTTGATCAGCGGCGCGCTGGCGGGGCTGTTCAACGGCGTCGCCACCGCCAAAGGCCGCATCCAGCCGTTTGTAACCACTTTGGCCATGATGAGCATCGCGCGCGGTCTGGCGATGGCGTTTTCGCACAATTACACCATCCCCATTCATAACGATCAAACTGTCTTTTTATGGTTGGAGGGATTCGTCTTCGGCATCATCCCGATTCCCGCCGTTTTTTTTCTGTTGATCGTCGCGGTTTTTCAAGTATTGTTGGTCTATACCGCATTCGGGCGTAATTTATACGCCATCGGCGGAAATGAAACCGCCGCGCGCCTGGCGGGCGTGCGGGTGGATCGCAACAAGATCATCACATACGCGCTCTGCGGTTGTCTCAGCGCGGCGGCGGGCGTTCTGCAAGCCGCCCAGATGCATCAAGGCGATCCCAAGGAAGGCGTCGCCTTCGAACTGGACGCCATCGCGGCGGTCGTCGTGGGAGGCGCCAATCTGGCGGGAGGCAGTGGGAATGTGGTAGGCTCTCTCGCCGGGGCGCTGCTGATCGGCGTCATCGTCAATGTGCTGGGCTTGAGAAATGTAGAACCCAGCATTCAAAAAATCGTTATCGGCGCGCTGCTGGTTTTGGCCGTGGCGGCGCAGACTCAAACATTCAATCAAATTTGGAGAAATACCATGAAGCGCTTCCGCCGTATGCAAACCTGGATGATTGCGATTCTCTGTCTCGCGGGCGTTGCGGGATTCATGACCGGCTGTTCATCCAAAAGCGACGCCAAATATCTGATCGGATTCTCGCAGTGCAATTATAACGAGCCTTGGCGAAAAGCCATGAACGACGCGGCCGCCGCGCAGGCCGCGAAATATCCCGACATTCAACTGAATTTTCAGGACGCGGAGCAGAAGAACGATCAGCAGGGAAATCAAGTGCGCCTGCTGGTGCGGCAGGGAATCGATTTGTTGATCATCTCGCCCAACGAAGCCGCCCCGCTGACGCCGGTCGTGGAGGAAGTATACAACAGCGGCATCCCCGTCATTGTTCTGGACCGAGCGATCTTGAGCGACGCTTACACCTGCTTCATCGGGGCGGATAACCGGGAAATCGGCCGCCGGGCCGGCGAGTATGCGGTGAAGTTATTGAACGGAAAGGGCAAAGTGGTGGAGATTCAAGGGCTGCCCGGCTCTCCCCCGGCGATCGATCGCAGCGAGGGATTCCATGAAGCCATCGCCGACTATCCGGAGATCGAGATCATCCACAATCCCGTGGCCGACTGGCTGAAATCGAAAGCCATCGATCAAATGAAAATCGCCCTGCAGGCGCATCCGCATATCGATCTGGTATACGGCCACAACGATCCCATGGCCCTGGGCGCGCGCCTGGCGGCTGCACAGGTCGGGCGGGAGGCGGAGATGAAGTTTCTGGGCATCGATGCGCTCTGGCATGAAGGCGTTCAAGCGGTCATCGACGGGCAGTTGGACGCCACGTTCTGGTATCCCACCTGCGGGCGGGAGGCCGTCGAATATGCGATGAAGATTCTCAACGGCGAAAATGTTCCCAAAACTGTTACGCTGCCCACGAAACTCGTCACCCAAGAAAACGCGCAGGAATTTCAGAACGAACTGAAGGCGGCGTCGGATTCCTAACGCCGCCTTTGCGATCATTCCATTTTTGAAGAGAGATCGGATCAGGGGCCGTCTAAACGCACGATCTGATGATTGATGGCTTCGCCCAGTTCGAGAATGCCGAAGGTGGTCGTTCCATCGCGATTCATCGATGTACTGCCGGGATTGAATAGGTATTTGTCCTCGATTTTTTGAAAAAGAGGAATGTGGGAATGGCCGAATAGAATCAGGTCCACATCGTTGAAAACGCCTGCCACGCGAATTTCGAGATTCTTGGGGGGGCCCCATCCATGAATCAATCCCAGGTTATATCCCTGAATTTCAATCGTCTTTTTTTCCGGCAGAAGAGCCCGGAGTTCGGGGACATCCATATTGCCGTATACGGCGATCACCGGCGCGATCTTCTGCAAATCCTTATAGGTTTCAACATCGCAGAAATCTCCCAGGTGGATAATGACGTCCATCGATTCCAATTCGCCCAACAGATTGAGCGGGAGACCGTTCATGTCCGGCAAATGACTGTCAGACAAGACGCCGATTTTTATACTTGATGGATTTTCAGTCATACCCCTCGCATTCCTTTATTCATCGTTTTTACAGACCATCGCTGCGGTCATTTTATCTTTCTTGAGCCGCCGTAAAAAGTCAAAGGCTCTTCGGGGCCGCTCTATCTGTGAAACATGACAAAACGACCGCCCTCTGCTATAGTTCCACCGTATGGTGGAAATGGGAATCCGATCTTTCCCGTGATCGTTCATATACTATTATACTGTTTAATTTCGATCCGCCATGCGGATATGCATGCTCAACGCCAAGGAGTGGGAACCAAATGCGTGTTATTTCTCGGTCAGTCCTTCCATTGCGAATCTTATCGGCTGTTACTCCCATCATTACTTTGTTAGTACTTTTCAGTCTTACTCCTCTTGCCGGATTGGCTCAAGAGGAACAGCCTTTTCAGGTTTCCTTGGATCTCAGCGGAGACGGCGTGATCGATCCCAGTGATTTATATATTTTTACGACACTATGGAAGACTAGCGAACCGGCGGCGGATTTCAATAGCGACGGCAGCGTCGATTCATTCGATCTTCTTTTATTTGGAGAAGCATATCATTCTTCCATAGCCGCCCCGACGCCCACTCCCACGCCCGAAGAAAGCGAAGACACTCCGACGCCCACACCGCTAGAAGGCGAAGCCACGCCGACTCCCACGCCGTTAGAAGGCGAAGACACTCCGACGCCTACGCCGCTAGAAAGCGAAGACACTCCTACTCCCACGCCGTTAGAAGGCGAAGCAACACCGACGCCTACGCTTGAGGTTATCTTACCAACGCCGACTCCGACTTTAGGCGAAGAAGAACCGACGCCCACCCCGACGCCGGAAGAAGCAGGAACGCCCACTCCCACGCCGACAGAGGGACCGACGCCGACTCCAACCGAAGGGCCGACGCCGACGCCTACCATAGATCCTAACGCTACGCCGACCCCTACGCCGCCCGGGCTCTTTTTCTATACCAATCTCGACATGATCGAATCATTCGAAGAAGCGGGGCTGTCAGCGCTGTACAGCAAAGAATCGGAAGATCTATTGATTTTAGAAGACCGCATGCCTGAGACAAACCGCCTGATTTCGTGGATTCTTCTCAATACCGACGAGCTCATTCCCGGATTCGATTACGGCGTCGCTTTCAGCCATCCCAAAAGCGCCGCCGTCAACGAAGACCATTTTCTATACAATTCCGCGCAGACATCCGTCTTGGAACTTCGGAATCCCATCGACACCAGCCAGGCGCAAGAGCCGATGCTGTCCTTTGAAGCGGCCTTTATTTTCGAAAATCCGGAGACTTACATTGCGGACTTTTTAGTTGTAGAAGCATCCCGGGCCGACTCGGAAAATTGGGAAATCGTCGACATCAACAGCGACGGAGAGATCATCACCGATAAAACCGCCTTCAATTCGAGCGATCCGCAAGCCCTGCTTCCGAACACCTTCGATGGTTTGTTCGGCGCATCCAATCCTGACAACACACTGGGACCGCTGACGCAGGCGGACTTCATCCCGATCGAAGTCAATCTGCCCGCCGATCCCATGCTGCGCATCGCCTTCCGATTTGAAAGCGACTCCGGATTGGAAGAAGAAGGCATTTATCTGGACAACATCCGCATATACGACGCGGCGGCCGGCGGCGGCGTTGCGCCGGAGATTCGGCGGATCTACAACCAGGATGGATCCGACATTTACGTCGATACGGAAAACCGCGTCGTGATCCAGGGCAGCCGTCTGGCGCCTGTCGCGAAAGTTCTCTTCACATCGCGCGACGGCGAACAGGAACTAGCCTTTGAAGAAATCAGCGAAGGGCTGGCGGCGACGCTGCCGCGCCTCTCCAATCCCAATCAGGACGACGCCGCATCGATCCAAGTTGTTCGAGAAGACGAAGCCGAAACGGCGCCCTTCGCCTTTACGATGAAGGCCGCTCCGGCGCCGGTCATCGAAAGCATCAGCCCGGCGCCGTTTTACCTGGCCTCCGCCAGCACGACGATCACGATCACCGGCAATCATTTTCGCCCCGTCTTCCAAGGCGCAACGGAGGATGACGGCTCGTCGGTGATCATCGACGTCGGCGCCGAAGAACCTATCGTCTATCAACTGCCGGCTGATTTTCTATCGCGCTCCATCGCTGAAATCGTCATCGATGCGACCGCCTTGACGGCGCTCAATCCGGGGCAGGCGGCCATTACGGTGAAGAACGGCTATTCCGGCTTAGAAAGCAATTCCGTCGACCTTACGCTGGCGGCGGGCGACGGCGGGCTTTTTGTCAGCGAATTTCTGATCGAACTGCCCGGCTTGTTCGATCTGATCGATCCGGCGGTCGATTCGTATGCGCTGTATCAAGATCAGATCTTTACGCTGATCTGGGAATTGCAGGGAGTCGTCACGGATCAATTAAACATCGATTTAGCGGGCGTTCCGTATGTTGTGAACGGCCAGGTGAATTATGAGATCATCTCGACTCGCTTGGAGGAACTGGGCCGCGAAAACGAATCTCTGGAAGGGAAAATCGATCTATACGCTTCGTCCAACGGAGTCACGTTGAGTTTCGCTCCGATGATCGTGGGGGCGACGGGATCCATCACGACAAGCATTCGCCTGGGCAACGGCGCCCCGGCCGAACATAGCTTCGCCCTTCTGGATCCCATCCCGCCGATTCTTTACGAGCGGGAAGGCGACTGGGCTTCGGAATCGTACAGCACTTCCGGCGATATTGATTTCCGCGTTTACGGCGATAATTTCCGCGGGCAGTTTTCGTTTTACAATACGGATGCGGAATCCATCCCGCTGTTGCAGTTAATCCCCCTGGACGGAACCGATCCCATAACGCTTCCCGTCATGACTCAGTTCGACGTCTCTATCAATCCGGGCGTCGGCGAGGGATTGGAAGATCTATTCGATCAGGAAATCCCGACCGATTTCTACAACTTCGATGAAGGGCAGAGATTAAAAGTACCCGAAGGCGAGACCAAAGAATTCATGCTGCGGGTGATCAATCCCGATTCGGGGCTGTATGTCGACAGCGCCGCGCGCACCATCCGCTTCACGCCTTGATTTATGTTTTCTATGATCGAAAGAGGCCCAGCCGCATTGGCCGGGCCTCTTTTTTTGAATTTTGGAAAATCGGTTTTGGAAAATGAATACAAATCACGCCGCGCATTTTCCGCGCCGTGCAGACGAAGAAAGCGGGCAATCATTCCCCCGCCCTGCCCCCGCACGGTTCATTCACCTATCGTTTTCGGCGGAATCTCGATACCCTACTCAAAAAGAAAATCGAGGAAAATCATTGGAATTCTCTGGATTTATCGCAGCAAATCGTTGAAAATTACGTCTTTGCCGAATCCATTCAACCATCGTTGAAAAGACATCATAAGAATTATTGTAAGAACAAGGAGTCGATCCATGCAATCCAAAGGGTTTGTACCTCTGTTGACGGCGCTGATCCTGATTTGTACCTCATGTGGAACCAAGCAGTTTCAAGAAAAATTTCAGGAATGGTTTGGCGACGACACACCGAAAAAATTAGAAACGCAGCGGCTTTCGCTGTTTGAATACGATGACAAACTGTATGGCGCATGGGCCGGGAAAATGATCGGCGTCAGTTACGGCGCGCCTTATGAATTCAAATACCTGGGCGAGATCATGGAGGAAGGCGTGATCCGGCCTTGGAAGCCGCAATATGTGGAAAACGCTCTCCAGCAGGACGACCTCTATGTTCAAATGACCTTCCTTCAGGCCATCGAAGAAAAGGGCATTCAAATCACGCCGCAGGAAGCCGCGCCCTATTTCGCCAAAACCTTGTATCCTCTCTGGCACGCCAACGACGCGGGGCGGCGCAATATCCGGGCGGGAATCCTGCCTCCCGATTCGGGCCATCCCCGCTACAATCCCCACGCCAACGACATCGATTTTCAAATCGAAGCCGACGTGTTCGGCATTCTCTGCCCGGGCATGCCTCGAACAGCCGTCAATATGGCGAAATCGTTCGGCGTTTTGATGAATTACGGCGACGGATTGTACGGAGGGCTTTTTGTGGCGGGCATGTATTCGGCGGCCTTCATGGAGACGGATCGCATCGCAGTCATCGAGAAGGGATTGCAATGCATTCCCGAAAAAAGCCAGTATGCGCAGCTGATTCGCGACGTGCTCGAGCATTACCGCGGCAATCCAACCGACTGGCGCGGCTGTTGGACGATGCTTGAAGACAAATACGGTTCGACCGATTTATGCCCGAACGGACACAATCAGCCTCTCAACATCGACGCCAAATTGAACGGCGGCTACGTCGTCCTCGGCCTGTTGTACGGCGAAGGCGATTTTGCGAAGACGCTGGAGATCACGACCCGGTGCGGTCAGGACAACGACTGCAATCCCTCGACGGCGGCCGGCGTTTTGGGCGCGTTGGGCGGCTACAGCCGCATTCCCCAGGAATTCACACTGAACATTCCGCTGATCAGCGACCGGATCTTCCTTCATACCCCGTATAATTTCACGACTCTGATCCAAGCCTGCCGCCGGCAGACCAACAAGATCATCCAGCGCTACAGCGGCTACATTCAGCGGCTGGGCGATCGCGAATATTACGCTATTCCCGTCCAAAAGCCAGTCGCACCCCGAGATCTGGAACAATTCACCGCCTCCATGCGCGATGGATATCAAGACGAATGGGCCCGTTTGGATGAGAGACGCTCGAAAGGGCTTGAAAAAACGCTTCAAAACGAACTGCAGAAGGCGGCGCCGGGATGGACGATCCGCAACTGCGGCCAGGCGATCAATCCTGGATTATTCCCCGAATTGGCCGATCGATTCGATGTGTTCGTCACCTATCCGAAAAGCGCCGAGGTTCCCTGCATCCTAACCTGGCAGGGAGCGTTGACCGAAGAGAAGCCGGTTTTGCACTTGAATGTCGCCGCTTCGTCAACCGGAGCGACCAAAAACTGGCGGCTGCGCGTCTATGTCAATGGAACGCAACTGGCGGAGGAAAAGGTCAGTCAAATGGGCGACGGCATCCAATGGCGCGATTTCAAATACGATCTCTCAACCTACGCAGGTCAAACCATCACCATCGAGCTCGAGAATGCAGCCGACGACCATTACTCCATAGCCGCTTATTGGGGAAAGATTGAATTCATAGAATAAGAATCAGGGAAGGGAGACATGGCGGAGGGAACGATTTTATCGCTGGCGCCGCCGCTGGCGGCGATCATCCTGTGCATTGTGCTGCGCGAAGCGGTCATTTCACTTTTGATAGGAATTCTCGTCGGCGCTTTGATCCTCTATGATTTTTCTCCCGTGACGGCTTTTTTCCGCGCATTTGACGATATTCTGCTCACAACGTTTCTCGATGCGGACAACGCCGTCGTCCTGTTCTTCACTGTTCTGACGGGCGGCGTAACCGGCATTTTGTCCGGCAGCCCGACTGCGCGGAGCGTGATCGCGCATCTGGCGTCGAAAGTGCGCCGCCGCAGCAAAGCCATGGCCGCCGTTTGGCTGTCCGGTTTGATTTTCTTCATCGACGACTACGCCAACTGCCTGATTGTGGGCAACGCCTTCCGGGGCTTGTGCGACCGCCTTCGAATTTCTCGGGAAAAGCTGGCTTACCTGGTCGATACCACGGCCGCGCCCATCACCTCTCTCGCCCTGATCTCCACTTGGATCGGAGTGGAAGTATCTTTAATCAACGACGCGTTGGAAACAGTCGGAACGGCCGAGTATACGGGATACGGCTTGTTTCTCTCCTCCATTCCCTACCGGTTTTATCCATTGCTGGCGCTGCTCTTCGGCTTGCTGATCGCCTGGAGCGGCCGCGATTTCGGATCCATGCGCACCGCCGAACAAACCGCCGTCCAAGCGACTACGCCGCCGGAGCAGGAAAATGCCGTTGAACCGATAGAAAAGATTGACGGCTGGTCTTATCTTATCTTCCTGCCGCTATTCGTATTGCTGGCCTCTTCCATCGCCTTGCTGTCGTGGCATGGATATCACAACGGCGCCGAAGTGGATTGGTCCCATCCCTTGCAGACATTGATGAATCTCTTTTCGCAGGCCGATCCTTTTCTTTGCCTCCTGTGGGCGACGCTGATTTCAACGTTAGTCGCCTTCGTCGTTCATCTCGGGCCGCTGCAAGAAACATTTTATGTAGTAAACCGCGACTGGTTCAACGGCTGCCAGGGGATGTTCACCGTCTGCGTGATTTTAGTGCTCGCCTGGAGCATCGGCGCCGTCTGCAAGCGGCTGGACACCGGCGCCTATGTCGCCTCGCTGCTGGGCGACGATTTCAATCCGGCGTTTCTGCCCCTGCTGACTTTCGTGTTCGCCGCGGCCATCAGTTTCGCCACCGGCACAAGTTTTGGAACCATGTCCATTTTAATGCCGATCATCCTGCCGATCGCGCTGCAATTGGGCGCCGGCCACAACGACATCATTTACGGCGCTGTGGGCAGCGTGCTGGGCGGATCGATTTTCGGCGATCATTGCTCCCCGCTGTCCGACACGACGATTCTTTCTTCCGGCGCCAGCGGATGCTCCGTGACCGCCCACGTGAATACGCAGCTGCCCTATGCCATCTTGGTCGGAGCGGCGTCGTTAATTTGCTTGTTTTTTATTTCCACGATCCAAATCAACGCCATCCTTCTTCTTTTCATCGCCGTTGTTATTCTTTATATCTTCCTGTTTATTTTTGGACGAACGGCGCCGAATAACGCATCCGACTCAATGGATTCATGAGCCTTTTTTCCTTTTTACGATCTCTTCCGCCAGCTGTCTGCGCAGTTCCAGCAAGTTCATCGGATCCTGATTCCACGAACCCCATGTGGGAACCGCCTGCCGGACGACGGCGTCAATTGCATCCCGGCCGCCTAGATCCTCGAGAATGGCAAAATATTCATAATCCTCCATGCCGTCGCGAAGATTCTTGAGTCGAATCGTTGCAATGGGGCCCTCGATTCCCTCGTCATCCCCCGGATAAAACAGAAAGCCGTCGCCGTTGAAGCGAATTCGAAAGCCGGGATCGTCCCAGGGATTACGCGACGGGCTTCGCCAATATACGGTCGACCAATAGAGGAGGCCGGTGATTCCGTACCGCCGATTGAGCCAAGGCGCAATCCGGTAGCTGAGCACGGGGAAATCGATTTGCCAATAGGGAGGATTATCGTTTTTGACTTTTTCATACTCGGGATGATAGCGCGGCGCCGATTGGACAAGCGCCGAATAACTCCAGACCTCGTCGCCTTGATCCTGCTTCTCTCTGATGCTCGGCTCGTGTACAAATCCGAACAACGGACACCAGATGTCGATGGCCCCGTCCAACGCGCCCCAGTCGGGATTCTGGACATACGGCTGTTCGACCACCAGCCGGCGAATGCCCGGATCCGCTTCACGAACCACAGCGCCCAACCGCCGGACGCGCTCGTAGGCTTCGGCGTCGTTCGGTTCGTCCAGCATATACAGATAAGCGCCCCGCTCCCACCCTTTTTCCTTTAAATAGGCATACCAAGTGCGATAATACTGGATGCTTTCTTCGCGATTCTTCCCGGCGACGTCAGGATAAGGCGCATGGGGGATTTCAATGTTCGTCAAAGCGCACCGATTGACGAACGTCGTCAATTCGCGATCGAAATCCTCCGTGACTTCAATCGCGCCGGATTCCAACCGGCGGGGAAGCAGTCGCTGGGGCAGCGGGGGATTGAGCCGATGGGCCGCCATCATCTCGATGTATCGGTCCTCCAAAAGATAATAGCGATCCGAATTGCGATCGAGATCGTAATAACGGGCTACATACGAAAAACCGCCGAAGTGGTTTTCATGCGTCGGGCCGTCGGGCAGGGTGAAATCCCAGACCGTCAAATGGATGGGAATGCGAGCCTCGGCGGCGTTTCTTGCTCGGATGGATAAAAATCCCCGGTATTCGCCGGCGCGCGCGTCTTTAGGAATGCGAATATCAATCCAAAGCGCTTCATGATGATTTTCCCACAAATCAAAACCAATCGCGCCAAAACGGCCCCCCTCCAACTTGTTATCCACCCAACTGGGAGAGCAAATTTCCTCGCCGGTATAGGGATTTTTCCAGGGAACCAGCGGATCGGCATACCATCCGGGCGGCAAAGCAGCGCGGGGAGCGGAATGCCGCACCGGCACAAAGATTTCCCGATACAACGTGATGTTCTCTTTGAAAATTTCTCCCTGCCCTTCGCTCTGCAAGGAGGATACGTCATACTCGATCCGCTCGAGATTTCCGCCGGCGGCGGTTATGACAATTTGGCTGGATTCCACTTCGTTTCGAGCCGCCCCAATCTCCACGGCGGGATTTCCATCGATCTCGCCGGTCGGCCCGATGCGCATCGCGCCCGGAACAGAGCGCAGATCGATGGACGGATCCGCTTGAGCGACATCCCCGAAATATAAACTGACTAAAACCAAGACTCCAAACTGAAATGATTTCATTTCTTTTCTCCCTTCCGCGACGAAAATGAATTCACGTTCGCCGTTTTATGAGATTTGCATCTCACCCCGCATAACTCCAATGCCCCTTCTGTTCAATCATTCCGATTTTCCATTTCCATGTAAACCGATGGTCATGCAAACTGGAAAATAAGAAACGTTTTCTTTCATGAAGATTATGCGCATTATTTTCTCAAAAAAATCGACTGCTTTGAGCAAAATTTGCGCATCCGGCCAGGGGAATCATAGGCCTACTAAAAACAATTCACGCCCTAAGACGTTTCCATTATGAAAGTTATCCCTTTTCTTTCGATGCAATAAATTTATTTTCCCTTTGTT